>NZ_WSUT01000005.1:600000-952500 GCF_009789535.1 Sphingomonas carotinifaciens | reverse complement strand
GCAACCTGTTGTTCATGCCCTTGGGCTAGGGCGGGTCCATGTACGCGTCGCCCCCTTCCATGTTCGCCACCCCGGCCGTCTCGGTGGTGCTAAGCGTCCATAACGACGCCCCCTTTCTGGCGGCGGCGATCGAGAGCATTCTCGCGCAGAGCGTCCGGGACTTCGAATTCCTGATCGTCGATGACGGCGCGACCGACGGATCGGGTGCGATCATCGACCGCTACGCCGCCGCCGATTCCCGCATCCGTGCCTTCCACCAACCCAATCGTGGACTGATCTTCAGCCTGAACCGGATGATCGCCGAGGCGCGTGCCCCGCTGATCGCGCGCATGGATGGCGACGATGTCGCATTGCCCGAGCGCTTTGCCGCGCAGATGCGGTTCCTGTCGGCGCACACCGATCACGGTGTCCTCGGAACCGGCGTCGTCGGCATCGACGTGCACGGAGCGGTACGCCGCGACTGGTCTGTCGCTTATCCGACCGACGACGCCGCGTTTCGCGCGGCCCTTCCCGGCGGCGCGCTGATCTGTCACCCCTCGGTGATGATGCGACGCGACCTCGTCCTTGCGGTGGGCGGCTACCGTGCGGCCTATCGCCACAGCGAGGATTACGACCTGTGGCTGCGCCTGTCGGAGCGGACACGGATCACCAGCCTGCCAGAGCGCTTGCTGCACTATCGCGGATCGCCCGATCAGGTATCCCGCCGTCACGGGCTGGAGCAGCGTTACGGCGCCGCGGTCGCGCTGGCGGCGCATCGGCACCGCGCGGACGGACGGCCCGATCCCACCCAAGGTCTGGAACGCTTGCCCCCGCTCGGCGATCTCGACGCCCTGTTCGGCACACCGGGCACGGCGCGCGGCGTGCGCGCCACGCTGATCGAAGGTTCTCTCTACGATGGCGACGGCCTGGCTGGCCCCGCACACCGGGCGCTGCTGGACTATCTGCGCGAAACGCCGCGGCATCGCCGCACACCCGGCCTTTGGCGCGCCGCCGGACGCATGATCCGGTCCGGGCACCCGCTTGCCGCCGGACGGCTTGCGCTGGCCTTGGCGCGGCGATGAGCCACGCGGCGACCGTACGCGGCGCGGCCCTGTGGTCGATGGGCGCGCAATATATCGCGTTTGCGATCCAGTTCGTGGTCAGCGTCGTGATCTCCCGCTTCTTCCTCTCCCCGCCCGAAATGGGGCTGTATTCGATCGCTTTGTCGGCGGCGATGATGGTGTCGATCCTGCAGGATTTCGGGATCAGCCGGTTCATTTCCGGTGAAAAGGACCTGAGCGACGCGCAGATCCGCACCTGTTTTTCGGTGTCGCTGATCTTTGCGCTCAGCATCGGCTTCGTCATTCTCGCGCTCGCCTGGCCGGTGGCGCGCTTCTATGACGATGCGCGCCTCACGCCGCTGCTGGCGATCGTGGCGGGGTCGTACCTGCTTGTCCCCTTCGGCATCGTGCCCAGCGCCTTGCTTCAGCGCGACATGGATTTCCGCTCGATCTTTCTCGTCAATGTCGGCGCCGCGGTGGTCAACGCCGCCGTCGCGCTGGGGCTGGCGGCGGGTGGCCATTCCGCCTTTTCGCTCGCCTGGGCCGCGGTCGCGCAGCAGGGCGCGCGCGCCGCGATCGGCCTGTGGCGCAGCGGTGCCCGCCCGCCCTTTCCGCCGCGGCTGAAGGGCGCGGGGCCGATCCTGCGCTTCGGATCGAATGCGTCGCTTCTTTATATCAGCTCGGCGGTCGGCACCCGCAGTCCCGAGCTCGTCATCGGCCGCGTGCTGACGCTGACCGCGGTCGGGCTGTACGGCCGCGCGGTCAGCCTTGCCGCGCAGTTGCAGATGCTGGTCAGCGGTGCGGTGGACGGCGTCTTCTACCCCGCCTTTGCGCGCCTGCGCGATGAGGGCGCCCCGCTGGGTGCACCCTATCAGCGCGTCGTCGCGGCCTATAGCGCGGCGACCTGGCCGGCGATGGCGTTCCTTGGTGCCGCCGCGACGCCGATCGTGCTGATGCTGTACGGGCCACGCTGGGTCGGTGTCGCGCCGCTGCTGCTCTGGGTGTCGCTGGCGCAGGTCTTCTTTACCGCGCTGCCGCTGCACATCGAGCTGCCGATCCTGCTCGGCCGTATCCGCCGGCTGGTGCTGCTCAACGTCGCCGATACCGTGGCCTCGGTCGGGCTGCTGCTGCTTGGCGCGCTTTGGGGGCTTCAGTGGGCGGCGGTGTCGCGGCTGGGCTATGGCATTGCCTGGTTCGCGATCTATGTCGGTCTGATGCAGACGCTGACCGGATTCCGCTGGCGGGCGATGCTCGTCATCTATGCGCAGAGCCTGATCGCCACGATCGCGACGATCGCGCCGCTGCTCGCCGCCTATCGCTGGTTCGTCGCGCCGGCCGCGATGCATTTCGGGCAGCTTGCCCTGTGCGCGCTGCTCGGCTGTGCAGGCTGGGGGGTAGCGATCTTTGCGGTGCGTCACCCCGTTCGGCACGAGGTGCTGGCGGTGGCGCAAGGGGTCCTGTCGCGCCTGCCCGCCGGACGAGTGCCGCGGCGTGGCTGATCCGCAGGGGCTCGGCGACCCGGATCAGGCGGCCTTTGCCTGGGCCCGGTTTCGCGAGATCATGGCGTGGATGACGCTCGCCTCGGCCATCGCAGTGGCGGTGGCGATCGCGGCGCTGGCACACAGTTTCGGGCCGTTGCACCTGGTGACGATGCTGGGCGTCATCGCCGGCGTCGGCGGATCGGTGATGCTGGCCGGTGCACTGATGGGGCTGGCGTTTCTCAGCTCCGGCACCGGCCATGACGAGGATGTGGATCGGCTCGATTAGGGCGGTGCCGGCCCGCTCCCCCTCAGCGATCCTCCAGCATCAGCCGCGCCGTTGCCTTGGCCGAGCCGACCACGCCCGGAATTCCCGCCCCCGGATGCGTGCCGGCACCCACGAAATACAGGTTCGGGATCGCATCGTCGCGGTTGTGCACCCGGAAATAGGCGCTCTGCGTCAGGATCGGCTCCAGCGAGAAGGCCGAGCCCATATGCGCGTTCAGGTCGGTTGCGAAGTCGCTGGGCGCATAGGAGAATTTGGTCACGATCCGCTCATGGATATCGGGGATCAGCCGCCGGCCGACCTCGTCCAGGATGCGCTTTTCCAGGATCGGCCCGACCTCGGCCCAGTCCATCGGGAACTTGCCCATGTGTGGCACCGGCGCCAGCGCGTAGAAGGTCGAATGCCCCTCGGGCGCAAGGCTGGGATCGGTCACGGTCGGGTGGTGCAGATAGAGCGAGAAATCCTCCGCCAGCACCCCGTGATCGTAGATGTCGGTCAGCAGCCCCTTATAGCGCGGTCCGAACAGGATCATGTGATGCGGGATGCCCGGCCACGTCCCCTTGATCCCGAAATGCACCACGAACAGCGACGGCGAATATTTCTTGCGCTCCAGCCGGTTGGTCACGCGCTTGGCCGAGCGATTGTCGCCCAGCAGGTCGCGGTAGCTGTGCATGATGTCCGCGTTGGACGCGATCGCATCCGCCTGCCCGGTCCAGCCGCTCTTCGTCACCACGCCCGTCGCACGGTCGCCCAGCGTCTCGATCCGCGTGACGGGATCGCCCAGCCGCACCACGCCGCCGATCCGCTCGAACTGCGTCACCATCGCGGCGACCAGCCGGTTGGTGCCGCCGCGCGCGAACCACACGCCGCCGTCGCGCTCCAGCTTGTGGATCAGCGCATAGATCGCGCTCGTCGTCATCGGATTGCCGCCGACCAGCAGCGTGTGGAAGGACAAGGCCTCGCGCAGCTTCTCCGACTTCACGAACTTGGACACCATCGCGTAGACCGAATTCCAAGCCTGGTACTTCGCCAGGGCCGGCGCCGCCTTCACCATCGACGCGAAGTCGAGGAACGCGACATGGCCCAGCTTTTCATAGCCTTCCCGGTACACGCCCGCCGCATAGTCGAGGAAGCGCTGATAGCCGGCAACATCGTCCGGCTCCAGCTTGGCGATCTCGGAGCGCAGCAGCGTGTCGTCGTTGGTATAGTCGAAATTGGTCCCGTCGACCCAGTTCAGCCGGTAGAAGGGGTTGACCGGATCGAGCACCACATCGTCCGCCATCTCGCGGCCGGTAAGCTGCCACAGCTCGCGCAGGCAGTTGGGATCGGTGATCACGGTCGGCCCGGCATCGAAGGTGAAGCCGTCGCGTTCCCAGTAATAGGCCCGCCCGCCCGGCTTGTCGCGCGACTCCACGATCGTGGTCTGCACGCCCGCCGATTGCAGGCGGATGGCGAGCGCCAGCCCGCCGAAACCCGACCCGATGACGATCGCGGTCTTCATGCGCGGGCCCCCCTCAGCGCGGAGATCGCGCGGCCGATCGGCACCGGCGGCCGGCCGGTCAGGATACGCGCCTTGTCGGCCATGGTCGATTGTCCTGCATAGAAGCGCCCGATAAGGCCGGGCGCCAGTCGATAGAAGCGCTCAAGCACGCGGTAGCGTTCCTCGGGCTCGGCGGCCCGAAACAGCATGGTGTCGAGCATACGATAGAATTTGCGCGCGTCCCAGGCGTCCCGCGCCAGACCATAGGTCAGGTCGTGCAGGTCCGCGCCCGCAAAGTCGCGCCGCGCCGCGATCGCGCTGGCCGTACGGATCGCATCGGGCAGCGAATAGCCGGTGGTCGGGTGGAACAGCCCGGCGCGCATCCCGGCCTTGGGCGTCTTGGCCCCGCCCGATCGCCAATAAGCCTCGAAATTGCCGCCCATCGCCACCGGCAACACGCCGGCTTCCTCGCGGACGACCTCGGTGACGTCCCAGTCCATCGCCGCGGCATATCGCTCCAGCCGCGGCACGATCGCCCCGCGGTTGAGGTCGGCGGAGGTCGAATAATAGGTGTCCTCGACGAAGATGCGGTCGGCCCCGAAGGGCAGGACGTAGACGAAGCGGTAACCGTCCACCTGCTTCACCGTCGCATCCATCACCACCGGCCGCTCGCGCCCGTGCGGCGCCGCCAGCGCCAGTTCGCGCCCGACGAATTTCTGCCATCCGCAATCCAGCGTGGACAGGTCGCCCGTCCCGCGCGTGTCGATCACGCCCTTCGCCTCGATCCGGTCGCCATCGGCCAGCACCACCGCGGTCGCCGACACGCCCAGCGCCTTGCGCCCCAGCAACAGCGCCTGTTCGGGCAGGGTGGCGCGCACCACCCGGTCCAGCCGGCTGCTCTCGATCGAGTAATAGGGCTGCGCGATCGTCCGGCCATGCGCCGGAAACGCCACGTCATAGCTGGCCCAGGCATGGGCGACGGCGCGCTCCACGATCCAGCGGTCGGCGCGCGCAACATCGCTGCCGAAGAACGACCACAGGTGGTTGCCGCCGATGCTGTCGCCCGCATCGACTAGCCGGACGTCGAGGTCCGGGTGCCGTCCTTTCAGCGCCAGTGCGACCAGGCTACCCGCCAGACCCGCACCGACGATCGCGACATCGCATGCGATCGTGGAAGCCATATCCGCTCGCTACCCCAAACCGCGCACGACGCAAACCACTTAACCGAGATAGGAGGAAGGCCCCCTACGCCCTCTCCCCTCTGGGGAGCATCAGGTGAACGGCGCCCCGCGCTGTTCAGCCCATGCCGGGGGCAGGGGCGACCTGATGCTGGAGGGGACCCGCGGCTTTAGCCGTGGGGAGGGTGAGGGGCCGCCAAACAGCGCATCGCCCGCGGCATCCCCTCACCCTTCCCACTGCCTGGCGGCAGCGGGCCCCTTCCCTCTCCCCGTGGGCGAGAGGGGTGGAAGATACTTGCCCCCCGCCCCCACACACCCTACCCCCGTCGCCGATCGCGCCGGTGCCCCCACAAGGGGCTTAAAAGGGAACACGGTGAAAGGCGGCCGCCGAGCCGCCCCAATCCGCGGCTGTCCCTGCAACTGTAAGCGGCGAGCGCGGTGCCGGACGTGCCCCATCAAGGGCACAGCCACTGGACCGAACGGGTCGACCGTTCGATCTGGGAAGGTACGGCACCGTGGCTGTGACCCGCGAGCCAGGAGACCTGCCGGCGTCAGGTCGCTCTTGTCCGCCGGTCCAGGGGATGGCCGCGGCACGGCTGGTCCGTTGAGCGACGCGCACCCAGGCGGCGGGGGCCGCCACGGCGACGCGTGCCCGGCCGCTCATGGCGTCCGGTCGGTCCTGCGGCGCCGGCCACCGGTTCGCGCCGGTGGTAGGCCCCCGTCATGTCGGACGCCCGCCGGATTGCCGCATGACCCTGTCCGATTCCCCCCTGAAACGCCGCATCGCCGCGCTGTTCGCGCTGCTGATCCTCGCCAATCTCGCCTGCTGGGCCTGGGCGCTTGCGCTCGCCCGCCACGATGCGCTGCTGCTCGGCACCGCCGCGCTCGCCTGGGGGCTGGGCCTGCGCCACGCGGTCGATGCCGACCATATCGCCGCGATCGACAACGTCACCCGCAAGCTGATGCAGGACGGCCAGCGCCCGGTCGCCGTCGGCTTCTGGTTCGCGCTCGGCCATTCCGCCATCGTGCTGGTCGCCGCCGTCGCGGTCGCGCTGACCGCCAACGCGCTCGCCCGATTCGAGGCGTTCGGACAGGTCGGCGGCGTCGTCGCCACCGGCATCTCCGCGACCTTCCTGTTCGCCATCGCCGCGATGAACCTCCTGATCCTGCGCTCGGTCTGGGCCAGCTTCCGCCACGTCCGCGCCGGCGGCATCTATGAAGAGGCCGATCTCGACATGCTCACCGCCGCGCGCGGACCGTTGTCGCGGCTGTTCCGGCCAATGTTCCGGCTGGTCACCAAAAGCTGGCACATGGCGCCGCTCGGCCTGTTGTTCGGGCTCGGCTTCGACACCGCGACCGAGGTCGCGATCCTGGGGCTTTCCGCCGCACAGGCCGCCGATGGCATGAGCATCGCCACCATCCTCGTCCTGCCCGCCCTGTTCGCCGCCGGCATGGCGCTGGTCGACACCGCGGACGGGGTGGTGATGCTCGGCGCCTATCGCTGGGCGTTCGTGAAGCCGATCAGAAAACTCTACTACAACATCACCATCACCCTCGTCTCCGCGATCGTCGCCATCGCGATCGGCGGGATCGAGACGCTGGCCCTGATCGCCGACAAGCTGGAGCTTCGCGGCGGCGTGTGGACGCTGGCCACCGATCTCGGCGGCAGCTTCAACGGCTTGGGCTTCGCGATCGTCGGCCTGTTCGTTGCCTGCTGGCTGGTCAGCTTCGCCATCTACCGGTGGAAGCGCTTCGACGACACGCCTGTTGTCGGCCCCGCACCCGCCCGCTAAAGCCGTGGCCGGGGCGGATCATCCGCCCCGACGCGCGCCGGTGCCCCTCAAGGGCTTTGAATGGGAATGTGGTGCAAATCCACGGCTGTCCCTGCAACTGTAAGCGGAGAGCGCGCGGCACACGCCCCTTTGTCGGGGCAGCCACTGGGTTTCGATCCGGGAAGGCCGTGCCGCGATCGCGACGACCCGTGAGCCAGGAGACCTGCCGGCGCGGTGTCGCTCTTGCCTGGGTCCAGGGGATGGCCAAGGCACGGTTCTCCGTCTGAGCGACGACACTGGATGCGGCCGGGGTCGCAAACGGTGCGTGGCTTCGGACGCCTGCCCCGCGTCCGCCCGGAGTCCGCGTGCCCGCCGTCAGGCAAGCCCCGTCCGTTTTGTCGTTGATGCAAGGCGCGGGCGGAGAATGCACATGCCGGATCTTTCCCCGGATCTATCCAAAGTCCCCGTCACCATCGTCACCGGCTTTCTGGGGGCGGGCAAGACGACGCTGATCAGCCACCTGATCCGCGCCGCGAACGGCCGCCGCCTCGCGGTCGTGGTCAATGAATTCGGCACGCTCGGCGTCGACGGCGACATCTTGAAGGGGTGCGCCATTCCCGATTGCCCGGCGGAAAACATCGTCGAGCTGGCAAACGGCTGCATCTGCTGCACCGTCGCCGACGATTTCGTGCCAACCGTCGAAGCCTTGCTCGCGCTCGACCCACGCCCCGATCACATCCTGATCGAAACCTCCGGCCTCGCGCTGCCCAAGCCGCTCCTGAAAGCATTCGACTGGCCCGCGATCCGCTCGCGCATCACCGTCGACGGCGTCATCGCGCTGGCGGATGCGGAGGCGGTCGCCGCCGGCCGTTTCGCATCCGATCTCGCCGCGGTCGATGCGCAGCGCGCCGCCGACCCCAGCCTCGACCATGAAACCCCGCTGGCCGAGGTGTTCGAGGACCAGCTCGCCTGCGCCGATCTCGTGCTGCTCACCAAGGCCGATCTGGCGGGGCCGGACGGCCTCGCCGCCGCCCGCGCCGTCATCGCCGCGCAGGCGCCGCGCCCGCTGCCCGTGGTCGAGCTGACCGACGGCATCATCGATCCGCGGGTCGTGCTGGGCCTCGGCGCCGCCGCCGAGGACGACATCGCCGCCCGCCCCTCGCATCATGACGGTGCCGACGATCACGAGCATGAGGATTTCGACAGCATCGTCGTCGATCTGCCCGAAATCGCCACGCCCGACGCGCTCGCCGCCCGGATCGAGGCGCTGGCCGCCTCGCACGACATCCTGCGCGTGAAGGGCTATGCCGCGGTGTCGGGCAAGCCGATGCGCCTGCTCGTCCAGGCGGTCGGCGGCCGCGTCCGCACGCAATATGACCGGCCGTGGCGCGCGGACGAGGCGCGCGCCACCCGCCTCGTCGTCATCGCCGAGCATGACCGCATCGACCCGCCCGCGATACGGACCGCGCTGGCGGGCTGATCCGGCCATGCATCTCGTCTTTCGCGAGAGCCACGGACTGGAGGAGGGCGCCGTGCCCCGGGATCTGGGGCAAAGCCCCGGCGACCTGCTGGTGCTCTCCTTCTCCGACAGCGACCTGCGTGCCTTTGCCGCCGGCTGGCAGGGGGCGGGGCGCGCCTCGCTGCGCCTCGCCAATCTGGAGCAGCTCGCCCATCCGCTGTCGGTCGACACCTATGTCGAGCGCACCGCGGTACATGCAAAGGCGATCCTGATCCGCCTGATCGGCGGCCCCTCCTATTGGAGCTACGGCCTGTCGCAGATGGAGCGCATCGCGCGCGACCACGGCATCGCGCTCGCCGTCCTCCCCGCCGATGGCCGCGAGGATGTGCGCCTCGACAAGGCCTCCACGCTCCCCGTCCCCCTGCTCCGCACGCTGGCCGGGCTTTGCGAACAAGGCGGCCCCACCGCCGCCGGCCAGGCGCTCGACCTGTTGGCAAAAGCCGCCAACCTCCCCGACCCGTTCGGCCCAAGCGAAGTCGAAGCACAAGCCCCACCTCCCATCCCCCCGGTCGGCGCCTGGAACCCAACCTGCCCCGCCGCCTTCGCGCTCACCGCGAAGGCCCCCACCGTCCTCATCCTCTTCTACCGCGCCTACCGCGTCGCCGACGACACGGCCCCGATCGCCGCGCTGCGGACCGCGCTGGAGGATCGCGGCTTCGCCGTCCTCCCCCTCTATCTCCCCTCCCTGAAAGCCGAGGAAGCACAAGGCTGGCTCCACCGCTGGATCGCGCACCTCGCCCCCGCGGCCATCCTCAACGCCACCGCCTTTTCCGCCCCCCTCGACACAGGGGGCGCGCCGATCTTTCAGGTCGCGCTCGCCACCTCCACCCACGCCGCATGGACCGGGGCCCCCCGCGGCCTTTCCCCCGCCGACCTCGCCATGCACGTCGTCCTGCCCGAGGTCGACGGCCGCCTCTTCGCCGGCGTCGCCAGCTTCAAGGAAGACGCCCCCCACGACCCCGCGCTCGACTTCGCCCCCCGCCGCCACCGCCCCGACCCCGAACGCATCGCCGCCATCGCCGCGCGCGTCGCCGCGCGCATCCGCCTCGGGCAAACCCCCGCCACACGGCGCCGCACCGCGATCATCCTCTCCACCTATCCCGGCAAGGCGCACCAGATGGCGCACGCCGTCGGCCTCGACGCCATCGCCTCCACCCACGCCATCCTCGAAGACATCGGCGTGCCCCCCGCCCCCGATCTGGCGCAGGCCCTCGCCACGCGCACGATTCGCTGGCCGCTTGCCGACTACCGCGCCGCGCTCGCCACGCTCCCCCCCGCGCTGCGCACCGATCTCCGGCAAAGCTGGGGCGAACCGCAAGGCGACGCCTTCCACTTCCCCGCCATCGCCCACGGCAACACCCTGATCGCGCTGCAGCCCGAGCGCGGCCGTCCCGACACCCGCGCCGACGACTATCACGACCTGTCGCGCTGCCCGTCCCATGCCTATGTCGCCTTCCATCTCTGGCTCCACGCCCGCGGCACCGACGCCATCATCCATGTCGGCGCCCACGGCACCCTGGAATGGCTCCCCGGCAAGGCGGTCGCGCTGTCGGGCGCGTGCTGGCCCGACGCGCTGGTCCGCGACCTGCCCGTCCTCTACCCCTTCATCGTCAACGATCCGGGCGAGGCCGCGCAGGCCAAGCGCCGCATCGGCGCCGTCACCCTGGGCCACGCGCCCCCGCCGCTGGTCCGCAGCGGCACCGGCGCCGGCCTCGCCCGGCTGGAGGCGCTGCTCGACGAATTCGCCAGCGCCGACGGCCTCGACCCCGCCCGCCGGGACCGGCTGCGCACCGACATCACCGACGAAGCCGCCGCCGCCGGCCTCGCCATGGGCCCCGACATCGCGCGCATCGACGCGTTCGTCTGCGACGTGAAGGACAGCCAATATGGCGACGGCCTGCACATCTATGGCCGCGGTCCGCAAGGACAGGCCGAGCGCGCCGGCCTGCTCGCCGGGCTGGCCGGCGCCCATGTTTCCCCCGGCCCCGCCGGCTCGCCCCATCGCGGGCGCAGCGACGTGCTGCCCACCGGCCGCAACCTTTACACCATCGACCCGCGCGCCACCCCCTCGCGCGCCGCGCACCAGCAGGGCATCCGCCTCGCCGACGAACTCGTCCGCCGCCATCTCCAGGACGAGGGCGACTGGCTGCGCACCCTGGTGGTCGATCTCTGGGGCTCCGCCACGATGCGCACCGCGGGCGAGGAGTTCGCCATGGCGCTCCACCTGCTCGGCGTCGAGCCGGTATGGGACCACCGCTCCACCCGCGTCACCGGCTTCGAGATCCTGCCCCTCGCCCGGCTCGACCGCCCCCGCGTCGACGTCACGCTGCGCGTCTCCGGCCTGTTCCGCGACGCCTTTCCCACCCTGATCCAGCTCTTCGGCCAAGCCGTCCGCGCGCTCGCCCTTCGCGACGAACCCGTCGACCGCAACCCCTTCGTCGCCGGCGACGCAACCCCCCGCGTCTACGGCCCCGCCCCCGGACGCTACGGCGTCGGCCTCGGCGACCTTGGCGAGACCTACACGCCGCAGGCCCGGCAAGCCGCCGGCCGCGCCTGGCTCGCCGCCTCCGCCCATGCCCTCGACGCCGGCGATGCCCACGATCCCGCCGGCATCGCCGCGCGGGTCGGTGCCGCGCAAGGCTTCGTCCACGTCCAGGACCTGCCCGAAACCGACCTGCTGCTCGCCGCCGACTATGCCGCGCACGAAGCCGGCTTCGCCGCCGCCCGGGCGCTCACCGGCGGATCGGCCGCGCTCTACCATCTCGACGCGCGCGACCCCGAGCGCATCTGCACCCGCACGCTGCCGCAGGAGATCGCCCGCGTCGTCCATGCCCGCGCCGCGCATCCCGGCTGGATCGCGGGCATGATGCGCCACGGCTTTCGCGGTGCCGCCGAGATCGCCGCCACGCTCGACCATCTCGGCGCCTTTTCGCACCTGGCGGACGCCGTCGCCCCCGAACTGTTCGACCGTTATTACGAAGCGACGCTCGCCGACCCGCAGGTCCGCGCCTTTCTCGCCGCCGCCAATCCGCAGGCCCTCGCCGCGATGGAGGCGCGTTTCGCCGCCCTCCACGCCGCCGGTCTGTGGCGCACCCGCCGCAACTCGATCGCCGCCGCCCTGGACACGGGGCTATGATCCGCGGCTGGTGCCCCGATGCATGGCGACCGATGATGGCCGGCGACGGCCTGCTCGTCCGCATCCGCCCGCGCCTGTCGCGCCTGACCGGTACGCAAGCGCGCGCGCTGGCACAGGCCGCGCAAACCCACGGCAACGGCATGATCGACCTCACCAACCGTGCCAACCTGCAACTGCGCGGCGTGACCGAGGCGGGCTGGCCCGCCCTCCTGTCCGATCTCCAGCACCACCATCTGGTCGACGCCGACCCTGCGATGGAGGCACGCCGCACCATCCTCACCGCTCCCGACTGGCAGGCGGGCGACGACACCCATGCCATCGCCACCGCACTGCTGGGTCGCCTGCCAGACCTGCCCGACCTGCCGCCCAAGATGGGCTTCGCGATCGACGCCGGCCCCGCCCCGATCCTGACTCGGACGCCCGCCGACTTCCGCATCGAACGCGCGAGTGACGGCGCCCTGCTCCTGCGCGCAGAGGGCCGCGCCACCGGCTGCACGATCACCGCGAACGAAGCCCCCGACGCGCTGATCGCGCTCGCCCGCTGGTTCCTCGCCACCGGCGGTGTGCAGGCCCGCCGCATGGCCCGCCACGCCGTGCCCCTGCCCGGCTGGGCCACCGGGCCGCACGCTCCCGCCCCCACCCGCGCCATTCCGCAACCCGCGCCCGCGGTGCGCGGCATCCCCTTCGGCCGCACCGACGCCGCCACGCTTGCCGCCTTTCTCCACGCCAGCGGTGCGGAGGCACTGCGCCTCACTCCCTGGCGCCGGATGCTGGTCGAGGGTGGCACGGACGCCCCCGGCTTCCTCACCGCCCCCTCGCCGCTGATGGATGTCGATGCCTGCCCCGGCGCGCCTGCCTGTCCGCAGGCCAGCGTGGAAACGCGGGCGCTCGCCACCCGCCTTGCCCCTCTCGTCCCCGGCACGCTCCACGTCTCCGCCTGCGCCAAGCACTGCGCCCGCGCCCACCCGGCCGACATCGTTCTCACCGGCCGCGACGGCCGCTTCGACCTTGCCCACCCACCCCGGTCCGGCCTGTCGCCGGATCAGGTGCTCGCCCTTTTCGGACCCCAGTGATGCCCCACTCTTACGAAACCGATGGCGCCGCCATCTATCGCCAGTCCTTCGCCACCATCCGGCGCGAGGCCGATCTGGCGCGCTTCCCGGCGGAGGAAGAGCCCGTCGCCGTCCGCATGATCCACGCCGCCGGCATGGTCGAACTGGCCGACCATATCCGCTTCACCCCCGGCTTCGCCGCCGCCGCACGAGCCGCGCTGGCGGCGGGCGCGCCGATCCTGTGCGACGCGCACATGGTCAGCGAGGGGGTGACCCGCGCCCGCCTGCCCGCCGACAACGCCGTTCTCTGCACGCTGCGCGATCCTGCCGTTCCCGATCTGGCGCGGACGATGGGCACCACCCGCTCCGCCGCCGCGCTGGAATTGTGGCGCCCGCATCTCGCCGGGGCGCTGGTCGCGATCGGCAACGCCCCCACCGCGCTTTTCCACCTGCTCAACATGCTGGAGGACCCCGCCTGCCCCCGCCCCGCCGCCATCATCGGCTGCCCGGTCGGCTTTGTCGGCGCGGTGGAATCGAAGGAGGCGCTGCTCGCCGCGCCGCCGGTGCCGTCCGTCACGGTCGCCGGCCGACTGGGCGGCAGCGCGATCACCGTCGCGGCGATCAACGCATTGGCGAGCCGCGCGGAATGAGCGGCACCATCCGGGGGGTCGGCCTCGGCCCCGGCGCGCCCGACCTGATGAGCGTGCGCGCCGACCGGCTGATCCGCAGCAGCCGTCACATCGCCTTTTTCCGCAAGGCCGGTCGCACCGGCCATGCCCGCACCATCGTGCAGGGCATGCTGCGTGACGATGCGGTAGAACACGCGATGGAATATCCCGTCACCACCGAGATCGCGGTG
This sequence comes from Sphingomonas carotinifaciens, assembly GCF_009789535.1. Lineage (NCBI taxonomy): Bacteria > Pseudomonadati > Pseudomonadota > Alphaproteobacteria > Sphingomonadales > Sphingomonadaceae > Sphingomonas > Sphingomonas carotinifaciens. The sequence continues at coordinate 938,700 of NZ_WSUT01000005.1, read as the reverse complement.
GCCGATCCGCGCTACAATGCCTGCCTCGCCGCCTTCTACGCGCAGTGGACGGAAAAGCTGGCGGACCTCGCCGCCACCGGCGAGGATGTCGTGGTGCTGTGCGAGGGCGATCCCTTCTTCTACGGCTCGTTCATGCATCTCTACACCCGGCTGTCCGGTCGCGTGGGGGTGGAGGTCGTGCCCGGCATCACCGGCATGTCCGGCGCCTGGACCGCCAGCGGCGCGCCGATCACCTGGGGCGACGATGTGCTGACGATCGCAATGGCGACCCTGCCGGAGGAGGAGCTCACCCGCCGCATCCGCGATACCGACGCACTGGTCGTGATGAAGATCGGTCGACACCTCGCCAAGCTGCGCCGCGCGCTGGCCGCCGCCGGTCGCGCGGATCAGGCATGGCTGGTCGAACATGCCGCGATGGCGGGCGAACGCGTCACCCGCCTGTGCGACGCGCCCGCCACCGCACCCTATTTCTCGATCGCGCTGATCCACGGTCAGGGGCGCCGCCCATGATCGCCAAGGACAATCCGGGCTGGCTCGCCATCGCCGGCCTCGGCCCCGGCGACGAAGCGCTGGTCACGCCCGAGGTTACCACCGCGCTTGCGCAGGCGACCGACGTGATCGGCTATATTCCCTATGTCGCGCGCATCGCGCCGCGCGACGGCCTGACGCTCCACCCCTCGGACAACCGGGTCGAGCTGGACCGCGCCGCCCATGCCCTGGCGCTGGCCGCATCGGGCCGCCGCGTGGTCGTCGTCTCGTCGGGCGATCCCGGCGTCTTCGCCATGGCGGCGGCGGTGTTCGAGGTGGTGGAGGCGAACCCCGTCCACGCCGCGCTCGATATCCGCGTGCTGCCGGGCATCACCGCGATGCTGGCCGCCGCCGCGCGTGCCGGCGCGCCGCTCGGCCACGATTTCTGTGCGATCAACCTGTCCGACAATCTGAAGCCGCATGCGCTGATCGAACGCCGCGTGGCCCTTGCGGCCGAGGCCGATTTTGCCATGGCCTTCTACAATCCCCGCTCGCGCGCCCGGCCCGATACGCTGGACCGCGTGCTGGCGGTCCTGCGCGACACCTGCGCCGACGACCGCCCCGTGCTGTTCGCCCGCGCCGTCTCCACGCCGCAGGAGCAGCTTTCGGTCGTCCCGCTTCCCCAGGCTCGCGGCGACATGGCCGACATGCGCACCATCGTCATTGTCGGGTCCGGCACGACGCGCGTCATCGCCCGGCCGGGCACGCCCATCCTCTACACGCCGCGATCCGCGTCATGATCGATCCAGTCCAGCACCGCCGCCACGTCATGCATCTCGCGCCGGGCGGGCACCGCCGGCCGGTCGATCAGCATCACCGGCAGGCCCAGCGCGCGCGCCGCGTCCAGCTTGGCGCTCGCGCCTGTGCCCCCCGCATCCTTGGCCAGCACCAGGTCGATGCCATGCGCCACCATCAACCGCCGATCGCCCTCGGCATCGAACGGGCCCCGGTCGATCACCAGATGATGGTGTGGCAGCGGCGGCGCCTCGCCGCCCGCCTCCACGAAGCGGAGCAGGTAGAAATGCTGCGGCCGCATCGCGAACGCGCCGACATGCATCCGCCCCAGCGCCAGCATGATCCGGCGCGGCGGTCCTGCCAGCGCGGCGACCGCGGCGGCGATGTCGGGCACACGCTGCCACCGGTCGCCGGCTTTCGCGCGCCAGCCGGGCCGGGTCAGCGCGACCAGCGGCACGCCCGCCCGTTCGGCGGCCGCCACGGCGTTGGCGCTCATCTGCCCGGCAAAGGGGTGCGTCGCATCCACCAGATGCGTCACCCCCTCGTCGCGCAGGTATCGCACCAGCCCGTCCACGCCGCCAAAGCCGCCGACCCGCGTGGCGATCGGCTGCGCGCGTGGCCGTGCGACGCGCCCGGCATAGCTCAGCACCGCCTCGTCCCCCCGCGCGGCCAGCGCCTCGGCCAGCGCACTCGCCTCGGTCGTGCCCCCCAGCACCAGGATATGACGGGAAGGCTGCTGCATGACGGACGCTAAACCCTGGCTGACGATCATCGGGATCGGCGAGGATGGACCGGCCGGCCTGTCCGCGGCAAGCCGCGCCGCGATCGCCGCCGCCGATCTCGTCGCCGGGGCGGACCGCCACCTGGCGCTTCTCGGCGAAACCACCGCCGAAACGCTCGCTTGGCCCGTCCCCTTTGCCGACGGCATCCCCCTGCTTCTCGCCCATCGCGGCCGGCGGGTGGTGATGCTCGCCTCGGGCGATCCCTTCTGGTTCGGCGCCGGCACGGTCGTCACCCGCGACCTTGCCCCCGCCGAATGGGTCGCGCACCCCGCCCCCTCCACCTTCGCGCTCGCCGCCGCCCGGCTCGGCTGGCCGCTGGAGGACACCACCTGTCTCGGCCTCCACGCCGCCCCGCTCGAACGGCTCCGCCCTCACCTCGCCCCCGCCCGGCGCCTGCTGGTCCTCCTCCGCGACGGCGAAGCGGTTGCAGACATTGGTGATTATCTGCGCAGGGCCGGCTTCGGTGCCAGCCAACTGACCGTGATGGAGGCGCTTGGCGGTCTGCGGGAGCGCATTCGCACGCTGCGGGCGACGGATGCCGTGCCCGCCGACATCGCCCATCCCGTCGCCGTCGCAGTCGCGGTGGCCGGCAATGGTGCCGTGCTTCCGCTCGCGTCCGGCCGTCCCGATGACTGGTTCCTGCATGACGGACAGATCACGAAACGTGCAATTCGTGCGCTCACCCTGTCCGCGCTCGCACCGCGCCCCGGCGAGATGTTGTGGGACATCGGCACCGGCTCCGGCTCGATCGCGATCGAATGGCTGCTCGCCCATCCCTCCACCGCCGCGATCGGTATCGAAGCGGACGAAACCCGCGCCACCCGCGCCCGCGCCAACGCGGTGGCGCTCGGCGCGGACCGGCTGCGCATCATTGAGGGCCGCGCGCCGGACGCATTGGCCGATCTTCCTGATCCACAGGCGGTTTTTATCGGCGGCGGCCTGTCGGACGCCCTGCTCGACGACCTCTGGCAACGCCTCTCCCCTGGCACCCGCCTCGTCACCAACGCCGTCACCCTCGAATCCGAATCCCTCCTCGCCCGCCGCCACGCCGCGCACGGCGGCACGCTCCTGCGCCTCGACCTCTCCCTCGCCACCCCGATCGGCCGCCGCCGCGGCTGGCGCGCCAGCCACCCCATCGTCCAATGGAGCATCACCCGGTGATCGTAGCCGGCTTCGGCGCCCGCGCGTCGGCAACGACGGCCGCGTTCCACGCCGCCCTGCGGCTCACCGCCCATGGCCACCCGCCCGTCACGGTAATCGCCGCACCGCAGGATCGCGCCGCGATGCTTGACGAACTTGCCGCGCTGCTCGACCTGCCACTCGTCGCTCTGCCCCCGCACGCCCTTGTCGGCATCGCAACGCCCACCCGTTCGGTCGCAAGCCTCGGGCATCGCGGCATCGGCAGCGTGGCCGAGGCGTGCGCCCTTGCCGCCGCCGGTCCGGCGGCACGCCTTCTCGCGACGCGCCGCATCTCACCCGACCGTACCGTCACCTGCGCCATTGCCCGAGGAATCTTATCATGACCGTTCATTTCATCGGCGCCGGCCCCGGTGCGCCGGATCTGCTCACCTTGCGCGGGCGCGATCGGATCGCGGGTTCGCCCGTCTGCCTGTATGCCGGCTCGCTGGTGCCGTCCGCACTGCTCGATCATTGTCCACCCGGTGCGCGCATCGTGAATACCGCGCCGATGACGCTCGATACGATCATCGACGAGATTGCCGCAGCCCATGCCGCCGGCCACGACGTCGCGCGCCTCCATTCCGGCGACCTGTCGATCTGGTCCGCGATGGGCGAACAGCTTCGCCGCCTGCGCGCCCTCGGCATCCCCTTCACCATCACCCCCGGCGTCCCCGCCTTCGCCGCCGCCGCCGCCGCTCTGGAGGCCGAACTGACGCTCCCCGGCCTCGCCCAGTCCCTCGTCCTCACCCGCACCCCCGGCCGCGCCACCACCATGCCCCCCACCGAAACCCTCACCAATTTCGCCGCCACAGGGGCGACATTGGCAATTCACCTTTCGATTCAGAATCTTGCGTCCATCGTAGCGGACCTGAAGGCGGGGTTTGGGGGGGAGTGTCCGGTGGCGGTTGTTTGGTGGGCGAGTTGGCCGGAGGAGCGGATCGTGCGGGGGACGCTGGACACGATCGAGGATATGGCGGCGGAAGGGCCGGAGCGGACGGCGCTGATTCTGGTCGGGCCGGTGCTGGGTGATCCATCCTTTAAGGAAAGCCGTTTATATGCAGATGGTTATGATCGGCGTTTTCGGCCGGTGAGCGCATGACCACGCCCGGTCTTTTGATCGCGGCCCCCGCATCCGGCACCGGCAAGACGACCGTCATGCTGGGCCTGCTGCGGGCATTCAGCGATGCGGGCCTGAGCGTGCAGCCGTTCAAAAGTGGTCCCGATTACATCGATCCCGCTTTTCACCACGCCGCGTGCGGCCGCGCCTCCTTCAACCTGGATGGCTGGACGATGCCGGGTGCCCTGCTCGATGCATTGGGCGGCAAGGCCGGGGATGCGGACCTTGCCATCGTGGAAGGGTCGATGGGCCTTTTCGACGGGGTGGCCACGCCCGGTGCGAGCGGCACCGGCGCCAGCGCGGAGATCGCGCACCGGATGGGCTATCCGGTGATCCTCGTCCTCGACGTATCGGGCCAGGCGCAATCGGCCGCGGCGACCGCGCTGGGGTTTGCACGCTTCGATCCCGATCTGCCGTTCGCCGGCGTCATCCTGAACCGCGTCGCCAGTCCGCGCCACGAGCGCCTGATCCGCGCCGGCATGGCGGCACAGGGCATCCGCGTGCTGGGCGCGCTGCCCAGGCGCGGCGACCTCGTCCTGCCCGAACGGCATCTGGGGCTGGTCCAGGCCGCCGAGCATCCCGCACTGGATGCACTGATCGCCGAATATGCCGCGTTCCTGACCGCGCATGTCGACCTGTCCGCGATCCGCGACGCCGCGCGTGCCACGCCGCGTCCCGCCGCCCCCTCCATCGCTGCCTGGGCACCGCCGGCGCAGCGCATCGCGCTGGCACAGGATGCCGCCTTCTCCTTCACCTACCCGCATCTGCTGGACGCGTGGAGAACGGCAGGCGCGCAGATCCTGCCCTTCTCCCCGCTCGCGGACGAAGCACCCGATGCATCGGCCGATCTCGTCTGGTTGCCGGGCGGCTATCCCGAACTGCATGCCGGCCGCCTTGCCGCCGCGGATCACTTCCGCAGCGCACTGGCCGAACATGCCCGTACCCGGCCGATCCACGGCGAATGCGGCGGCTACATGGCCCTGGGCGAGGGGTTGATCGATGCCGGCGGCTCCCGGCACCGCATGGCAGGGCTGCTCGGCCTCGTCACCAGCTACGAGAAGCGCCGCATGCATCTCGGCTACCGCGAAGCGGTGTTGAACGTCCCCATGGCCGGATTGCCCGCAGGCCGCCGTCTCGCCGGCCATGAGTTCCATTATTCGACCGTCATCACCCAGCCCGATGCGCCCTTGGCGCAGGTCCACGACGCGACCGGCGCGGCGGTGATCGAAACCGGGTCGCATCGCGGCACCGTGACCGGCACCTTCTTCCACATGGTCGCCGCGCGATGAGCGCGCCGATGGCGATAGAGCTGGCGCTGATCGGCATCGGCACCGGCAATCCCGACCACCTGACCCGCGCCGCAGAGACCGCGATGCGCGCCGCCAACCTGATCCTGCTGCCCCGCAAAGGCGCCGCCAAGTCCGACCTGATCGACCTGCGCCGCGCGATCTGCGCCGATGTGCTGACCGACACCACGCGTGTCGTGGAGTTCGACCTGCCGTCGCGGGAAGCGCAGCCCGACTATCTGGACGCAGTCGATCGCTGGCACGACGCGATCGCCGCGATCTGGGCGCGCGAGATCGCCACCCATCTGCCCGACGGCGGCCGCCTCGCCCTGCTCGTCTGGGGCGACCCTTCGCTTTATGACAGCACGATCCGTATCGCACGGCGGCTGGACGCCCGTATCCGCCTGTCCTTCATTCCCGGCATCACCAGCCTGCAGGCACTGACGGCCGCACATGGCGTGCCGCTGAACGCGCTGGCCGCGCCCGTGCTGGTCACCACCGGTCGCCGCCTGCGCGATGGTGGCTGGCCTTCGGGTGTCGATACGCTGGCGGTCATGCTGGACGGCCACTGCGCCTTTGCCGACCTGCCGCCGCTGGGCGTGCATATCTGGTGGGGCGCCTATCTCGGCATGCCGCATCAGGCGATCGATGCCGGGCCGCTGGCGGATGTCGCGGCGCGCATCGTCGCCACCCGCGCCGCGCTGCGGGCCGAACACGGCTGGATCATGGACACCTATCTGCTGCGCCGGGGAGAGGATGCCCGGTGACGCCGCCGCAGTTCGATGCCGCCTTTTGCGCCCAGTTCGAGCAACTGCTCGCCTGGCGCCGCGATGTCCGCCATTTCCGCACCGACCCGATACCGGCGCCGCTGTGGCGGGCGCTGCTCGCCACCGTCACGCTTGCCCCCTCGGTCGGCAACGCACAGCCCTGGCGCCTCGTCCGCATCCGCAGCCCCGCCTTGCGTGCCCGGCTGGCGGCCCATGCCGACACGTGCAATGCCGACGCTGCGCGCCAACAGGCCGACCCGGCGCATTACCGCGCGTTGAAGCTCCACGGTTTGCGGGAAGCGCCTGAGATCCTGGCCGTGTTCAACGACGAGAGTCCCGCCGCCGGCCACGGCCTTGGCATCGCGACCATGCCCGAAATGCTGCGCTATTCGAGCGTGATGGCGATCCACACGCTATGGCTTGCCGCGCGGGCCCGCGGACTGGGGCTCGGCTGGGTATCGATCCTCGATCCGCTGCCCGTTGCCGCGATGCTGGACGTGCCGGCCGGCTGGACGCTGATCGGCGTGCTGTGCCTGGGCTATCCGCAGGACCCGTCCGACATCCCCGAACTGGAACGCCGCGGCTGGCAGGCGCGCGAACCGCTTGCCGACCGCCTGTTCGAACGCTGATCTTCTAAAGGACCCTCCATGCAGTTGAAGCCCGCCGCTCCCGGTCCCTCGCTCGTCGTCTGCGATACCTGCCGCTTTTCCGCCGACGCGCGCGAGGACGAACATGGCCAGCGCGGCGGCGCGCGCCTGGCCGAGGCGCTGCGCGTGGTGCAGGCGCTCGACCCGCGTTATGCCGCGGTGACGGTGGAGACGATGCCCTGCCTGTTCGCCTGCACCGAACATTGCACCGTGCATCTGCGCGCGGCGGCCAAGGTCGGCTATGTCCTTGGCCGCTTCGCGCCCGACGCGGATGCGGCACGCGCGCTGCTCGATTACGCGACCGCCTATGCCGATAGCGAGCATGGCCGCGTCCCCTTCAAGCAGTGGCCGGAAGGGGTGAAGGGACATTTCATCGTCCGCACCCCGCCGGAGGGGATGCTGGTCGAATAGCTATCGCCCCTCGACCTCGCGCCCGACCGGATACAGCAGGTAGCGATCATCGGCATAGGGCGAGCGCGCCACGAACCAGGCCAGCCGCGCCGCGCCATCGGCGGCAAAGGCCGGGTCATGGCGCAGCCGATCCTCGAACGCCGCCTTCAACGCCGGATCGCGTGCCAGCATCGCTTCCGCCATCGGTACGCTGGCATAGCGCTCCATCGCGCCATTCGCCTGCAGCATTTCCGGGAAGAAGCCCCAGGCGAGCAGCGAGTCGACCGCCTCCGGCTCCAGCAACGCGGCCGCGAGCAGCCCGCGCGGCTGATCATAGGGCACACGTACCGATCCGACGCGCCACAGCGCGGTCTCCGGCGCATGATGAAAGCCGCCGGCGAACAGCATCACCCGGCCATCGGCGACCGGCCCCAGCCTGGGTTCGCTCAGGCGCACGCGGTCCAGCGTCATCTCGCGCGGCGCGGCGATCCGTTCGTACCGGATGCCGTGCAGGTCCAGCCGGGCGATCACTGCGGTGGCGCTCGCCGGCACCCACCATGCGCGCGGCGGCATTACCTGTGCCACTGCATCCTGTCCGATCACCGGCACGCGGGTTTCCTCCGTGCGCGCGAGGTAGCGGAGTTCCTCTTCCCCCGAGGCGGGCGAGCGATAGCGTTGCGCCGCCATGGCGGTGAAGGGCACCTGCGCGATCGGGGTCGTGCGCCGTTCCCATTTCACGGTCAGCGTATCGGGTCGTGCAGCACGGTCCGCGGCGATCGCGGCCCGTAGCGCAGGCAGGTCGCGGGCGGTCTGGCGGATCGCCCCTTCCATCATCGCATAGGCGCCCCGCACGCGTTGCCGATAGGGTTTCAGGCAGTGCATTTCGACCAGCACCGTGGGGATGCGGGCATAGTCGCCATAGCCGGTCGAATAGCGTGGCCCCTCCGAGGCGAAGCGCAATCCCTTGGACAGATCGCGCTCGTCGATCGCGCTGGGATAGAAATGCGGGTGGTGCCCCATCCGGCGCACAAAGGGATCGACGCCGGCCTGGAACGACCCGTTCAGCCACGCCGTGATCGCGGGCGACTGGGTATAGGTGCCCCAGGCGGCAAAGGTATAGGTCACGTCGTACCCGTGATCGAACCCGTCCGACACGTGCATGTCGAGATACAGTACCGGGTCCAGCCGCCGCAGCAGCGCCAGCATCCCTTGCGTCTCGGGTGCGTCGGCCTTGGCGTAATCGCGGTTCAGGTTGATCCCCTGCGGCGTCGATCGTTCGCCCGGATTGTTCGGCCCGCGCTGGTTGGGCCGGTTATACGGGCTCGCCCGTTCATGCCCGTCGGCGTTGTAGATCGGCACGAACACGATATCGACCTGCGCCAGCAGGTCCGCCTTGTCGCGCAGGGCAATGTCGCGCAACAGCATCAATCCGGCATCCTTGCCGTCGATCTCGCCGGAATGGATGCCCGCCTGGATCAGCACGACGGGCTTGCCCGCGGCACCACGATGCGCCCGCACCGCATAGAGCGCGCGCCCCTCCGATGTCCGGCCGAACACCTCGCGCGACAGCAGCGGCGATGCAGCGACCAGCCGGTCGATCCATGCATGCGTTTCGTCATAGGAAGGCGTGGCGGTGAAGCCGTTCGCCTCGGCCGGGGTGATCCAGGGATCGCCCGGTTTGGCGATCAGGGCCTCGCTCCGCCCCGACCAGGGCATGGCCGGCGGCAGGGTGACGCGGGGCCGCGCCGGATCCTGCGCGGGCGGATTCACATTCGGTGTCGGGTCGGGGGTCGGCTGGATCACGGCCAACGACAGCAGCAGCGGGTATAATGGCGACACGTACACTCCATAAGAGGTCAAAGCCCGAGCGGAACCGGTCGATCCCGGCATGCCCGCCGTTTTCACCTTGCACCGCAACACAGTCCCACTATGAGACGGTGTATCATAACGCAAGCTGCAATGACGGCGTACGGGGACAAGCATGACGATGACGACGACGACGCGGGTGCCGGTGGGCGGGCGCGCGCGCTGGCTGGCGATGGCCGCGATCCTGTTTGCCGCACCTGCGCTGCCGGCAGCGGCGCAACAGGCGGAGGCCGCCGACGACGACCATGCGCATGCGCACGATCATAACAATGTCGACGATATCGTCGTGCTCGGCCGCCGCCGGGTCGACCGGGTCAATGGCTCCGACATCGTCACCGAGCGTATGTCGCAGGCGAGCATCGCGCTCGATCGCAGCATTCTGGACGATTACGGCGTGCGCCGCCTGGCCGACGCGCTGGAACTGGTCAGCGGTATTTCGCAGCAGAACAATCTGGGTGGCCTGCGCGATAATTATGCGATCCGCGGCTTTCTAGGCACGCCGGATACCGGCGCGGAATATTTCGTCGACGGCTTTCTGGCCAATCGCGGCTTCGGCCCGCCGCGCGATCCCGCCAATGTCGAGCGTATCGAGGTGCTGAAAGGTCCGGTCGGCGCGGTGTTCGGCGCGGTCGATCCTGCCGGCATCGTCAATGTCGTGACCAAGAAGCCGCAGTTCCGCACCGGTGCCGGGGCCACGGTCAGCGGCGGTTCCTTCGGCACGTGGCGGGTGGAGGCCGATGTCGAATCGCTTCTCGACCCCCGCTTCTCGATCCGGCTGGTCGGCGCGATCGAGAACAGCGACGGCTTTCGCGATTATGTCGACCTGCGCCGCCGCCTGTTCGCGCCCTCGGCAAGCTGGCGCCCCCTCGACGGCACGACCCTCACCTATCAGGGCGAATATATCGAGTTCCGCTCGCCCTTCGACCGCGGCATCCCGGCGATCGGCAACGATGCGGAGGCCGTGTCGCGCCGCCGCTTCCTGGGCGAGCCGGCGGACGGCCGCGTATCCTCCACCAACTGGCGGCATGAGGTGACGCTGGAACAGGATCTGGGCGGAAGCTGGACGATGGTGGGCGGTGCGGCTTACCGCGACGCCACGATCCGCGGCTTCTCCACCGAGACATCGTCGCTACCAGTGAACGGCGTCGTGCGGCGCCAGCGTCGCTATCGCGACTGGAACCTGACCGACTGGTCGGGGCGGGCGGAGGTGCGCGGCACCGTCGATCTGCTCGGCCTGCATCGGCCAAGCTTCGGCGTGACGCTCTACGACCTGGATTTCGACACCTATCAGGAACGCTTCCGCCCGACCGCTGCCAACCCCTACCCAATCGATGTGTTCAATCCCGTCTATGGCGGCACAGCGGGCCCGCTCGTCCCCTTCACCGTCACGGCGGAGCGCCGCAAATCGGTCGCCGCCTATGCGCAGGACATGTGGGAGGTCACCGACAGCTTCAGCGTCGTGGGCGGCATGCGCTATGAAAATCTGGACCAGACGATCGACAACAAGATCGCCGGCCGCGTCAGCCGGCTGACGCGCAACCCGATCGAATTTCGCGGCGGCGTGCGCTTCCGCCCCGATCCCCGCTTCGCCTTCCACGCCAATTGGGGCGAGGGGTTCCGCGCCAATTCCAGTGTCGACCGCAACGGCCTGCCCTTCGCCCCCGAAACCGGTCGTGGGTGGGAGGTCGGCGCCAAGGTCGTGCTGCCGTCCTTCCGTGCCGCGGCAAGCTGGTTCCACGTTTCCAAGCAGAACGTGCTGGTCACCGATCTGGCGGAACCGAACTTCCTCACCACCGGGCGCATCCGCTCGCAGGGCGTGGAATTCGACGGCGAGGTCGACCTGGCGCGCGGGGTGCGGCTGATCGGCAACTACGCCTTTACCGACGCAAAGGCGCGCGATCCGAACATCCCCAGCTCCGACGTGCTGAACGTGCCTCGCCATGCCGGTACGCTGCAACTGTTCGCAACGGTGCCCGTGGGGGCGCAGCATGTCGATCTCGCGGCCGGCGCCAGCTATGTCGGCCCCCGCGCCGCCGCGCTGGACGGCAGCGACCTGCGCCTGGACGGCTATGTAAAGGCAAAGGCAAGCATCGGATACGCGCTGACCGACCGGATCACCGCGCGTATCGAGGTCGATAACATCCTGAACCAGACCTATGCGCAAAGCAGCTACAGCGCACAATGGATCTATCCCGGCGCCCCGCGCTCGGTCTTGGCATCGCTATCGGTACGCTATTGAGGGGCGAGGCCGCTGGCGGAGACGGAGGGATTCGAACCCTCGGTACGGTTTCCCGTACGACGCTTTAGCAAAGCGTTGGTTTCAGCCACTCACCCACGTCTCCGGATGCGGCGAGCCGCGGCTATAGCGGGGCCGGGGGAGGCGATCAACCAGGACTTGCACCCATTGCGACGAGAAATTGCGGTATCAGCGCAAACGTCGTTCATTGCGTCGCAAGGCCCGGGCTGGTTAAGCTTGTGCCCATGCCGTCTAGCGGGGGAAGTGTGAAGTGAAGCGGAGCATCTGGATCGCAGCGGCCACCGCGCTGATGGCCGCCGGCGGGCCCGGCACGGCGCAGGTGCGCACCATCGATCCCAATCAGGCGATCGACAGCGACCTGCAGACGCAGCCGTCGCCGCCGCCGCGCGCCACCACGCCCTCGCGCCCTGCTCAGCCCGCCCCGGTGCCGCCGCAGGATACGCCATCAACGCCGCCGCCCGCCACCACCGGCCAGAGCGGATCGGAGGCCCGCGCCACCGCCACCACCCAAGCCTCCGAAACCTTCGAGCGGGACGACCTGCTGGCAGCGGGCGAGGGCGTGTTCGGCAAGGGCGCGGAAGGCTTGGGCGGGATGCTGGAGCGCATCCTGAAGGAACAGGGCCGCCCCAACGCCTATATCGCCGGCCGCGAAGCCTCCGGCGCGTTCGTCGTCGGCGTCCGCTACGGATCGGGCATCATGACGCACAAGGTGGAGGGGCAGATGCCGGTCTACTGGACCGGTCCGTCGCTCGGCTTCGATATCGGTGGCGATGCCAACAAGGTCTTCGTCCTCGTCTACAACCTCTACGATACCGAGGAGCTGTTCCACCGCTTCCCGGCCGCGGAGGGCCGGCTGTATTTCGTCGGCGGGTTCGCCGCCACCTATTTGCGCCGCGGCAACGTCGTGCTGATCCCGGTGCGCTTGGGCGTCGGCTGGCGCGCGGGTGTGAATGTCGGCTATATGAACTTCACCCACAATTCGCGCTGGCTGCCCTTCTGATCCGGCCGGGGGAGCCGTCCGCTCCCCCGCCCCGCACGATCAGCCGAACGCCACCGATTCGAAGTTGATCGGCGCGCCGGTCGGTGCGTCGGCCAGCGTATCTTCCCACATCGCCACCTGACCGCGGACGATCGTGCCGACCGGCTTGCCGGTCAGCTCCACGCCGGTGAAGGGCGACCAGCCGCAGCGCGATTGCAGCCACGGCTCCTCGACGGTCCACCGCTTCTTCAGGTCGACGATCGTGAAGTCGGCGTCATAGCCCGCCGCGATCCGCCCCTTGCCGACGATGCCGAACACGCGCTGCGCACCCGCGCTGGTCAGCTCGATCACGCGTTGCAGCGTCAGCCGGCCGTGGGCGGCATGGTCGAGCAACAGCGGCAGCAGCGTCTGCACTCCCGGCATGCCGCTGGGCGACTGCGGATAGGGCTTGGCCTTTTCCTCCACCGTGTGCGGCGCATGGTCGGAACCGATGACGTCGGGCACGCCCTGGTTCAGCCAGTGCCACAGGCCGTCGCGGTGCGCGCCCGAGCGGATCGGCGGGTTCATCTGCGCCCAGGTGCCAAGGCGCGGATACGCCTCTTCACCCGCCAGCGTCAGGTGTTGCGGCGTCACCTCGCAGGTCGCGATGTCCTTGTGCCCGGCGATATATTCCAGTTCGGCGGGCGTGGTGACGTGCAGGATATGGATGCGCCGCCCCGCCTCGCGCGCCAGCCGCAGGATGCGACGCGTGGCCAGCAAGGCGCTCTCGTCGTCGCGCCATACGGGGTGCGAGGCGGGATCGCCATCGATCCGTTCGGACAGGCGCGCGTTCATCCGGTCCTCGTCCTCGGCATGGATCGCGACGCGGCGCGCCCCGTGACGCAGCACCTCGCTGAGCGTTTCATCGTCGCTGACCAGCAGGTCGCCGGTGGAGGCGCCCATGAAGATCTTCACCCCCGCAGTGCCCGGCATCCGTTCCAGCTCGGCCAGCGCCTGCGGATTGTGGTGCGTCGCGCCGACATAAAAGGCGTGGTCGCAATACATGCCTTTGGCGCGGGACAGCTTGTCGGCGATCGCTTCGGCCGAATCGGTGTTCGGCTTGGTGTTGGGCATTTCGAACACCGCGGTTACGCCGCCCATCACTGCTGCGCGGCTGCCGCTCGCCAGATCCTCCTTGTGGACCAGGCCGGGCTCGCGGAAATGCACTTGCGTGTCGATCACGCCGGGCAGGATGTCGAGCCCGGTGCAATCGACGCGGCGCCCCGCATCGCCCACCGGCCCGATATGAACGATCCGCCCGTCCCGCACCCCGACATCGGCGCGGATGGGGCCACCGGGGGTGTGCACGGTGCCGCCGGTGAGGGTGAGGTCGAACGTCGTCATGGCCGGGCCTTTCACGGTTGCGTGCGCCCTCCTACCTTGAGGGCATGAACGAGACCACCCCGGGAACGACCCTTGAAACCCGCGCCGTGCTGCGCCTGTCCGGCGACGATGTTCGCGGCTTCCTGCAGGCGCTGGTGACGCAGGACGTCGCGCTGCTCACCCCGCAGACGCCGCAATGGACCGCACTGCTCAGCCCCCAGGGCAAGGTCCTGTTCGATTTCCTGCTCTGGGCGGACGAGGACGCGGTGCTGATCGATGCGGAGGCGGATCAGGCGGAGGCGCTGTTGCGCCGGCTCGCACTGTATCGCCTGCGCCGCGCGATCGCCATCGAGCGCACCGATCTGGCGGTGCACTGGAACATGCAGGGCGACCGCGGTGTGCCCGATCCACGCCTCGCCGCGCTCGGCCATCGCTGGCTCGCCCCCGCGGGCGTGGCGGCGCAAGGCTGGGACGCGCATCGCCTTCGCCTCGGCGTCACCGAAGGGGTGGGCGAACTCGGTGCGGGCGAAACCCTGTGGCTGGAATGCAATGCCCGCGAGTTGAACGGCGTCAGCTTCACCAAGGGCTGCTACGTCGGGCAGGAGAATACCGCGCGGATGCATCACCGGTCCAAGGTCAACCGCCGCCTGATCGTCGCGCCGCTCGGCGAGGCGGGCGACCGCACACGCGCCACCTATCCCGAACTCGGCCTGATGGTGGAACATCGCCGGGTGGAGGCATTGGGTGACGCGCTGATACCGGCCTGGCTGGCTCCCGCGCTGGCATAGGGCATCAGCGCCGCGCGGCGACGTGGTGCGCGATGGTGGCGAACACCGCATCGCGCGCCGTGGCACTTGCCTGCGTATCCGTCAGAAAGATGGCAAGTATCGCTGGGTCGCGGCCGGGCGGGTGGAACCAGGCGACGTCGTTGGCCGTGCCGTTGGCGCCGCTGCCCGTCTTGTCGCCGACGCTCCAGCTGTGGGGAAGGCCCGCGCGGATGCGGGTCAGGCCGGTACGCGTCTGCGTCATCCATCGCCGCAGCAACGCACAGGATGGGGGACGCAGACTGTCGCCCTCCAGGATCCGACCCGCCAGCCGTGCCATCGCTGCGGGGGTGGTCGTATCGCGCGGATCGCCGGGCAGCGCACTGTTCAGATCGGGTTCCCACCGGTCGAGCCGTGTCGCCCGGTCGCCCAGGCTCTGCGCATAGGCGGTGATCCCCGCGGGCCCGCCCAGTCGCCGCAGCAACAGGTTCGCAGCGACATTGTCGCTCTCCTGCATTGCCGCCGCACAAAGATCGGCCAGGGTCATCGTGCCCCCGATATGCGGCCCGGTCACTGGCGCATGTGCCACCCGGTCCGCCTCGCGCACCGCCACGGGCGCATCCAGATGATCGCGGCGTCCGTCGACCCGTGCCAGGATCGCCGCGACGGCAAGCAGCTTGAACGTGCTGCACATGGGGAAGCGCTGCTCTAGCCGATGGCCGCGCAACATTTCCGTCCGTGGCACGAAATGGGCCACGCCCAGACGGCCGCCGATCCGCCGCTCCAGATCAGCGGCAAGGTCCGCAAGATTGTGCGGCGCTGCCATGGCCTGGCGCGCGCCAACCACCGGTGCCGCGATCATGCCCGCCAGCAGCGCGCGTCGGCAAAGGTGAGGGGATGGATCGAACATGAAAGGCTCCATCCGCTATGGCCGAAGTCCGGTGACATAGGGTCGATCCAAACCCCGTCCGCCGCGGTTCAACGTCGGGAAGCGGCAACGCCGCGCAGCGAGACGGTGTATCGGAGGTGTCGCGGCATGCAGCAATATCGACACGCGCTGCGGATACGCGCGAACCCCATCTCGCTTCGACAGGAAGGGACCGAGGTGGGATGTCATCCTGTTCCAAGCCGACCGGGCATCCGAAGCGCTCTCACAACGCCCTTTCCGGGCCATCGACATGCCGCTCCCTGAGGCCCGCAAAACAAAAGGGAGGCCGACTTGCGTCGACCTCCCTCTCGCGTGTCAGCCAAAGGCTGGCTGGGCTTACTGGCCCGAGCCGGGCCCGTAGGTGACTTCCACGCGACGGTTCTGCACTTCGCGCACGCCGTCGGCGGTCTGGACGCGCAGGCGGGTTTCGCCGAACGCTTCCGTCGAGATCACGCCGTCCGGGATCGAACGCGAGGTCATGTACGCCTTCACCGCGTCTGCACGACGCTGCGAGAGGCCCACATTGTACTGCGCGGCGCCCGAGGTGTCGGTGTAACCGGCCAGCATGACCTGTGCGTTGCCGCACGACTGGTACTGCGTGACGGCGTTGTCGAGGATCGACGCGGCCTCCGGGGTGATGTCCGACTTGTCCCACTCGAAGAACACGATGAACGGACCCGGCGAGCACACCACTTCCGGAGCCGGCGGCGGCGGCGGAGGCGGAGGAGGCGGCGGGGGCGGCGGCGGCGGCGGCGGCGGCGGCGGAGGCGTCGGCTCACCGAAGTTGTAGGTCAGGCCACCCAGGATCGAGTGCGACCGGAAACGACCGTCATGCGTGTTGTTCGCGATGTCGACCAGACGGACGTTCTCGGCGTTGAAGAAGCGATACTTCAGCGTCGCGTCCAGGTTCTCGCTCAGCGGCGCGCGGATACCCGCGAGAGCCTGCCATGCGAAGACCGTGTCGGAGTCGTCCAGGAAGTCTGCACGCTGGTTGAGCGCATAGTTCGCCTTGACGCGTGCAACGCCGACGCCGCCGCCGACAAAGCCCTGGATCGAATCGTCTTCACCGAAGTCGAGCAGGCCGTTCAGCATGAAGCTGAGCGCCGAGCTGGAGCCGCCGGCATAATCATAGTTGCCCGCTGCAACGGTGCCCGCACCGATGCCGGTGTTGGTCAGCGTGGTCGACGAGAAGCCGTCCACGGTTGCCTTGCGATAGCCGACCTCGGTTTCGAGGCGGAAACCGCCGAAATCATAACCCATCACGGCGTCGACGTCGTAGCCGTAATCATGGTCGACGCTAGCCACGCCGGTGCGCGAGCCGGTGATATCATAATCGATATCTTCGACGATCATCGCACCGCCTTCGACGCCTACGTACCACGACTTGTCGCGGGCGAGGGCGGGCGAAGCCAGAGCGGTGGAGGCGAGTGCCAGAACAATGGCAATCTTCCGCATCATAGTCCCCTTTCTTGGTTGTCACTACGGACAGCGCAAACTCACTATCGGAGGGTTGGTTTCCGTGCAAGCCGACAAAAACCGCAAGGTGTTGCTCGAAAGGCACAACTTTCTTCAGCAGTCGGACCGTTCTGGACTGGCGACGAAACGATCCTCCGACCGGATTACCTCTACGTAAGATGCTATAAATCAGCCGGTGATCCAGCCCTGCGCGCGCATCAGGGCCAGCATGGAACCGATCGCCACGCGCGCCTCGGCATCGATCGCATCGCCACCCGCCGGGGCACCGATCACCGGCACCGGCCCCGCTCGCCGCCAGGCCTCGCCATCGAACCGTGCCGGGCTGCGATCCGCCCGGTTCCATACCGCGAACCCGGCCCAGGGAACCACGAAGCGCCACCCGCCCCCGGTCCACCCCGCCAGCGCATCGGCATGCCCGGCCCAGGCACCTTCCGGCGTCCGCCCGACCACCCATGCCTCCCCCGGCACGGGTGCGGCCGGCGGCGCATCGCGCCCCACCTCCACCACCGCCGGCTGTACCATCAGGTCGATCAGCGCCAGCGCCTCGTTGTGCGTGACCTCCTTTTGCGCCTGCCCCGCCGCCAGCAACGGCAACCGCATCCGCGCACTCACCTCCGTCATGCCCCGTTCCTCCACTTTTCCCCGTTCCCATCACGTGATCGTCAGCATCAGCGGCGGCGATTCCGCCAGCGTGCCGCGCTGGCGTATCGTCACCACCGTGCCTGGCGATGCGTCGACGTCCAGCCGCGGTTCCGCCGTGTCCACCTCCGTTCCGTTCACGCTCACCCGATAGGCTTCGCGCTCTTCGCCCAGCGGCACGTCGACACCGTCCAGCCAGCGCCACCCCGCCCGGCTGCGGCGTGTCCAGGCGATCGCCACCCGCCCATCCGCCAGCCTGTGCTGACGCGCACCGACCGGCATTGGCGGCCGGACGGAGGCGCCCGTGATCAGCACGCTGGCGGTCACCCCTTCGATGCCGTCGCCCACCCCGTGCGCCATCACGTCCACCCGGCGACCGAGCGCCGCGACCGGCAGGTCGATCGTCCGCGCCGCGCCCGCCTCCAGCAGGATGAAGCGGTCGCCGGGCCGCTGCAGGCCGATCGCCGCCTCCGTACCCCGCAGGCCACGGCGCAGCCCCTCCAGCCGCCAGCGCCCGCCACCGGCGGCGGTGCCCCGCGCGAACTGGATCAGTTCGTCCCCCAGCAGCGCCAGGTTCGCGCCCCCGTCCAGCGCCGCATCATCGGCATCGTGCAACCGCCCCTCGACATGGACGACAAGGGCCGCCCGGTCGTCGACCAGCGCCGCCGATCCCCCCGGCGCAAGCGCCACGATCGTCCCCATCACCGCGGGCGCTGCGGTCACCCCCGCCGCCACCCAGCTTGCCCCTTCGTCCAGGCTGTAGTGCAGGCTGGCGGACCGCCATCCCGCGCCCCCCGCCGCCGCCACCGTCAGCCGCGGCGCGGCCAACACCGCATCGTCCAGCGCCGGCGTCTCGAACACCGCCAGCCGCGTCGCCCCCGCGACCCGGTCCGCGGCGCCGACATGCCGGCCGGATGCGGCGGACAACGCCACGCCGGCCGGGACCAGCGGCACCAGTTCCAGCCGCACCACCATCGCCTCCACCGCCGCCTCGGTGACGCGCCACACGCCGTCCTCGCCCGCGATCCGCACCGTGTCGCCCGGCCCGATGCCCATATGGTCCGCGTCCAGCGTCACCGTGCGCCGCATCCGCGCGCCCTCCGCCCGCGCCAGCAGTGCGTTTGCCAGCGTCTTGGCCTCCCCCGCCGGGATTGCCGCGGGCAGGTCCAGCCGCACCTCGCGCACGCCGCTGCCCGGCCGGCGCGCATGCTGCACGCCCAGTTGATAGTCGCGCGCCGGATCGTGATGCGCCACCACCGCGCGCACCGGCACGCTGTCGTCCGCCGCCAGCCGCCGCCCGCCCGCCGCCCGGTTCCCGGCGCGCACACTTGCGTCCGTCACCGTAACCGGCGCCCCCGCACCGTCGCGCAGGTCGAGCCCCGCCCACCAGCCGCCACCCGCCTGCGTCAGCACCTCCAGCACCGCGCGCACGCTGCCCCCGCTGCCCGCAAACCCGCCCAGCGGCAGCGCGGCGGCCCCCGTCACCTCGGGCGCCAGCGCGCGGGCGATGGCACCGACCGAAACCGGCCCGTCATCCGCCTCCACCTCGAAGGTCAGTTGCGGGATGCGGTTGCCATAGTCGCCCAGCGCCATGTCCTCGAACACCGCATAGGCAATCCCGCGATGCGCCGGCGCGGCGGCCCCTTCGGCCGCGGCGATCGCCGGATCGACCGGTTGATCCTCGCCCCCCAGGTACAGCCGGAACCCCGTCGCCGTCTTGAAGTCACCCCCCGCGCCCCTCAGCAGCCGTCCATCCGCCCAGATCCGCCGCACACCGCGGATCGGCCGCGCCGACAGCGCCACCGCAAAGCTCGCGGCATAGCTGTACGTCTCGGTCGCCGGCCGCCCCTTGCCGCCCCGGCTACCCTCGCGCGTCTCGATCAGGTCGGTCGACCAGATCACCGTGCCGCCGACCCGCATCGTCCCGAACAGCCTGGGCAGTTGCGTGCCATAGGACGATGTCTGCACCTGCAACTCGGTCAGCCGGGGCCCCTGCCGCCGTGCCGGGCCCAGCACCGCGCGGTCCACCGCATTGCCCAGCATCGCCCCCAGCGCGCCGCCGATCGGTCCCCCGATCGCCGATCCCACCGCCCCCAGCACCAACGTCGCCATTCCCGTCCCCCCGAACGCGCCATCCACCCAGTATCGGCCACGGCACCGGCCCCGGCCGCTCCACCACCCGCCGCAGCCCCGCATCGCCGTGGACGATGCCGTCCGGCACCCGCACCGCCAGATGCAACTGCCCGGGCCCGGCGCGCAGCAGCAGCACCTCGCCCGGCCCGTCATCGTCGCTGCGCACCAGATGCGCATCCAGCCAGCGGGTCGCCCGCGCCGCGACGCCGCCGCGCAACGCGTAGCCCGTCGGCACCGCCAGCCCGGTCGCGCACGCCACCACGCCTACACAGTCCAGCCCATCCGCCGGATCGCGCCCGTGCAGCCGGAACCGCACGCCCACCAGCGCCCGCGCCGCCGCCGCCACCCCGCTCATGCGCCGGGATACCGGGTCAGCAGGTCGATCCCCGGCAGGAACGGCTCACCGCGAAAGTTCACGGCATTGCCGAACCGCCCGGCACAGGTGGCCAGCGACTTGTCACACCCCTCCACCAGTTCCACCAGCGCACCCGGCACCACCGCGAACGCCGGGGCGCCACGCAGCCACAGCGTATCGCCCGCGGACCGCGCCACCGCCGCCTCCAGCCCGGCATTGTCTCCGCCGAACCAGCGCAGCCGCCCGCCGCCCCAGCCGTCCGCCACCGGCTCGACCGCATCCACCGTCACCCGCGCGCCCTCCGCCGCCGTCACCGTTGCGAAGCGCCGCCGCCCCGCCATCGCCACCCGGCACCGCGCATCGCCCAGCTCCGCCCGGCATTCGGGCGAGGTTTCCTCGACCACCGCCCGCTCCAGCACCACGCTCGCCGCGCGCAGTTCCGCACCGAACCCGCCATCCTCCAGCGACACCGCGCCGATCCGCCCCTCGCCCAGCGGCACGGCTGCGCCCTCGCCCGTCCAGTCCGCCGCGAACGCCACCACCCGCGCCCCCTCCCAGCGGCCGGCCAGCAAATCGCGCTCGGTGATCGCATCGCTGGTCAGCGCGCCCCTCGCCTCCATGCTCTCCGGCTCCAGCGTATCGCCGCGTACGATCGCGGAGGGCACCAGTCCCGGCGCGGCGCGATAGATCAGGTCGTCCAGCACCAGGTCGCGGTCATGCGCGGTCAGCCCGATCGTCACCCCGTCGCGTCGCTCCAGCCGCCAGCACAGCACGCGCGTCACCACCCGGTCGCCGCTCATGCCTCGCGCACCTCGACCAGCGGCACCGCCGCCGCCGCCCCCGCCAGAAAGGTCGCCCGCGTCACGCTCAGCCTGTCCTCGGCAAAGCGCACGGGCACGTCGAAGGTGAAGCTGGCGCGCACCCGCACGCCCGCCACCGGCGCGGTGTCCAGCACCACCCAGCCGCCCGGCTCCAGCGCGAACCCCGCCACCGCGCGGCCGTCGACGCTGACCGACACGGTGCCCGCCACCGGCCGGGTGATGCGCCGCTGCTGCCCGCCGTAAGCCTTGACCAGCGCGAAGCGCCGGGTACGCCCGTCGCCGGTGCCGATCGTCACTCCCACCGCGTCATGGTCGAAGGGATCGCGCAAGCGGAACCCGCGCGCCGGGCCCAGCCTTGCGCGAAAGAACGCCAGCAACGCGGCGATGTCCGCTTCCGATCGCACCCCCGGCCCGACATCATACTGCGTCCGCGCCTCCGCCCAGGCGGCATTGCGCGTCTCGTGCCCGCCCGCACTGGTCACGACCGATGTCGAGAAGCCGGGCGACACCTCCGCATCGCGCCCCAGCGCCAGCGGGAACATCACGTCGTCGAACGCCTCCACCCCGTCCTCCCCTTTCCAGTGTACGAAGCCGTCGCGCATCACCTGCGGCAGCGCCCACAGCACCACGTCCGCCACGCCGCGCGCCCGCGCGGCCTGCGCCGCGGCATCGATCAATCCCCATTGCGCGCGCTGGTCCGGCCGCAGCACGAAGCCCGACAGGTAATGCTGCCGCTCTGCCGGATAGCCGAGGCGCGCCTCCGCCAGCGCGATCCCGGCACGGGTGGAGGCGCTGTCCCCCTCCGTCACCCAGTCATAATCCTCCAGTTGCAGCACATCGAATGCCGGGCTCGCCCAGCCCACCGGCATGTTCGCGCGCTTGGCCTCGGGCGCGGCGGCATCCAGCACGGTGGGCAGATAGGTGAGGAGCAGCGTCTCGCACCCCGGCGCCGCGCCCCGGGCCGCCGCGCACAGCGCTGCGGTGGAGGCGGCAAGGCACGCCCCCGCCCGGTCCAGCGTCGCCTTCTGCGCCTCGGTCTTGGCGCCCCGGATGCTGTCCATCGCCACCGGCGCGAACGCCGCCATGGCGGCCGCGTCATACAGGCACGGCCGCGCGCCGTCGGGCTGCACCCACCACCACGGCTCCCCCACCTGGAACCGTGGGGCCAGCCCGGCGGCCGTGCCGATCGCCAGAAACGCCGCCGCCACCGCCCGCAGATACCCCATCGCCCCGTCATGCGCCGGGCTCAGCAGCGTCGATGGCGGCACCCATCCGGTCAGCGCCGGGCTGCCGTCGCTCGCGCGCTGTTTCCAGTCGTTCCAGCAATGCGCATCGAACAGTTCGTAGGACAGCGACCAGATGATGCCGTATCCCAGCGCCCGCGCCTGGGTGGCGAACGCCCGGTGCCATGCAACGCAGGGCGCGTTCAGCACGCCACCCGCCAGACTGGCGTAAAATCCCCCGCCCAGCGCCTCCAGCCGGAAATAATGGCTCATGCCAACATAATGGGTGATCGCCCCGCGATACCCCAGGTGCAGCGCATTGCGCAGCAGCCGTGCCGGCGTCAGATTGTAGCTGTCGTCATAGCCGCTGGCGATGCGGCGATCATGTTCGGGCAGCACCGCATCGCCGATCGCGATCACCGCACCCGGCCCCTCACAGGCGATGCCGGTCAGCTCCACCCATCCCTCGGCCGGCACGGTCAGCGGCGCATCCGCCCCCGTATAGCCCGGCGCGACCAGCGACACGAACATCCGGTCGACATCGCCCGCCCACACCGGGTCCGCCTCGCCCGGCAACAGGAACCCACCATCGACGCGGGCGAAGTCGATCGACACGACCGCGTCCTCGCGCGTCCCCACCGCATAGTTCCACAACCGCACATACCAGGCCCGCGCCCGGCCCGCCGCATCGCGCCCCTCGATGGTCAGTACCGGACCGTTCACCGCATCCAGCGCCCGCACGCCCCCCGACCGCCACCGGAACGACAACCGGCACCCGCGAAAATCCCGCGCCGTCTCATAGGCGAGCAGCGGATGATCGAAGCGGTCCTGCGCTTCCCAGATCAACCCGGCCAGATCGTCCGCCTTGTAGAACACCGCATCCACCCGCAGTGCATCGGGTGCGGTCGTCACCACCGACGCCATCATCGGCCGCGGGAAATTCACCGTCCAGAACCGCGGATCGAACCGCGAGATCACGTCGCTTCGCTGCCCGACACGGGCGCTGCACAGATTCCAGCCCATGATATCCCCCTAACGAAAGCGCAGCTCTGCTTGGCGACCCCTCACCCAACCCTCTCCCCGGAGGGGAGAGGGCACCACCAAACCCCTCTCCCCTCCGGGGAGCATCGGGTCGTCCATGCCCCCGGCATGGACTGAACAGCGCGGGGCGCTGTTCACCCGATGCTGGAGGGGCCCATCGCGCCAGCGATGGGAGGGTGAGGGGCCGCCCCAAACGCAACGCCATTCAATCCTCAGCAAGCGCCGCCCGAACCGCCCGCGCCACCTGCCGCCCGGACCGCGCCAGCGCCGCCGGCGCTTCCCCCGCCGCCGCCTGCACGCTGATCGCCACCCGCACCTCGCGCACCCCGCCCGCGGCCAAAGGCTCCACCCGCCCCTGCCCCGTCGGCACGAACAGTTCCGGCCCGCGCTCGCCCACCAGATAGCCGCGCCCCGCCGTCACCGGCCCACCGGTCGCCCGCCCCGGCAGGCCGCGTACCAGCGCCCCCAACCCGGCCAGCAACCCGCCGCCGCCCGCACCGGCCCCGATCGCATCGACCCCCGCCTTCACCGCCGCCGCCGCGATCGCATCCAGCGCGGACAGCGCGGTCGCCTTCAGCTCCTCGAACCCGAAGCTGCCGGTCCGCACCGCGCGCAGCAGCGCCGCCTCCACCACCCGCGCACCCCGCTCCGCGCCATCACCCAGCCCATCCGCCAGTTCGCGCCGCATCACCGCGACCTCCTCGGCAAAGGCGCGGCGGTCCAGCCGCACCCGCGCCGTCATCTCGTCGAACTCATCCATCCGGACATGCCTCCCGCATCCGTCCCAGCGTCGCGGCATCGACCGGCGCCTCCGCCTCGCCGGTCACCGCGCGCACCACCGCCGCCAGTTCTGCCGGCGTCGCCGCCCAGAAGCGGTCGGGCGGCCAGCCCAGCACCGCCCCCGCCATTCCCGCCAGCCGCCCCGCCCGCTCGGCGAAACTCACCGCCCGCCCAGAATCTGCGTCAGCAGCCGCTTCAGGATCGGCGCCACCGCCGCCAGCCCCAGTTCGACCAGTGCCTCGCCCAGCCGCTCGCGCGTCACGCCCTCGGGCACCTCGCGCAGGCAGTGCCAGAACAGCCCGGCGATCTCGCCCAGCGACAGCCCGCCCTCCGCCGCCTTCTCGACCAGCGCGAACAGCGATCCCAACTCGCCCTCCGCTGCGACCAGCGCCTGGAAGGATGGCCGCAACACCAGCTCGGCCCCGCCGACCCGCAAAGCGGCTTCGCCCCGTATCGGATTTGCCCCGCTCATGCCGACACCACCGTGCCGGAGCTTTCCAGCGCCACCGTGTAGGACCGCTCGCCGTTGAAATCGCCGGCATAGTCCAGCCGCGTCACCAGGAACCGCCCGGTCATCGTCTCGCCCCCCTCGAAACTCAGCCGATAGGTGTCGATCGTGCCGGCCAGCGCATGGCCGCGCAGCCGCGCCTCCGCCGCCGATCCGGTGAACACGCCCGCGCCCGCCACACTGACATGCCGTACGCCCGCGCCCGACAGCAGTTCGCGCCAGCCGCCCGAATCCTTGCTGGTGACCACCACCGCCTCGCCATTGACGCTCAGCTGCGTCGTGCGCAGCCCCGCCACCGTCGCAAAGGCCGGCGGCGTCGCCCCGTCGCCCACCTTCAACAGGAACGCGCTGCCCTTCTCGATTCCCATGCCCCTCTCCTCCTAGCCTTCGGCGCGGAACACCCGCGCCACCCATTCCAGCGTCGCCGTCCAGCGCCCGGCGCTTCCCCGCACCATGCGGCTGCGCACCAGCCGCCATCCCGCGACCCGCCACCCCTCGATCACGCTCGGCAGCGCCACTCCCTCCGCCGCCGCCGCCAGGGTGCGCAGCCGCACCGGCCGCTCGCCCTCGTCGCTCAGCACCAGCGTCACGCGCGCTTCCCACCCCTCCACGCCGCTCGCCGGCCAGGGCAGCAGCACCGGCTCGCTCACCACCCCAAACGGGACGCGCGCGCGTGCCGGTGCCGCATCGAATACGGGGCATCCCGCCATCCCCTGCAACGCCGCCAGCACGCCGCGCCCCACCGCTTCCCGCGCGCTCATGCGCGGTGCGCTCCGATCCGCACCCGCCGCCACGGCCGCCACAGGGCCGTCACGCCGGCGGGCAGCGGCGCATCGGCCCCGTCGGTCGCCAGAACCGCGCCG
This sequence comes from Sphingomonas carotinifaciens, assembly GCF_009789535.1. NCBI lineage: Bacteria > Pseudomonadati > Pseudomonadota > Alphaproteobacteria > Sphingomonadales > Sphingomonadaceae > Sphingomonas > Sphingomonas carotinifaciens. The sequence goes on along the minus strand of NZ_WSUT01000005.1, from coordinate 913,274 downwards.
AACAGCGCGATCCCCTGCACGATGCCGGGCGGCAGCGCGGCCCAGTCCTCCGCCAGCCCCGCCTGGTACCGCACGGTGGTGCGCGCCCCCACACGCACCCAGCCGGTGCCGCCGGCATCGATGTCGACGGGATGCGTGCCCGCGATGCCACGCACCGGTCCGTGGACCAGCGCCTGCCAGCCGCCGCCCGCCTCCACCACCTGCACCGCATCGCGCGCGATCAGCACGCGGCCGCAGAAATCCTCCGCGGCCGTCACCGCCGCCGCCGCGATCGCCGGCTCCACGGCGTCGCGGTGGACGCGCTCCGCCACCGCGCCGGCCGCCGCGGCCACCGCCGCCGCCGGCAACGCCGCCAGTCCCTGGATCATTATTTTTCATCCTTCCGGAAACATGGCGGCAACACAGCGACACATGGGCGTCACAGTTTACCGCCAAAGGGTGAGTCGGCCGCTGCCCGACCCCCTCGGACATCGGCCCAGCCGTTCCACCTCCCCCCTGTGTGGTTCGGCTTCCTCCCTGAACTACGGGGCAGCCCCTTGTCGGCTGCCCCGCCTTTTCCCGGCTCAGTTCGCCGAGAAGCGCATCAGCTTGATCGCCTGGGAATCGCTCACGCATCCGCCGACCCGCTTGGTCGCGTAAAAGGTCACGAACGGCTTGTTCGTGTACGGATCGCGCAGGATCGCGGTTTCGGATCGTTCCGCCACCAGATAGCCCGCCCGGAAATTGCCGAACGCGATCGCCGGGGCATCGGCGGCGATGTCGGGCATGTCCTCGGCTTCCACCACCGGATAGCCCAGCAGCGTCGCCGGCTGACCCGCGACCAGCCCGGGCGCCCACAGAAAGCGGCCGTCCAGCGTCTTCAGCTTGCGGATGCGCGCCACCGTCGCCGCGTTCATCACGAAGCACGCCCCCTGCCGGTACGGCGCACGCAGCATCTGCACCAGATCGATCAGGCGCTCGCCCGCATCCGCCCCGAAATTGCCCGCCGTGCCGCTGGCCAGATATTGCAGCGTCCCGAACGGCCGCGCCGCATCGCCCGTCGCCGCGATCGGCGCGCGCAGGAAGCCGCGCGGCCGGTTTACCCCGTCGCCGTCCACGAACGCCGCCCCCTCGGCGCGCGCGAACTCCGCGGCGATCTCGCTCGCCAGCCAGTCCTCCACGTCGAAGGCGGCATCGTCCAGCATCGCCTGGCTGGCCGACGGATTGGCGAACAGTTCGCCCATCGGCGGTGCGATCTCGGCAAAGACGGGCGTGCCCGTCTCCGGCCGCGCTTGCGTCTCGCCCGCCCAGCCGGACGGCGTGCCGCCCGTCGTCACCAGCTTGCGATACCCGGCCGACCCCACCTTCACCACATTGGCGATGCCCCGGATCGGCGAGGCGCTTTTCAGCACCGCATCGATCGTCGCATCGATCTCGCGCGGCACGGCATAGCCGCCCGCATCGCCGGTCGTGCCGGTGAACGCCTTCAGTTCCACCGTCGCCCCCGTCCGCACGAAGCCGGCAAAGGCGCCGTCCCGCTTGGCGCTCGCCCCGTCCAGCACCGGCCGTTCGATCACGTCCATCATTCCACTCCCCCACAAGAAACTTCGCAAATCCGCGCCAGCGGCTGCATCGGCACCGCGACCACGCTCACCTCGACCAGGGTCGCCGCCAGGATCGCGCGCCGCGCGCCCTGCATCACCTGCCCGGGCCGGTATCCCACCGACAGTCCCGCCACCGTCCCGCTGCGCACCAGCGGCGCCAGCGCCGGATCGTCGATCCGCCCCCAGGCCCACAGCCCGGTCGCATCCTCGCGCAGCCCGTCGATCCGCCCGACCGCGTGGCCCCGGTGCTGCCACAGCAAGGGCACCGGCCCCGCCCCGGCAAAGGCGCCGCGCCGCATCACGTCGCCCGCGCGGTCCACCCGGTCCCACACCGCCGCATAGCCCGCGAACGCCAGCGTCATGCCAGCCCCACCAGATGCCGCTTCTCCTCCGCGCTCAGGAAATCGGCCGCCGACACGCTCGCCCACAGCGCCTGCCGCTCCTCGGCCAGCGCGGTCACACGGTTCAGGTCGACCGCCAGCGCGGCATCCGCGAACCATCCCGCCAACCCTTGCGACAGGCCGGACAGGATCGCCGTCGCCAGCGGCAGCACCGCCAGGCGGAACAGCGCGCGATTGGCCTCCCGGTAATTGGCATAGGCATTGTCGCCGGGCAGCCCGAGCAGCATCGGCGGCACGCCAAAGGCCAGCGCGATCTCGCGCGCCGCCGCCGCCTTGCAGCCGACGAAATCCATGTCGGCGGGCGACAGGCTCATCGCCTGCCATTTCAGCCCGCCCTCCAGCAGCATCGGCCGCCCGGCATTGCCCGCCCCGGCAAAGCCGTCCATCTCGGCGCGCAACCGCTCGAACTGCTCCGCGCTCAGCACCGATCCGTCACCCGGATCATAGACCAGCGCACCCGACGGCCGCGCCGCATTGTCCAGCAGCGCCCGGTTCCAGGCGGCGGCCGCATTGTGGATGCCGATCGCGCCCGCCGCCGCGCCCAGACAGCCCAGCCCGTAATGATCGTCCAGCGGATGGAACGCCTTCAGGTGGATGACATGCGGCCGCACCGGGTCCGCCCCCAGCCGGTGGCTGCGCGTCCCCACGCGGTAGGTGTACGCCGCCGGCCATCCGCCCGCATCCGCCTCCACGCTCACCCGCTCGGGCCGGAGCGCATAGAGTTCCGCCGCATTGCCCTCGCCGTCGCGCAGGATCTGCACATAGGCATTGCCATGCAGCAGCATCTGCGCCGCCACCGTCTCTAGCAGCGACTGTCCCGCACTGCGCGCCTGGATCAATGTCAGCAGCGCCGGATCGCCCGCGACCAGCGGCACATCCGCCACCCCGCCCGCGACCAGCTTCACCGCCCGCTGCGCCACCGCATTGCGCGCATAGCCCTCGCGCACCTGCGTTTCATAGGACGGCGCCCCGCCCCCCGTGATCGGCACCCCCGACCGCGCCCACCCCTGCCCCAGCAAAGGCCGCGCAGCTCCGTCCGCCTGCCGGCGCCTGAATATCCGCATGTGTATCTCCTTTCTCTCCCTCGCCACTCCGGGGAGCATCAGGTGAACAGCGCCCCGCGCTGTTCAGCCCATGCCGGGGGCATGGGCGACCTGATGCTGGAGGGGCCCCGCGGCGCAAGCCGTGGGGAGGGTGAGGGGCCGCCCCAAACGCCACCCCTGCTTGGCACCCCCTCACCCTCCCATCGCTTCGCGACGGGCCCCTCCCTCTCCCCGCAGGGGAGAGGGCGTTACGCTCAAACCACCCGCACCCCGGGCATGCCCCCACGCCCGCGCAGCATCACCTCGGTCATCGCCCACACCATCGCGTCCGCCCGGTCCGGCGAGCGTCCCGGCCCGGCATAGCCCCCCGCCGCCAGCAGCCCGCAGAGTTCATCCTCCAGCGCATCCAGCGCCCCGACATGAAACGCCCGCCCCGCCTCGAACAGCGCCGCCACCGGCTCCGCCCGTGCCGCCTTGCCGTGGCGGGCATGGACCAGCTTCACCGGCAGCGTCGCCTCGCAGGCGCGCAGCACGCTTTCCACCATCGCGCCGCCCTGGTTCGCCTCCGCCACCACCCGGTCCGCGCCCACCCGCTCCGCGCACGCCGCCACCGCCCGTGCCCAGCCATCGGGCGAGGCACCGACAACGCTCGCATCCGCCAGCACATAGCCGTGTCCGTCCCGCCCCAGCCCGACCGCGACGATCCCGCACGCATCGCCGCCGATTCCGGCCGGCGGATCGACGCCGACCACCACGCGCACCAGCTCCGGCGCCACCGCCACCCGCTGCCGATCGAGCAGCGCCCGGCTCCACAGCGCGCCCTCCACCTCCTCGACCATCTCGCCGTCCAGCTCCTGCCGGCCCAGCCGCGTGCCGGCGTAGGACGCCTCCATCATCGCCCGGTAACTGTCCGGCAGATACGGATTGTCCCGCGTCGTGCCGTGCGTCTCGACCAATTGCGGCAAGGCCATCACCCGGCGCATCAGCACGGTCGGCCGCGGCGTCGTCGTCACCACCAGCCGCGGCCGCTCGCCCAGCCGCATGCCCATCACCAGATTGTCCCACGCCACGTCGCCGCTCCGCCACTTGCCCAGTTCGTCGCACCACGCCGCATGATGCTGCGGCCCGCGCAGCCCCTCGGGCGCTTCCGCCGAATAGCCATAGGCGACCGCCCCGCTGGCAAAGTGCACCGCCTGTTCGCTGCGCTTCCACACCGCGCCATCGGCACTGCGCGCACAGGCCAGCAGGCCGCTTTCGCCGCCGATCATCACCCGCTCCACATCCGCCATGGTGCCGCCGACCAGCGCGATCCGCGCCTCCGGGTCGCCCCGCGCCACCTGCACCACCCATTCCGCACCCGCCCGCGTCTTGCCGAAACCGCGCCCGGCGCGCATCAGCCACACCGCCCAGTCGTCATGCGGCGGCAACTGCCCCGGCTCCGCCCACACCGCGAAGTCGCGCAGCACCGCGGCACGATGTTCGGGCGGCAGCGTCAGGATCTCGCGCCACCGCTCGCCCACGGGCAGCGCCGCCACCGCCCGCACCCAGTCCTGCCCCCGGCTCATGCACGCCCGCCTGCCTGCGCCCGTTCCACGCGCCGGGCGATCGCATCGATCCGCTTGAGCAGCATCACGTCATGCTCATGCTGCGACGGCGGCGCCGCCCCTTTGCGCCCGGCACCGGCACCGGCACCGACCCCGGCACCGCCCCGCCCGTCGCGCAGCTTCAGCACCTGCATCGCCAGCACCGGGTCGAAATCCGGCAGCGCGCTCCCCTCGCTGCCGCCCTCGCCGATCTCTTCCGGATTGTGGTCGCTCGTCATCTGGCCCAGCGCGCGCGCCACCAGCTCCTGTTCCAACTGGTCATAGCCAAAGGCGAGTGCTTCACCGCACAGGCGCGCAAACTCCCCGTCGCGCCGCTTCAGCGCGTACAGCGTCGACTTGGCCACCCCCGCCGCCTTCAACGCGCTGGTCTGGTTGCACGTCGCCGACAGCACATCCAGGAAGCGTTTGCGCTTCGCCTTCGTCCAGCCCGTCCTGCCCCCCTTGGGGCCTGCGCGTCGCAACAGCGTGCCGTCCCTCCGCGCGATCAGCTCGTCCATCTCCCGCCCCCCTCATCGCCCCGCCTCGATGTTCCCCTTATGTACTCAACATCCATGGGGAAGTATCCAACAAACGAACCGCAACGGTGAAAAACAGAGCCAGCGAAACTTACCTATGATATTTCCCCGCCCGGTCGGGCGGCTAGGCAGCGGATCATCGCCAACGGGCAGAACAGGGGCACATGCACAACCAGGGGGAGGTCGTCGCATCCAGCGTTCTCGACCGGTTCGAACGGTTCACGAATGTCGACGACCATTATGTCGCGCTGATGGGCTGGCCGCGCTCGGCGCTGATCGGCCGGTCGATGCTCGACCTGACGCATCCCGACGACCGCACCGGCAACCGCACGCTGCTGGACCGGCTCTACGACCGCAACGAGGCGTTTCGCATCACCAAGCGCTATCGCCGGCCCGACAACAGCTATGTTCGCGTCCAGGTGCATGTCGCGATGGCGCCGGACGGGCTTGGCGGGCGCCAGTTGATCGGCACCGCCCACCGCGTCGCGCCGTCACCACCCGTGTTCGCGGACAGCCGGGCGATCGCCGGGCGCGCGATCGGCATGTTGCTGGCGGGGCGGATGGCGCTCGGCGCGCCCTATTTCTCCGGCGCCCCGGCGGAGATCCTGCTGCTGCTCTTTCATCGGGGCCACCGGCCGCTCACCCCTGCCCGGATCGCCGAGCGGCTGGATTACACGCCCGTCGTCACGCTGCGCTGGCTGCGGGCGCTGGCCGATGCCGGGCTGGTCCATCCCGCCGCCGGCAACGACGATCCGGTCCGCCTGACCCTATGGGCGGAGGCGACGTTGACCACCATCCTCGCCGCGCCCACCGAGCCGCTGACGCCGGCCTGAGCGTTCTTCACCGCCGGGCGTTCGACAGCGCCAGCGTCAGCGAAACCCCCGTCGAAAACGCCGCCGCCCCCGACGACAGGCCGCCACTGGCATAGGCGGTCAACCGGAACCGGTTGCCGATCGGTGCGGAGGCGCCGCCGACGATCTCGTGCGCCGGCCGGATGAACCGGCTGGTCCGCTCGGCATAGTCATAGGACAGCAGGAAGATGCCCTGCCCCGGCAGCGCCACCGACGCACCGACCGAGGTCGCGATGCCGTCGCGGATCGTCCAGCCGGTGGGGTCGCCGAACACGCGGTAGTTGATCCGTGCGACCGGCGTCACTGCGCCCATCGTTCGCGCCACCTCCACGCCAAAGGCATAATCGGTCTTGCCCGTCGACAACTGGGTCGAATCCGCGGCCGTGGGCAGCTTCACCCTTGCCGACAGGTCGATGTCCAGCCCCGCCGCGTCCTGCGCCGCCGCCAGCCAGGATGCACCCAGCGTCAGGTCGCCCAGGCCCTGCCGCCGCGGCCGCGTCATCGGGATCGACGGTCCCACCACCAGCGGCGTCCCGTTGATCCCGGTAAAGATCGTCGACTGGCTGCGGATGCGCATCCAGGGCAGCGTGGCATCGATGCGCAGCGGCCCCAGCCGCTGGCGGACATTGAGCAGCACGGCGGAGATGGTGTTGCCCGTCGTGCCCCCGAACCGCCCGTCCCAGGTCGCCGCGCCCAGCGTGATCTCGGTCCCCGCCGCCGGGCGCAGGGTCTCCGGCATCGGCCGCACCTGCGGCTCCATCCCCCCGCCATCGTCCGCCTCCGGCACCGCGGGATAGGGCAGGACCTCTTGTGCCGCCGCCGGCGCTGCGTACAGCGACGCGGCGGCCAGCAGCACGCCGATCCGCATTTCAGCGCAGCCTGAGCGTGCGGATCGCATCCAGCGCTTCCTTTTCACGGCCATCCGGCCCGGTTGCCGCGCGGTTCGCGTCATGGCTGCTATCCTCCCCTGATGGCCGGTCGCTCTCCTGCACGGGCAGGGTCGATCGCACCGCCGCGACCGTCATCGGCCGCCTGTTGTCCACCACCGCCGGCGTCGCGGCGGCCACCGCCACCGCCACCGGCGCCACCGCCTCGATTGCCGGCGCCGCGGCCTGCGCGGCCAGCGCACGCCGCGCGCGGGCACGCGCCCGCCACGCCTTCACCCGCGCCCGCCACCGCCGCACCGCCGCCGGATCGGCTCGCGCAACCCGCACCGGCGCCTCCGCCACCGGCGCAGGCGACACCACCGCCGGGATCGGCACGGGCACCACCGGTGCCGCCACCACCGCCACCGGCGCGCGCGCCACCGGTGCCGGCGAAGGCCGCCCGGTGGAAATCACCGTCACCGCCAGCGCCCCGGCGCAGATCGCGATCCGCACGCCCCAGTGGATACGCCGCCGCTGCACGGCGCTGCGCAGTCTTTCCCATTCGCGGCGCGACGGGACCGCCCCGTCCGCATCGTACATCGATCGAATCAGTGCATAGATGACCCGGTCGTCATCCTGCTGAAGACTGGCGCTCATGCCCCATCATCGCACCGCCGCCCGCGCGACGCGGCACCACCTTCGGGATAGCAACGAAATCGCCGGATTCAGGCCTTCAACGCCCAGCGCAGCACCGCGCCCATCCCCATCGTGCCCGCACGCACCATCGGCCGACCGGGCCCCACCGGCATCCGCCCGTGCAACCGCGCCGCCCAGGGCGGCAGCAGGTCGGCGCCCGCCCCCATCATCATCGCGTTCATCGGTGCCAGCGACGGATGGGGAGAAGGCTGGTTGAGCAGGAACTTCGCCACCGTCCGCGTCCGCGCATCGACGCGCAGCTCAGGCCGGATCGCCGCCAGGAACGCGGCGACGCCCGCCCGGTCCTCCGGCACGTCCTCGGCGCCCAGCGCGCGCGCCAGCATCGCCATCTCGCACAGATACTGGTCCTGCCGCGCCGCCGGAAAGGCCGGATCGCGATAGGTCAGGTATCCGCGCAGAAACGAATCGACCTCCGCGACATGCACGAAGGTCAGCAGCCGGGGATCGCTCGCCCGGTACGCCGTCCCGTCGGGCAGCGTGCCCGCGACATGCTCGTGCACCCGCCGCACCCGCGCGATCGCGCTCTCGGCCGCCGCGGTCGATCCGAAGGTGGTGACCGAGATGAACTGCGCGGTGCGCTTCAGCCGCCCGCCCATGTTGCCGCGAAAGTCGGAATGATCCCACACGCCTGCCAGCGCCGCGGGGTGCAGCATCTGCACCAGCAGCGAGCAGATGCCCCCCACCATCATCGCGGTAAAGTCGCCGTGCACCGTCCAGGTCGCCGATCCCGGCCCGAACAGCCCCGGATCCCCCGGCGGCCGCGACAGGTCCACCGAGCCCGAACCCACAAGACCGCGCACCTGGTCGCGAATGGCAAGGCGTATCGACACGCCCCCGATATAGGAAGCGCGTGGGCGCTTCAGTAGGCTCGGGCCTTCGCCGCCTCCCAGGCATCGCATTCTTTGTCAAAGCGTTGCGCAATCACCAGGTCGAAGGCACGCTCGCGTGCCAGATCGACCTCCACCGATCCCGCCCATTCATAGGTCGCGTTGCCCGACAGCGTCACCATGCCGTCCGCCGCCGCCTCCGCGCGCACCAGCCCGCCCTTGTTGAACACCACCGTTTCCCGGTCCCAGCCGATCCGCCCCGTCAGGCACGCCGCATAGGTCGACGCCGCCATCGCGCTGCCGCAACTGTCGGTCAGGCCGACGCCGCGCTCGAACGTCCGCACGAACAGCGCGTCGCCCCGCACCTCCACGAACGAGACGTTCGCCCGGTTGGGCAGCCAGTCCGGCGCCGCCTCGCACGCGTGCCCCACCGCGACCAGCTCCGCCTCGTCCACCGCCTCCACGAACGTCACCAGATGCGGATTGGGCATGCTCACCGCGGTGAACGCCCGCGTGCTCGGCAGCATCGGCACGGGCGCGTCCACCACCCGCTCCATCCCGACCGCCATCGGCCACGCCGCCACGTCCAGCCCCGCCGGCCCCGCCCGCTCGCGCACCGTATACACCCCCGGCGCCAGCGCGCTCACCCGCTCGGCCTCCGCACGCGAGGTCTTCAGCCGCACCGTCGCCGCCGCGATCCCCAGCGCCTCGAACCCCGCCCGCGCGACGCAGCGCACCCCGTTCAGGCACGTCTCCGCCTCGCTGCCGTCCGAATTGCGCATCACCATGCCGAACGCCGCGTGCGCATCCCCCGCCACCAGCAGCAGCAGCCCGTCGCCCCCCACCGGCCCCGCCCGGTCCGCCAGCGCCCGCGCCACGCCCGCCCATTCACCGTCGGACAGCATGATGTCGCGCGCATCGATCATCGGGAAATCATTGCCCGATCCGTGGCATTTGGTGATCGCGAAACGCATGGGGCATGATCCTCGGGGCAGCGGCAGTCCGCCGCCGTTACGCCACGCCCGCCCGCGGCGCCAGAGCGTGCGTCCGGTCGCGGGACTTGCCAGAACGTCGCCTCTGTAGGACAGCTTGGCCCCCAAGGTTCCGGGGAGAGGGCATGATTACCGCAATCCGCGAGGTTCGCCGCGCGAAGGGTCTGACGCTGGACGAGGTCGCGCGCGCCTGCCTGCCGCCGACCACCGCGCAGACGATCGGCCGGCTGGAGATGGGCACCCGCACCGTCTCGGTCGACTGGCTGAACCGCATCGCCGCCGCGCTCGGCGTCACCGCCGCCGATCTGGTGTCGCTGCCGGTGCGCGAAACGCTGCCGGTCGCCGCCCTGCTGGGCCCGCGCGGCGCGGTCGCCCCCCGCCGCCCGCTCGCCGTCTCGCCGCCCTGCCCGACGGGCGGCATGGTCGCGGTCACCGTCTCGGCCAGCATCGGCGACTACCGCGCCGGCGACGAGCTGTGGTGCGAACCGCTGGGGCCGGACCGCTTCGCCGAGGCGCTGAACCGCGACATCCTGCTGCCCCAGCCCGCCGGCCGCTTTCTCTTCGCCCGCCTCCTCGGCACCGGCCCCGACACGCTCGCCGTCCTGCCCCCCGACCGCATCGGCGGCCCCCGCATCCTCCCCCACCCCGTCTGGATCGCCCGCGTCTGCCGCCTGGTCCGCACGCTATGATCGCCCGCCTCACCCTCCTCACCGCCGCCGCTGCGCTCCTCCAGACCGCCCCGCAGCCCCAACCCGCGCCCGCGCAACTCCCCGTCGTTCGGCCCGAAATCGTCCGCAGCTACCCGCACGACACCGGCGCCTTCACCGAAGGGCTGCTGTTCGACGGCGGTCGCCTCTATGAAAGCACCGGCCGCGAGGGGCAGAGCGTCATCCGCCAGGTCGATCTCGCCACCGGCCGCACCCTGCGCGAGGCGAAGGTGCCGGCCGGCCTGTTCGGTGAAGGCATCGTCGCGTGGAAGCGCCAGTTGTTCAGCGTCACCTGGCATGGCGGCCGTGGCTTTCGCTGGTCGCTGCCCGACCTGAAGGCCGCGGGCGAGTGGCGCTATACCGGCGAAGGCTGGGCGATGACCGATGACGGCCGCCACATCATCCTGTCGGACGGCACGCCTGCGTTGCGCTTCCTCGATCCCGCCACCATGCGCGTCGCCCGCACGCTCAATGTCACCGCCAATGGCCGCCCGCTCAAGAACCTGAACGAGCTGGAATATATCGACGGGGAAATCTGGGCCAATGTCTGGATGACCCGCTTCATCGTCCGCATCGATCCCACCACCGGCAAGGTGAAGGGCGCGCTCGACCTGGCCGAACTGGTCGCAAAAGCGGGCACGACCGATCCGGACGCGGTGGCGAACGGCATCGCCTATGACCGTCAGGCCAGGCGCATCTACGTCACCGGCAAGAACTGGCCCCAGTTGTTTGAGATAAAGCTGCCCGCGAAATAGGGCGGATGGTGGGCGCTGACGGGTTCGAACCGCCGACCTACTCGGTGTAAACGAGCCGCTCTACCAGCTGAGCTAAGCGCCCCCGTCGGGGATGGTGCGTCATACCGCCATTTATGCCCGTGGCAAGACGGGATCGATCACGCCCTCAATGCGCCAGTCCACCTATCCCGCTCGCCTCCACCGCCGCTTCCAGGGCCGACACCTCGGCATCGGTCAGTTCTGCAAAGAAAATGTCCCGTTTCTGCCGCGACAGCCTGCCTTCATTCTGGTTGCAGAACTGTATGAACAGGGAAACCAGCCGATCCGGCATATCGGCGACTTGGGCGATCAGCCGCTTGGCCTCGTCGAAGCGGTGCAGATACGCCAGTTCGGCAGGCAGGGAAAACCGCACGGTCTGTTCGATGCGATCCAGCAGATACTCCGCCTGGCGTGTCGCATCGAAATATCGGTAGAGATAAGCGGTATCGTTGGTCACCCTGACATTGCCGTCCTGATCCGGCTCCCATTCGATGCCCTGCAACGTGGGCACCGAATAATCTTCCAGCGCGGCGCGATATCCCAGCAGATCCTGCAGGATCGCCGCCGAAACGGGAAGAACGACCCCGTCGGGATTGAACTTCATGTCGACCAGCGCCTTCTGGATCAGGAAACGGTGCAACCGGCCATTTCCATCTGTAAATGGATGGATGAAGACGAATCCGAACCCGATGATCGCCGCGGTCAGTACCGGATCGTATCGCCTGCTCTTCAACAAGGCATAGGCCTGGAACAGCCCGTCCAACAGCGACGGCACATCGTCCGGTCTGGCCGATATGTGATCGGGTATCGGTTGGGTGAAATCGTCGTGACGACCGACGAATCCATGTTCCGTGCGCAGGCCATAGGTCACGAACCGCTGCTTCGGATCGAGAAGCGAGCGATGTAGGCCGTTCAGCGTATCGAGATTCAGGTCTATACCCCCGGCCTCCGCGATCAGGCGTCCCCATCGCTCCAACCGGTTCCGCGGCGGCGTTTCGCCTTCGATGCCGAAGGAGCCTTTGCTTTCGTTGAGCAGCATGAACCCGACGGCCCGGCGCAGGACGGCCGGATCCGCGCCTGCGACGATCGCCTTGGCCTCCGCCACCAGTTGCTCGACCCTGCCGATCGCCAGCCGTTCGGTCCGGCGGATCAGCGGGCAAAAGCCGCGTTCACCTGTCAGATTATTATCCACCTTGTGTCGGCTCGACCGTGTCGGGCGCCGTCCGATGTACATATTGGGATCGAGCAGCGGCACATATTGCGCGCCATAGGGCTCTTCGATCAACAATCGGTGTCCGGTCATCCATTCGTAGAGAAACCAGGCGCGACGCGTGTAGAGTCCTGCCCGATTGGCATCGATATACGCGCCCAGTTCCGCGCGAACATCCCGCCTGAACAAGCGATCGATGACCCGCAGGTCGACGCCCTCATGCTTCAGTGCCACACCCAGATGCTCGATCGGCGCATCGGGAACGCGCAGCCGCGCGCTACGCGGCAGCAGCACCCATTCGACGCCTTCGCGCATGATCGTCGTCTTTTGGCCGACCGCTGCGATCGCGGTCAGCTGCCGGGGCGGCGGGCACTCCAGTTGATAGGCATCGATCAGTGCGGAATAGCCGAGAAGCTGTGCGCCCAATGGACGTCCGGGTAGATCGGCCCCCAATATTCCCTCCAAACGACCCGGCGGAACGCAAAAACGATCAAATCACGCCCGGAAAAGTCAGAACCCATGAAATCCTACAGGATTCACTGGAAAGAGGAACGGAAAAGTCCGATCAGGCCGATCACACCGGTAAAACTCGAAACGCCCCCGGAAATCTCTGCTGGAAACCGTTCAGCCCGGAAAACCCGAAACGTTCCGATACCTGCGGCAGAGAACACCGCTTCAACCAGACGGTTTTCGCGTGTGGATCGTCCGCCTGCCCGACCCCGTCGCCACCAGCACCACCACCGCCAGCCCGGTCAGCGCCAGCAGCATCCGGCGCCACCATCCGGTGCCGCGCACGCCGTGCAGCGACGCCGCGACGCCTTCCCCGGTGCCGCCCCCGTCCGAGCGCGCCACCGCCGCCAGCGCGCCGCCGGTATCGTCGGCCACCTTCACCTGCCGTGCGGTCCCCGCCGCGATCGTCACCAGCCAGTCGGGCGAGCGGCGGGTCGGCCATGCCACGCGCGCCACCGTGCCGCTGGTCAGCGCCAGCGCATGGGCCTCGACGATGCGCAATGGCTGTGCCGGGTGTGCCAGCGGCGCCGCGCCGCCATCCGCCGCGGCCCCGCGCCACAGCAGCGGCAGGCCGCTCGCCGCCATCGCCAAAACCGGTAGCGCCGCCGCCAGCCCCAGCCAGCGATGCCAGGCCCAACCGTCGCTGCCGCGAAAGACCGCCACGCCCCACAGCGCCAGCCCCGACAGGGCCAGCCCGATCAATGCCAGCCCGGCCGCCGCGACCAGCCCGCGCCCGACCCACGGCACCGCCAGCGCGGCATGCACCCGCCGCACCCACGCCTCGGCACCGTGCGTCGCGTCGGCCACCGACACACCCGCCCCGCGCGCGGTACAGGCAAAGAGGCGATCCGCCCCGTCCGCGCCGCGCGTCGTGAAGCGCAGCACGCCCGCACCGTGCTCCATCGCGACGATCCGCCGATCCGGCGCGGCGCCGGCATGCAGCGCCGTCACACAGGCATCCGGGTCGATCGCCCCCGTCGCGGCGAAGCGCGTCGGATAGGCCACCCGCTCCACGGCCGGCCACACCGCCAGCAGCGTACCGCTCAGCGCCACCGGCACGATCAGCACCGCCAGCAGCCAGCCGATCCACCCCGCGCCCCCGCCCCGGTGCAACCGCCGCGCGACGCCGGGCCGCGGCACCGCAGGCGCGGCGCGTGCCGGCGCACGCGGCCTGCCGGTTCGGTCTCCCCCAATCCGATCCCCCGTTCGGCCCTTTCCGGCCGCGCGCCCCGGTGCCGTCAATCGTCCCACTCCCGCTGCATCGCCTCGGGCGGGGGGAACACCGCCCCCTCCCGCCGGCCATGCTCCGTCTCCAGATCATAGGCACGACCTTCGGCGCGAAGCTGCTCCAGCACCGCAGCCCCCGCCGTATCCGCCTTCGCACAGGGTGCCACCGCGATCGCCGCCGCCAATCGGGGCAGCGCGCGCCTGATCCGCTCCAGATGCTCCCTCTCATGCGCCTCCAGGCTGGCGGCATAGCGCTGCCACGCCTGCGCCAGTGCAGGCGGGGGATCGGGCTCGTCCAGATAGGGCAGGCGCATCGTTGCCGAAAAGCGGATCGTGATCGCCTGCGGCCGGCACGTCGCGTCGCGGGCCGGCCCCGCCGCCTTCCATGTCCAATGAACGCGGCCATGCGTATACGCCTCGACCAGTGTGCCGTCATTCTCGTCGCGTACCCGTGCCGCGTCCAGCGCGGCGCGCACCGCCGCCACGTCGCGCCCGCGCACGGGATAGCGGTCCATCCGCACTCCGTCGAAGACGATCCGCGCATCCGGCGGCCCGGTCGCCGGCCCCAGCAGCAGCGCGCTCAGCCACAGCGCATGCATGTCAGGCCACGGCGCCCGTCAGCATCAGCCAGCTGCGCAGCGCACTCGCCAGGTTCGGCGGGTCCGCCTCGGTGATCCGCCGCGCATCGATCGCCGCGACCAGCGCCGACAGCGGCAATCCGCGGGCCGCCGCCGCCGCGTCCAGCCTGTCCCAGAAGATTGGTTCCAGGCTGATCGACGTCTGGTGCCCGGCGATGGTGATCGACCGTTTCACCGGCCCGCGAAAGCCGCCGGGCGGCGCGTCGATCATCGCGTCACGGCGTGTCGAACAGCGCGGCGAGCTGCTCGATGATCGTGCCGCCAAGCTGCTCGGCATCCATGATCGTCACCGCGCGCGCATAATAGCGCGTCACGTCGTGCCCGATGCCGATCGCGATCAGCTCGACCGGGCTCTTGGTCTCGATCCAGCCGATCACCTGGCGCAGATGCCGCTCCAGATAACTGCCGGAATTGACCGACAGCGTCGAATCGTCGACCGGCGCCCCGTCGGAGATCACCATCAGGATGCGCCGCTCCTCGGGCCGCGCGATCAGCCGGCTATGCGCCCAGACCAGCGCCTCGCCGTCGATATTCTCCTTCAACAACCCTTCGCGCATCATCAGGCCGAGGTTGGTGCGTGCGCGCCGCCACGGGTCATCCGCCTTTTTGTAGACGATGTGGCGCACGTCGTTCAGCCGGCCGGGCTGCGGCGGGCGCCCGGCGGCCAGCCACGCCTCGCGGCTCTGCCCGCCCTTCCAGGCGCGGGTGGTAAAGCCCAGTATCTCGGTCTTCACCCCGCACCGCTCCAGCGTGCGCGCCAAGATGTCCGCGCTGATCGCGGCGATGCCGATCGGCCGCCCGCGCATCGAACCCGAATTGTCGATCAGCAGCGTCACCACCGTGTCGCGGAAATCGGTGTCGCGCTCGATCTTGTACGACAGCGACTGGGTGGGATTGACCACGACGCGCGCCAGCCGCGCCGCGTCCAGCATCCCCTCGTCCTGGTCGAAATCCCAGGACCGGGACTGCTGCGCCATCAACCGGCGCTGCAAGCGATTGGCCAGCTTCGATACCGCCGATTGCAGATGCGCCAGTTGCTGGTCCAGATAGCCGCGCAGCCGCGCCAGCTCGTCCGCGTCGCACAGGTCGGTGGCGGCGACCACCTCGTCGAACTGCGTCGTCCATGGCTTGTAGTCGAATTGCGGGGTCAGGTCGGGCTGCGGCCGGTTCGGGCGCACGGGCTGCATGCCCTCCTCGCCGTCATCCTGGCCTTCGCCTTCCATGTCGTCGGGCGAGTCCTGCCGCTGCTGCTCGCCTTCGCCGTCGTCGCTGTCGGACTCCCGCTGCTCGCCGCGCGCGTCCACCTGCCCTTCGCCCTGGCCGTCCTGCTCGTCCTCGCTGTCGTCGCCCTCCTCGTCGGCGGGCTCGTTCTCGCCCTCCTCGTCGTCGCCGCCATCGTCCGCATCCTCCGGCTCCACCGGCGCCTCGGTCAGCTCCAGATCGGCCAGCATCCGCGCGGCCAGCGTCTGGAACGCGCGCTGATCGTCGATCGCCAGCGCCAGCGCGTCCAGGTCGGTGCGCGCATCCACCCATTCGCGCACCAGCGCCAGCGCGGGCGCCGCCGCCGCCGGGCTCTCCAGCCCCGTCAGCCGCTCGCGCACCATCAGCGCCAGTGCGGTGGACAGCGGCACCTCCGCCTCGCTGCGCGCCCGCGTGATCGGGTCGGAACGCAGCCGCATCTCCAGCGCGGTGGTCAGGTTCTCGGTGATCCCGGCATAGCCGCGGCTGCCCAGCGCCTCGACCCGTGCCCCCTCCACCGCATCATACACCGCCCGCGCCACCGCCTCCCCCGGCGCCCCACGCAAATGCAACGCGGTATCATGATACCTGATTTTCAGCGCGAACTGGTCCGCAAACCCCCGCGCCTCCGCCACCTGCTCGGGCGGCAGGGCCCGCGCCGGCATCGGCACCTTCAGATGCTTGCCCGACTGCGCCGGCGCATCCGCGGTAAAGGCCAGTTCCACCTCCGGCTGCTCCGCGATCGCACGCGCGGTCCCGGCCAGCACGGCCTTGAACCGGTCGAGGGGGGTTTCGTTGGCCATCAGCTTTCCAGGGCAAGTTCGGCTGCGGCACGAACCAGCGGTACTTCGATCCGTGCCAGATCGAAGATTACGTTGCGCGCGACATCGCGATATTCATGACGCAAGCGGTTGCCGAACGCACGCATCTTCGCCACCGGCACGTCCGGCCCCAGATACCCCGCTTCGTCCGAAGGTATTTGAATGGCAGCTTCGGTGATGCGCTGAAGCAGACGCTCGACCGCGAAGATCGTACGCTCGTCCGCAACGAGGTTCATGCCGTCGATGAACGTCGCGATGCGATCGGCATCCTCGATCATGTCGTGCAGCCGCGACCTGGTTCGCTCAAAAAGCATTGACGCGGTCGCGATCGATTTGCGCTTGGAGGCGCGGCCTGTCGGTCGGCTCCGTCACGATGTCAACAGCCACGCCCAACAACGCCGCTACGCGCTCATCCAGCGTGAAGTAATCCCAGCCCAGGCGGATATCGGAGCGCAGACGCACCGCTAGGTCGAGGTCGGAGTGCGCCCCTGCTTCCCCCCGCGCGGTGGAACCGAAGATCGCCACATGTTCGATACCCATTGCATGTAGGTCCGTACGATGCGCGCGCAACCGTTCCAAAGCTTCCGCCCTTGTCATCTCAAGCCCGCCCGACCACGCTTTCGGGCAGGTCCTTGCCGAACACGCGCTGGTAATATTCCGCCACCAGCGACCGCTCCGCCTCGTCGCACTTGTTCAGGAACGACAGGCGGAAGGCGAAGCCGACATCGCCGAAGATCAGCGCGTTCTGCGCCCAGGTGATCACCGTACGCGGGCTCATCACCGTGGAGATATCGCCGTTGACGAAGCCCTTGCGCGTCATGTCCGCGACGCGGACCATGTTCTCCACGGTCTTCTTGCCTTCCGGCTTGTCATATTCGCCCGACTTGGCGAGCACGATCTGCGCCTCGGTGGCGGCGGGCAGGTAGTTCAGCGTGACCACGATGTTCCAGCGATCCATCTGGCCCTGGTTGATCTGCTGCGTGCCGTGATACAGGCCGCTGGTGTCGCCCAGCCCCACCGTGTTGGCGGTCGCGAACAGGCGGAACCAGCGGCTCGGCCGGATCACGCGGTTCTGGTCGAGCAGCGTCAGCTTGCCCTCGGTCTCCAGCACGCGCTGGATCACGAACATCACGTCGGGGCGCCCGGCGTCATATTCGTCGA
This sequence comes from Sphingomonas carotinifaciens, assembly GCF_009789535.1. Classification (NCBI taxonomy): domain Bacteria; kingdom Pseudomonadati; phylum Pseudomonadota; class Alphaproteobacteria; order Sphingomonadales; family Sphingomonadaceae; genus Sphingomonas; species Sphingomonas carotinifaciens. The sequence goes on along the minus strand of NZ_WSUT01000005.1, from coordinate 895,589 downwards.
ACACGAGCGCGGTCGGCGTCTGCAGCGCCCAGGGGAGCAGGCCCTCGCGGAACTCGGTCACCTGCTGCCCGTCCTTCAGCACGATCGCGTCGCGACCGATCAGGTCGATGCGGCTGATATGGGCGTCCAGGTTGATGCGGATGCACGGCCAGTTCAGCCGCGCCGCCACCTGCTCGATATGGCTCGACTTGCCGGTGCCGTGATAGCCCTGCACCATCACCCGCCGATTGTGGGCAAAGCCCGCCAGCACCGCCATGGTCGTGTCGGGATCGAACACATAGGCGGGGTCGAGGTCGGGCACCCGCTCGTCCGCCTCGGAAAAGGCCGGCACTTCCATGTCGCTGTCCACGCCGAACACGTCGCGCACGCGAACCATCTTGTCCGGCGCGTCCATGATCGTCGTCTCGCGACTGTCAGGCTGGGTGTTGGGAATGTCCGTCATCAAAACCTCACGAAGTGCACCAAACGCTCTAGGACAGGCGCGTGTCCCGACTCAACCGTCAGCATCGGCGGCGGCACGAAGAAGGTGAACAAACGCGCCGCCGCGCCGCTGTTTCCGCCCGCCTTACACCCTTGTGGGCATCCCCATGCCCCACGTTGCTTTTTCGCGGCGCCGGGCGCAGCATCGTGCCGCCTTTGAGTCGAAGCCGAAGGAGCGCGACGATGACGAGCGTCAACGGACAGTATCTGCAAGGATTCGTGGTCCCCGTCGGCACCGCGAACAAGGAAGCGTATCGCGACATGGCGGCCAGCGCATGGCCGATGTTCCGGGACTATGGCGCGCTGTCGATCATGGAGGCATGGGGCGAGGACGTGACCGATGGCGAGGTCACCGATTTCCGCCGCGCCGTGCTGGCCGAGGAGGACGAGACGGTGGTGTTCTCCTGGATCGTCTGGCCCGACCGCGCCACCTGCGATGCGGCGAGCGAGCGGATGCGGACGGATGATCGCATGAAACCGGATGGCCCCATGCCCTTTGACGGCAGGCGCATGATCTATGCCGGCTTCGCGCCGATCTTCCAGGCGGATCGCTGACACCATGGGCGCCTTTATCTGGTACGAGCTGATCGCCGACGACGTCGATGCCGCGGCGGCCTTTTACGGCGACGTCATGGGCTGGCGCGTCGCGGATGGCGGCGTGCCCGGCATGGACTATCGCATCTTCCACGCTCCCGACGGCGATGCGGTGGGTGGCCTGCTCGCCCGCCCGCCGGTCATGGAAGCGGGCGGGCGATGGTTCGGCTATGTCCAGGTGGACGATGCCGATGCCGCGGTCGCCCGCGCGGTCGACGGCGGCGGCGCCTGCCTGATGCCGGCCACCACGATCCCGCAGGCCGGGCGCATCGCGCTGCTCACCGATCCGCACGGCACGCCCTTCTATGTCATGGATCCGGAGGCCGACGACTCCACCGCGTTCCAGAACAGCACCGATGCCCGGCCCGGCCACATGGTCTGGAACGAGCTGACCGCCCCCGATGACGACGCCGCCATCACCTTTTATGCGCAGCAATTCGGCTGGCGGCAGGAGGGGGCGATGCCGATGGGCGAACTGGGCGACTATCGCTTCATCCATGACGGCCCGACCTGCATCGGGGCGGTCATGGGCCCCGTCCCCGGCACCGTGCCCGGATGGCAATTCTATACGCTGGTCCCCGACATCGATGCCGCCCTGGCGCGCATCGTCGCGACGGGCGGGCAACCGCTTCAGGGGCCGGACGAGATTCCCGGCGGCAGCTTCTCGCTGGTCGCGCAGGACCCCTGGGGCGTGCGCTTCGGCCTGGTCGGCGATCGACGGCCATGACCGACGAAAGCTTCGACCTGTCGATCACCCGCCTGATCGATGCGCCCCTGGAGGCGGTGTGGCGCGCCTGGGTCGATCATACCGCCGAATGGTACTGCCCCGAACCCTGGCGCGCCGAGATCGTCGAGCGCGACCTGCGCCCCGGCGGGCATTCCTCGATGATCTTCCACGGTCCCGATGGGGAGGCGATGCCGGTCGAGGGCGTCTTTCTGGAGGTGCTGCCGCAACGGCGCATCGTCGCCACCGATGCGTTCGCCGCCGGCTGGGCGCCGCGCCAGCCCTTTCTGGTGCGCATCGACGCCTTCGCGCCGGAGGGCGGCGGCACGCGCTACACCGCCACCGCCCGTCACTGGACCGCGATTGCCCGCGACCAGCATATCGCAATGGGCTTCGACACCGGCTGGAACACCGCCACCGACCAGTTGGCAGCCGTCGCCCGGCGCCTCACCGTCCGGCACTGATCCTCACGCAAAGGCGGGCGCCTGTCGCAGTTGCTGATACGCCGCGATCACCTTTTGCAACTCGCGCTCCTGGCTGCGATCGCCGCCGTTGCGATCGGGGTGATAGCGGCGCACCAGCTCGCTGTACCGCTTGCGCAGCGCATGCCGGTCCGCATCCGCCGCCAGCCCCAGCGTCTTCAGGCTTTCGCGATCCTGGCCCGACAACGGCTTGCCGTCCTGCCGCTCGGCGGCGGGCGTGCGGCGATAGCGCGCGGCGATCGCGTCCAGCGGATCGGAAAAGTCCGACCAGCGCGGCCCCGGATCACCCCCTGCGCTGGCAAAGGCGCGCGTTTCGCGCTCCCACCCGGCATAGGGTCGCTGTGCCTGATGGATCTCGTCCGCGGTCATCCCGTTAAAGTAATTGTAGCGCTGGTTGAACGCGCGCACATGCTCCAGGCAGAACCAGCGGAACTGCCCCGGCCCGTCGCGTCCGCCCGGCCCTTCCAGCGGCGGCGCGCGAAACTCGCCCGCTTCCGCGCATCCCGGCTCGTCGCAAACACGGCCGCTGTTCTCGACCCGGCCATGGAACCGCGCTCCCGGCCGTGCCGCACTCTCCTTCGCCGTCCGTCTCACCGGCTCCCCGCTGCAACAAAAGCGGCTATATAGGAACGATGACCGACCCCGCCACCGCCTCCGCCCTGCCCGTCGCAGACCAGATCGCCGCCCGCCTGACCGCGGCGCTTGCCCCCACCCGTCTGGAGGTGGCCAATGAAAGCGCGATGCACCACGGCCATCTCGGCGACGACGGCACTGGCGAGAGCCACTTCCGCGTCACCATCGAAGCACCTGCTTTTTCAGGCGTTTCCCGCGTCGGGCGGCAGCGTCTGGTGAACCAAGCGCTGGCCGATCTGTTGAGAGACAGGATCCACGCGCTCGCGATCAGCGCCCGCGCACCCGGAGAATGATGCATGCCTTATAAGCTCTGGTACTGGCCCTCCATTCAGGGCCGCGGCGAATTCGTGCGTCTGGCGCTCGAAGCTGCGGAGATTCCCTATGTGGATGCGGCCCGGACCGAGGGCATCGACGCGATGATGCAGGTCATGGCGGCAAAGGACGGCCGCGCCCCCTTCGCCCCGCCCTTTCTGCAAAGCGAGACCACGGTGATCGGCCAGGTCGCGGCCATTCTGATGTTCCTGGGCGAACGCCACGATCTCGCCCCCAGCGGCATGGCCGATCGCATGTGGCTCAACCAGGTGCAGCTCACCATCGCCGACATGGTCGCCGAGGTGCACGACGTGCACCACCCGGTCGGCATAATGGACTATTATGAGGACCAGAAGGCGGAGGCGGCGCGCACCGCGACCCAGTTCCGCGAGCAGCGCATGCCCAAGTTCCTGTCCTATTTCGAGGACGCGACGAAGGCCACCCGCGGTGAATGGCTGGTCGGTGACCGCTGGACCTATGCGGACACCTCGCTGTTCCAGCTGGTCGAGGGTCTGCGCTACATGTTCCCCAGGCGGATGGCGACGCTGGAGCCCGATCTGCCCGGCCTCGTCACCTTGCGCGACCGGGTGGCGAACCTGCCCGGCATCCGCCGCTATCTCGCCAGCGACCGCCGCCTGCCCTTCTCGACCGAGGGCATTTTCCGCCACTATCCCGAACTCGACGCGGCATGAGTGCAGCCTCGCTCGCCACGCGTCCCGCCGCGCGCATCCTGCTGGTCGATGGCTGCAACCGCGTGCTGCTGTTCCGCTTCACCCCGCCCGATCGCCCGCCCTTCTGGGTGACGCCGGGCGGCGCGGTCGATCCGGGCGAAAGCTATGAACAGGCGGCGGCGCGCGAGCTGGCCGAGGAGGTGGGACTGGCCATCGATTGCGGCCCCCAGGTCGCCCGGCGAGAGGTGGAGTTCCTGACCCTGCAGGGTGTGCAGGTGCTTGCCGACGAACGATATTTCCGCATCGACATCGATACGTGCGTGGTCGATCCGGCCGGCCACACCGATCTGGAACGCCAGGTGATGCGCGAATGGCGGTGGTTCGAACGCGCCGAGATTGATCGCTGGGCAGAGCCGATCTACCCCGCCGATCTGGTCGCCATGCTGGATGCGACCGACAGTTCGGGACCGCACGATGCTTGATGACGTCATCCTTCAGACCATTCTGCCCGTCACGCACGATCTCGGCGGGTTCAAGGTGCATCGCACCCTGCCGGCGAAGGAACGCACCATGGTCGGGCCGTTCCTGTTCTTCGACCAGATGGGGCCGGCGCAGCTCGCCGTCGGCGGCGGCATCGACGTGCGCCCGCATCCGCACATCAACCTGTCCACCGTCACCTATCTGTTCGACGGCGCGCTTGACCACCGCGATTCGCTCGGCACGCTGGCGACGATCGAGCCCGGCGCGGTCAATTTGATGACCGCGGGGCACGGCATCGTCCATTCCGAACGCTCCCCCTTTGCCGACCGCGCCGGCGGCGCGCTGCTGTCCGGCATCCAGACCTGGCTCGCCATGCCGGAGGACCGGGAGGAGATGGACCCCGCCTTCGAACACGTCACCGCCGCCGCCCTGCCGACGATCGAGGCGCACGGCGCCCGCGCCCGGATCATCATGGGGGAATTGTGGGGCCAGCGTGCGCCCACCACCACCTATGCGGGCACCATCTATGCCGACATATCGCTCGATCCCGGCGCCTCCGTGCCGATCGACGCCGCGGCGGACGAACGCGCGCTCTACCTGGCGGAGGGTAGCGCGGAGCTGGAGGGCATGGCGCTGGAGCCGCAACGCCTCTACGTGCTGCGCCCCGGCCTTGCCGCCACCCTCACCTCGCGCAGCGGCGGTCGTGCGATGCTGTGCGGCGGCGATGCCTTTGCCACGCCGCGCCATGTCTGGTGGAATTTCGTGTCCTCGCGCCGCGACCGCATCGCGGAGGCGCGCCGCGCCTGGACCGCGGGCGAATTTCCCCTGATTCCCGACGACGATGCCGAACGGATCGAAATCCCCGGCACGCCCAAGACGGTCAGCTATCCATGAACGATCCGGTGCCACCCTTCCCGCTGACCGGGGTGGCACTGGCCACCGGTGTCGAGCTGGACACGGTCATGCTGGGCGATCCCGCCGCCCCGCCGATCATCCTGCTCCATGGCTTTCCCGAATCGCACCGCACCTGGCGGCACCTGCTCCCCGATCTCGCGCGCGACCATCATGTCATCGCGCCCGACCAGCGCGGCTATGCCGGCTCGTCCAAGCCCGACGGGGTGGAGGCCTATGCCGCCGACCGTATCGTCGCCGACCTGCTGGCGCTCGCCGATGCACTCGGTATCCATCGCTTCACGCTCGTCGGGCATGACTGGGGCGGCGCCGTCGCCTGGATGGCGGCACTGCGCGCCCCCGATCGGGTCGAACGGCTCGTCATCCTCAACGCGCCGCACCCTTATGTCTTCCAGCGCGCGCTCCTCGACGATCCCGAACAGCGCGCCGCCAGCCAGTACATCACCCGCTTCCGCGAAACCGCGCTGGATGGGGGATGGACCGGCAACGCGCTCGAACGCTTCTTCGCCACCGGCCTGGCCCGGCACGCCGCCGCCCACCTGCTCGGCCCCGAAAAAGCGATCTATCTCGAACAATGGAGCCGCCCCGGCGCGATGACCGCGATGCTCAACTGGTACCGCGCCAGCCGCTTCCTCGTTCCCGCGCCCGGCGAAGACCCGCCCCGCCCCGCCTGGATCGATGCGCCCTTCCCCCCGATCCGCCAGCCGACGCTCGTCATCTGGGGCATGAAGGACAAGGCCCTGCTCCCCGGCCAGGTCGACGGCCTGCCCGAAGTCGTACCCGACCTCACCGTCGTAAAACTGGACGCCGGCCACTTCGTCCCCTGGGAAGCGCCCGACGCGGTCCTGAACGCCCTGCGCAACTGGCTGCCGGCCCCCTCTTTCCCGCAGGACACATCCGAAAAATAGCGCCCCGCGCCGTCCGAGTGTTCTGCACGCAAAGACCATACCCGCCGCAAAGCGGCAGCATCACACCAAACCCAAGCCCATAATCTGTGGTCGGCCACCCCCCGCCCCCACACAAACTCTCCGCGTCTCCGCGTCTCCGCGAGAACCAATCTTCTTTTTCTCTTCGCGTCTTCGCGTCTTCGCGTGAATCACAGCCAAGCCTGGCCGCATCCGGGTCGATAGTTGGTTCACGCGAAGCCGCGAAGCCGCGAAGAAGAATTGGTTCACGCGGAGACGCGGAGGATGTTGTGGCGCAGGAAGGGTTACGTCCCTTCCATCGCTTTCGATGCCGCTGCGCGGCCAGAGGGGCATCCCGACAGATGCAGCGCCCATTATCCTACCGCGGCATCGCCCCCAGCAGCGCCTCCAGATACGCGCTCACCTCCCCCACCAGCGACCCACCGAATCGCGGGTTCAGCTCCAGGATGCGGACCCGCCCATCCTCCAGCTTGTAGTTGAAGCAGCACGTCCCCTCGAACCCCAGCGCCTCCAATATCGCCACGCACACCGGATAGGCCGCGCCCGGATCGGCCGGCACCGTGCTCAGCGCTCGCTGCTCCGCACCGCGCACCCCCAGCGTCACCCCCATGTCATAGGCGTAGCACAGCGAATACCGGATACGCCCATCCACGCGCAGCAGGTGCAGCACATATTCCACCGCGCCTGCCACCGCATGCTGGCAGAAGCTGTCGGCGATCGGCACATCCTCGCCGGGCGCGCACACCATCCGGCACCCGACCCCGAAGTCACCCCGTCGGCTTTTGCGGATATAGGGATAGGTGGTGGGCGGATCGGGCAGCAAGGCCGGGATCGCATCGCCGAAGCCGAGCGCGATCACCCGCTCGTTGAACGCCAGCTTGTCGTCGCACACCGCCACCAGTTCGGCACTGGGCAGCACCGCCCGCGCCCCCGCCGCCCGCGCGGCTGCGATCTGGTCGACGCGCAGCGGCACCACGCAATCGAACGCGGCGAAATCGACCGAATCGAAGGCCGCGAACGTCACGTCGAATCGCGCATGATCGACGAATCGCTCGATCGCCGGTGCTTGCGTCGAATGGTCGCCGAACAGGATGCGGGGTCGCATCATCATCTCTGATAAGGGTGATCGCGCACATTAAGAGAAGTCCGCTTCCCCTCGTGCTATCACCCAAACACGCTAACGCACGCACGCTCAAAACACAACAAGGAGCGCAATCGTTCGGTCGAAACACAGGAACGGCTGATTAACAGGGTAATGTTGCCCTAGCCGCTTGCTGAGCTCGTTCGAAGAGGCGCCGCAAGGGGTCTGGCAAGTAATTCCGATATGCCGCACCAGAGCCGATGAATTGCCTGATAACAGGTTTGGCCGCAATCATATCGGTATGGAAAGCGTTTCCATCCATTCCTTGTCGGTGGTGTATGGCTCGTGTGCCTTCGTAAGGCCGGGTGCCATGGAGAATGGCATACGGGGATCAAAGATGAGCAAGCCGTCGACAGTGGTTTTCTGGGGAGCGGGTGCGACTGCTCGATTGGACATGCGGACGACCGCCGACCAGAGTTGGTTCATCGTCGCATTGTCCGGTGCAGGAGAGGACCCGCCAGTCGACCTTGCTACCCGCGTCGAAGTTGCTTTTGGCAGGAAGGCGGACGCGAGACAGCGTCAGCTCGTGGTTGATCTGCTCACGATCCTGGGCGACGGCGTCGCCCTTGCGCAAATGCACACTGCCGGGCCGGAGCAACTTGCCGCCATGCGCCGGAACTGGCGAGGCGAGGCTGACGACGATGCCCTTAGGGCTCGGATTTTCGCGCTGAGGCTCGCCTACGACTGGCCAGCCCTACAGGACGTCCTGCGGATCTGTCCCGGCATCGCGACCGGGAAGATCAAGATCAACGACCTTTTCAACATCCTCGACATGCATGCTCCCCTCGGCCACGGGTTCCGCGCCAAGCAGGGAGCGTTCCTCGACGCGCGACGGCTCATGGGTGCCAAGGCGGCGCTCAGGATGATCCTGCACACGATGTTCTACGTCGATTACGAGACCTGCATCGACGACGGCGCCTCGCTACTCGAAACCTATGGAGGGTTCGCGGAATGGCTGGGAAGGCGGATGCACCGACCTGACCCGTCATTCTCCGGCCGGCTCGACCGCCCCGAGTTCATCCGCGGCGACATCGCCTTCGTGAGCCTCAACTACGATCCGATCGGGCTGTGGACCCAGTTCGTTGCCAACCGGACGCTGAACCGCGACCGTTTCGTCCCGACGATCGGCAACCCTGCGTGTCCGATTCACCTCTACCACGACATGGGGCATTTCATCCCTTCTCGCCGGATCGAGCCGCGAGGGCGACCGGACCTATGGTATCCCATGAACGAGGCGTCGGCGCAGCGAATCAACGAAGACGAAACCAAAGCCTGCCAAAAGGTTCGACTGAGCAAATTCCTGTTTCCTCACGGATGTCTGTGCTGGCGGGAGTGCCCGGACTGCGGCAAGTTGTCCGCCTATCACGGCGACGATTGGTCGCTCCGTTCGAGGTCGCTCCTGCCGCCGCCACCTCTTGCCGGCTTCGACCGACGCTCCGCCTATCCCGACCTGTCGAACCTCGACGTTGCGGATCAGCGTTCACGTGCGATCGAGAAGGACTGCTGGGAAGAAGGGATCGTGGATGCGCGGGCCTGCCTACACTGCGGGACGATCACGACGACGCAGCATGCCCAGACAGTGATGCAAAGTTCCTTCAAACAAACGCCGCCGTCCTTCATCGATGAGATTCAGCGCGATCTGCGAGCGCTCGTCATGGGAGCGGACCACATCATCCTGATGGGTTATTCGCTTCCGCCCGACGACGTCACCTACCGCGCCTTCTTCGCAGCGCGCCGGCAGAGGGAGAGCTCGGGCGGTCCGGTCAGATGCACGGTCGTCGGCCTTGATGACTCTCGATCACCGCTCATCGGACCGGCGGGTATCGATCCTGACAAATTTGCGGAAGGTGATGCGGTCAATAGCGCGCGGGAGATCTTCGGAGAAGAGAACGTGCGCTTTTGCGGGGAGGGCGTGCCCGACGCATTCTGCGATTCAACCGGCGCCCTTTCCGCCGCGAAGTTGGAGGCGCTCTTCAACTGGCGAGCCATCTGAAGTGACAGGATATGCGAAGAAGAGGAGGTGGTCGCGGCGGACCGCGACCACCCGGCTACCGCGACCTGTTTCAGTCGAGCAGCCACTTACGGAAGTAGAGATGCGCGCGCGCGAGTTCCGCTTTCGCATTCAGCTTCGGCATGCCATCGAGCTGTCGCTCAAGTTCCCCCGAAAACGTCGACCAGCCGATGTGCCGCTGGCGTAGCTGCGACAGTAGCTGAAAGGCAGCCTCCTCGTCGCTCGGGTGTTCGGCAAAGGCCCGCTCGCCATAGCAGAAGCAATCCGCGATCAGGTCGTTCCAGTCCGGTTTCATGATAGTCCCTTTCATCGTGCCAATGCGGCGGCACAAATTGCGCAGGCGCACCGTGCCCTGCGTGCCGACGCGACAAGCCTTTACAATCTGCGGTCGCAACGACGGGCGTGCATGCGTGTCAGCCCGGTGACTGGCCGCCCTTCGGTGTCATGTGCTCATGAGCGAGAAGGTGCTCGATCGAAGCGCGATCCCATCCGGATGTGCCGAGACGGAGCACCCTTTCCACCCGCATGGCTTTCGGGAGTCGACGCGAGAAGTCCGTATATCTCGCGGAGATCTCGCCGGGAGAGATACGCGACGTCGCGAGCGCCAGGACGGCCCGCTTGTCCAGCCTTCCCGAGGGAAGCACCGCTTCAGACAGCTCGTGGGACAGGACGAACGCCGAATGACCCGGGTTGATGTTCAGCGTGTCCTCCATATCGCGGCGGGAGACGCTCGTTGCGAAGCGGAAGTCCGCGTGGACTGCGACGTCGAATGCGACCTCCGCAAGCAGCGGAAGGTCCGCTTTCGAGACGTGAAGGTTGTCGACGAGGGCGCGCAGACGGCCGCCGTCCCGACGCCCGCGCGTCTCCGGCCGCCACAATCGCGCGGGGATCAGACCATCGGCGATCAGACGAAGGATCTGCCCCCAGGGCTTCTCCCGCCCACCGATGACCCGCACCGCCGAGCGCAGCGGAATGCCCTCGTTGATGTCGGCACGCGCGATGGAGACGATCCGCCCGACGAGCCGATCGAAATCGCTACGCGAAACCTGTCGCCGGCGGTGCATGATTGCGACGGCCGGCTCGTCATGTTCGAGCATCAGACCGAGGCAGACGAGCTGCTCCACGCCGTGCAGCGTGACTCCGAGGCGTTCGGAAACGCTCTCCATCGAGATGCAGTCGTCCCTCAGCGTCCCAAGCCTGCGGAGCGAGGCGCCGTCGTAGCCGGCCGACAGGTGGATTCCGCGGCGCGCGGCGACAGCCTCGATTGCTCCGGCTGCGACCAGCCGTGGCAGCAGGTCGGCGCTGATGCCCAACATGCTGGTGGCGGTGGCCGCGTCGACGGCATCTCCGTGCACGGCGTGCGCCGCGTTGCGCGTTCGAGCCAGCAGATGCGGATGGGTCCGAGCCAGCAGTTCGTGTTGTTCCGGCCAGCGAATCCTCGGCTCGAACAGCCCACGCAGACGGGCAAGAACCCGACGCCCGCCCGTCGCGTCCTTCGCGACGATCCGCCGAAGCGCCGCGTCGAGGGATTCGGGCCAGCCCGCCATGATCTCAGCGGCGACGCGGAGGATCGCGACCTTGGTCGCGGCCGGAAGGCCGACGTCCATGCGTCGCAGTCCGACCGGCCCGTCTACCATGAACCGTGCGATCGACCATGCCAGATCAAATACCGCGCCGGATGGGACGTTGCGAAGGTCGTCATGCAGGGTCGCCCGAGCCGAATCCTCATCCTCGTCCCAAGGGCGTAGCAAAGCGGTAAACCGTGCCGTCTCGTCGAGGACGTTGACCCCAACGTTCGCGGGCGTGCCGGTGGAGACTGGACGGCGGCATGTGGAGCAGTGCGTCAGCCGCTTCGCCGCGGCCCATTCGAGGTGATTCGAGCAGTTCTCGCATCGGTCGACCAGCAGCTCGCCAGTCTCGGTGCAGAAGGGCAGAAGACCCACCTGCCACGTCGCCCGGTGGTGTGGTGCGGACGCGAGCGCAGCGGGCGCGAAGGATCGTCGATCGACCACCAGATCGTGGGATCTAAGCTCCACGCCGAAGAACGAGCGCAGGAGGAGGTGGGGAGCCGCCCGCCGCTCGCGGTGCATTCGTCCCGCGACCTCCTCGGCCGGCAGGCGCATCGCCACCGCGAGCCGGTCGGCGTCGACGTCGCTTCTCAGCGCGAGGTTGCTCCAGGCGTGCGTGGCGTCAGCCGCCTCGCGCAGCAACGCGCCGACCGACGGTAGGCCGTTCAGCCACGCGCAGGAGCGGACGAGGCCGATCAGGCTCTCGCCCGGGGCAACTGGCGGAGCCTCAAGGACGCGACGGGGAACGGCGGCGATCATGTCAGCGGATCGCGAACGGATTGTGCCGCTGCCGGCCCTGGCCACCGCTCCAGGTTCGCGCGGCGGTCGCCAGATCGAAAGGCTCCAAGCGCGTGGCACCCCTGAGATGCGCATGATCGGAGGCTTCGCGGACGACGTTGACCATGACGCCGAGCAGGCCCGCCCCGGCGTCCATCAGTCCCGCGACGATCCTCGGATCCTCTAGCCCCGCCCTCTCGGGGTGGAGGGTCGCGGCCACCATCCTGTCGTCGTATCGCTTGAGGAACCCCGCTACGAGCGCGAGATCGGACGGGCTCGCAGCATCCAGCACGCGGACGTCCGCCGGTGACACCATCCGGTTGACGAGCTGTGGGTTACTCTCCAGCAGCCGCCTGCCCTCAAGGTCGCCGATCAGCGCCACCGAGCAGACGCCCGCGTCAAGCAGTCGCTTGAACGCATCGGTCGCGCCGAGCCCGTCCTTGGATCTGTGGAAGAGGTGCTGGACCTCGTCGATGACGAGAAGCTCGGTCCGCCTGCGCTGGATGACGCCGATGGCGCGCGCCCGCAGGTCCTCCAGCGTGCCCACGTCGTGGAACTCGTCGCCGTAGCCGCGCAGGATCGCCGACCACATGCGCTTCACCGTGCAGGCCTGTTCGAGTTCGACGTAGACGACAGGGAGATCGTCCGGCTCGTGCAGGCCGCGGCGGATGACGACATCCCGGAAGCTCTTCGCCAGCGTCGACTTGCCCGAGCCGGATGCGCCGGTCACGCGGATGGCATACTGCCGAACGCCACGACGGCCTGCCGTGGCAGCCCGCAGTCGGTCCATCGCGTCGAAGGATGCGCGGTGGACCGGGTTGGCCACGTTGATCGCGAGGAACGCGCCCGCGCGTCGCGCGATCTCGGCCCCGTCCGCGCACCGCTGGGCGTGCGGCGCCGGAAAACCGGTCGTGGGTTGAAGTTCGTCGGTGGTAAACGGCACGTTGGTCTCCTCAGGCGTAGTCGTCGAACCGCTCGTCGTCGTCCGGGGGTGTGGCGAAGATCGGAGGCGCACCGGTCATCGATGACGTGCCGCCGCCCGATAGGTCGGAGCGTTCGCCGGGAGTGCGCTGCGGCGCGACGTCGGGACGATCATCTTCGGCATCGACGTCCGCGAGCGTGGGGTCGTCACGACCGGACGGGCGCGTCTGCCGGCGATCACGATCATGCCGCACGGCATGTGCCGTTCGGACGGGTATCGCGGGCGCCATGCCGTCGTGCCGCGGCTCTGCCACAGCGTGCTCGACGTCGGTGACGGCGCTCGGCGCCTCGCCGACCATGAACCGGGAAGCCGCCCGGCGCTCGTGCGCGGAGAGGTCCGGAAGCAGCCGCTGTATCTCGGCGTTGAGTTCGTGACGCGCGAGCAGACGCTCCTCCTCCGTTTCGAACTTCAGTCGCTCGCGACGAGAGAATTCACGGATGCGCTCGTGCTGCCATTTGGACAGCCCGTTGGCGTAGGCGCTGTCCGTGCAGTAGAGCGGGATCCAGTCGGCACCCACCTCCACCCAGATCCGACCGAGATCGGCAGGGTCGTAGCGAACCTTGACTGTGCAGGCGGTGGTTCCCTCCAGCCTCCTGCGATGAGGTTCACGCCCGCAGAGCGGATCGATGATGCGCTGCCGCATGTCCGCCGACTTGTAGACGAGTCCACCGAACATCCTGATGCCGCCGTTCGCGGTGATGCGGCGACCATGCGCGACCACGCCGAAGAGGACGTCGAGCCTGGCCTCGTCGTCGAGCACGTGGCGGTGCCCCTGCTCCATCGACCGCTTCCACTTGTCGACGGGACGGGCGCCCGCGCCGGAGTGGAATCGCGTGTGGTAGTAGAGGACGAACTCGTCGATCAGACGCTGCAGCGCCTCCAACGTGACGACCGCTTCCGTCGCCGGATCGATGCCGAGCTTGCGCAGCGTCGAGGGATCGAGCGTTGCTCCCTTCAGCTTCTGGATGAGATACAGGTTCAGCGTGTGGAAGAACCGCTCGATCATCGGCTTCGCACGAGGCATGCCGACGGGAGCCACCTCCACGGTGATCCCTAGGTCGGCGCAGGTCTCGATGAAGGCGGGTGAACAGAAGTCGCGACCGTTGTCGACGATGATCCGGACGGGCCTGCCGCCGATCTGCGCAAGCGCCGGATCCTTGACGAGCCTGTGAGCCGGGATCGTCTTGGATCTGTTCGTCCGGCGCAGGCACAGCGCGGCCGTGTGATGGCTCGGCGGCGTCATGCTGACGACGATGCCGGGATTGGTCCTGGAGTGAACGTCGAGGGAGGCCGTGAGGTAGGCGCGGCCGATCACGCCACGGTCATAGACCATCACACAGTCCACGACCGTGTTGTCCATGAGGACCTTCTCGAGAATCCGCGCTGCGGTGAGGCCCTGGCCCCCGCCATCGAACTTGCGCTTGGCGGCGTTCTCACCCCATTTGGCGGCATATGCGTCGCGACACAGAAGGGCGTTGACCCGACGCCGCATCGTCTCACGGTTGACCTCCGGCAGGGGCGTCTCGCCTATGAGAAGACGGCGGGCGTTCGTCTCCTTCCGCTCCGCAGCGGCGGCTGCGGTCGCGTCGAGGACGGACCATCCGCGCCCCTTGGTGTAGTCATACCAGTAGGCCTGAGCATGCGTCGCGTAGATGCGGTTCAGCGCGGGATCGATAGAGCTTCGTCTGGCGACGCGGCCGGACATGCTCATCACGTCAAGGACGCCCACGCGCTCGACATCGACGCGTTTGAACCAGTCCCGCACCCGACGAACCCGCGGAATTTCTTCGAAGCCGTCCGGGGCAACGGCCCAGACCTTCGCGAGATGCCGTGCCAGATCGGGATGATCACCGGTCACGCCGATGTTCCGGAGCGCCCTGAGCGTCCAGACCTTCATCTCCGCGGTCGGATCGAGGCGCCGGGCGTCATCGGGCGTGTAGGTGCGCATCCGCCTGACCTCGACGGGCGCCGTCGCACCTGGACGGCGGATGATGCGCAGATCGCCTAGCGCAGAAAGATCCTCGAGGAACTGTCCGTCCGGCAGGTGCAACTCGCCGGTAATCGGATCCTCGACACGGAACAGTCTGCCGCTCGGGAGCTCGATGATCTCGAGAAGCCCATCCCCGATCTCCGACCTGATGAGCACGCGTCGACGATCGGGCAGTTCGATCTCGGCCCCGATCAGGCCTGCGATCGCGACGGGAGCTGCCGATGCGACTTCGTCGTTCATGCCGCCGCCAGGGTCGGCATGAACGACGAAGTCGCAGGGGTAGAGCGGCACTCGGACGATGGTCCGAGCGGCGATTCCAGATCGATCTCGATCACGCGCCGCGCCATAAGCGCGAAGGCGCGGGCGCGACCGACGTGATAGTCGTCGGAAAGGACGCCCGCCACGGTGAGCAGCGAGGCCGATCCCCCGGCGAGCAGCGTCGACGTGGCCGCAACCAACGAATCCGGAACGTCCACGAAGCGGCAAGCCTGAACTTCGTCCACGTTCGTGCATCGCGTCTCGGAGCCGGCGTGCACCAGCACGTAGCGGTCGTAGCGCATGCCGAGACACTTCGCCCCGAGCTTGGCGAGTACTGTCTGGGTCACTCCGCTCCGGGTCTTGAAGAGTGACCAGTCCCGTTTGCACTCGATCAGGGCGGCGTCGCCATTGGCGTAGACGGCCGCCGCGTCGATCACCGTGCTAAGCCAGCGGCCATCGACGAGCGCCTCGATGCGCATCGGCTGCGCTAACGCCTCCACGGTGCGAGGGCAGAGCTCTTCTGCTGGCAGGCGCAGGCATTCGGTGGTCGCTTCGCCGTATCTGATGCACTGGTAGCGACTGGAGGGATAGGCGATGGTCCGGACTGGCTTCGATCCGGTGATGACGGTTCTCAACTGTCCACCGTCTCGGGCCCGCACGATCCTGACCCGCTCGATGCGCGCAGCGTCGATCGGGGAGCCGAAGGCGGTCTCCCGCAACACGTCGGGCGACGGATCGATCGCCGTCACGGTTTCGCCGGCATCCTCCTCGCCCGTCCACTGGTTCTCCGGCTCGATCATCAGTTTCTCCTGGAATGGCTGGTTGACGTCTACGGCCCGCCGCTGACTGGACCCGATGAAACGAGAGGCGATCGACTGCCGCTGGCGGCGATGGCATTCACACGGGCGGGAGTCCGGCGATCGGCAGCCGTCAGTGGTTCGCTACCTCGCCAGCCCGTCGTCGAGGCGACCGTTGGACCCTTGCTGGACGTCGGTCGAATTTCTTGCTTGGGAGGACATCAATCCGGTGGCGCAGGTCAGCTAGGATGCGGCTTGGCGGTTTCATCCACAGGCGGGCTGACGTTTGAAGGATAAAGGAACGGCCGGTGCGCGCTCGGCACCGGCCGCAGATCGGCGTCAGCTATGGCGCTTCCTACGCCGGCTGGTCGCCTCGTGACCGGCATCGATGAGATCGTCGCCGGAGATCAGGATCCCGGCCGCGCGCAGCTCGACCATCGCCCGACGTGCGGATGCCTCGTCATGGACGCCGGACGGCCCGGCGAGATGGCGGGCCCAGCGCAGAGCGGCGTCGACCCGGCGCAGGTGGCGCTCCACAGCCGCCTTCCCGCGCAGCTCCTCGCGCATCGTCGCATCCTTCCCAGCGGTCGGCAGGAACACGCTGTTCGAGCGTTTCGACGCGCGCGAACGTGCGTTCGAGCCGCGGGTACGGCGAGGTGCCGGCGGCGTCGGACGCGAGACGACGTGAACCTCACCGCTGGCGATTGCGCGGTCGAGTGCCTCGTCGTTTGTTTGGATGGTCTTCGGGACGCTTCCGGGGGCGTTCGACAGGTCGATTTTCTCGATCGAGACAGAGGTCGTGCCGTCCGGGGCGACGTTGCGCCGCACATGCCCGAACCCGCCCTCGGCGAGAAGGATCGTGCCGGTGGTGACGGGGCGCTGGTGGGTGAACTGGCTGGTCTTGGTCTGGGACATGATCGATCCTTGTCTGCTGCGATTTTTCTCACTGGCGTCCGAGATCGTACGCGGCGGCCTGTCGCTGCGACGGACGGCCGATTTGGCGGGGTAGTGCCGGGCGGTCATCGTGTGGCCTCCCGGCGGCGCTCGCGCCGCCAGAATCGGGGGGTGTGTACGGAGTCGTGGGGACCCCAGCGTGCGATGAGGTCTGAGGTCCAGTGCCGGTGAAGCCAGATGTCCATCGCTTTGGCACCGAGAGGTACGCCCGCGGCATCGAGCATGTCGCACTGGAGGGAAACCTTCGCCGCGGACGATTCCGCCGGCTCCTCCACCGGCGCGTCCGATCGCACCACTTCGGCCCGCCCCGCTTCGACGAGGTCGATCCAAACCTTGCGTGTCGGCAGACGGAGATCCCCCCGCGCGCCCTCCTGCACGAGGAAGATCGTGTTGGTAGCCACGTTGGCGAGCAGGAGCCGTCGTCCGATGTGCGCGACGACTCTGTGCATCTCCCGGTCCAGACTCGCCAGCGAACCGGCGGGCGGCACCGGGGTAGGATCGACCGGAGCGGCAGTTCCTACGCCTTGCCGGTCGCCGGAGTGGACCTGGCGCATGGACCGCCGCTGCCGGACGGTGCTAGCATGTGTGGGGCGATGCTTCATGCCCCTGAATGTATGCAAACTCATGAATGACACAATGCTTTTTTACCGGTATTTATGAATGTCCATGATTGACAGAGACTTGCCTGGCGATGGGGGCGACGTTCCGGAGCTGTTTCGGCGGGTCTGGCCCGACGGACTGCCGAATTCGGAAGCGGCGTTCTGGGCATCGCTGAGCCCGACCGAACGCGACGATCTTACGAAGCGCTTCGCGGCGGTGGTGGCGGCCGACGCGCCCGGCACCGATCTCGCGGAACTGGCGCGCGATCTCGGGTTGGGCAGGACCGGATTCTACTCCCTTCGGACCCGTTGGGCCCATCAGCGCACGCTCCGGGCGGTCGCGCGCTTCGCGACGCGGTCCGCCCGGCGTATCCCGACGACGATCGGACCCGCAGAGTCGGCGGCTGCGGATGACGAGGCGGCAGGGGGAGCGGCCGCGCCCTCGAGGCCGACAGCCCGCCGCCTCGCACGTGAGCGCGCCCGCGACGCGGCGCGTGATCCGGAGGCGCTGCGCCGGGGCTTCGGTCGCGCGTTCGTGCTGGACGTGACGCCGGTCGATCTCGTCGCGCCGGGAAGCGGCGATCCGGAGTGGCTGGTATGCGCCTTCCTGATCGAGAGGTGCAGCGGTCTGATCCTGGCGGCGGCGCCGGGCTCGGCGGGCGTCTCGCCCAAGCTGACCGACGTCGCGCGCGAGGGAGCCGAGCGCGCCCTGGAGCTCCGCCTGTCGGTCCGGAAGCCTTCGCTGACCGTCATCGTTCCGGACCCGCGGGAGGGTGAGTTCCTGGACATGACGAGAATGCGTGCGCATCTCGCCGAGGTGCTGGGTGAGGCGTCGGTTAGATGGTCGGAACCACGGCGCTTCGGGTCGTCGCTCGTCGAGGCCGTCGGCGAGCGCGTCGGCGGTCTGGACCTGAGGAGACGGGCGGACTGGCGGAAACCGATCGCGGGCGACGTGCTCGCGAAGGCCGCCGTCCCCTCGGCCTCCGAGGTCGACGTGCTCCTGCGGACCGAGGTCCGCCGCAGCAACGAGCTTCTGGAACGGCGGCTGCGGCGGCTGGGCCTGATAGGAGGAGGCGGGGATCCGACGCCGCTCGTCGGACTGCTGGACGCGGCCTTCCCCGAGGAGGAGCCCTAGTCCAGCGTCAGCCGCTTCAGATCGAGCGCCAAGGCGGTCCTGACGGGTCCGGTCAGCCCGGCGAGCGGGCCGCCGATTTCGGAGCGGATCAGCCGCGAGCGCAGGAACTTCAGCGCGTCGTCGACATCGGAGGCGCAGCCTTCACCGATCCGGCCCTCCGGTTTCCTGTGCGTAGTGCGCGCCTTGAAGCGGACGCCGTTCACGTCCTTGCCGAGCAGGCGGATCGTCCGGAGACCGCCGGGCAGACGCGCCGCCTCGCCGCCGCTGCGCGTCAGGCCGTGGGCTTCCACGACGTCGAGGAGCTCGTCCCACTCCGGCCGCCCGTCCCGTTCGATCTCGATCGGGACGGCGTCGGCACGGGCGGCGGAGCCCGCCTCGATCCGCGACACCGCGTCGAGCAGGGCGGCCGCTGTGGTGCGGGGGCCGGCCCGGACCGGATCGAGCGCGACCCCGAGCACGCCACGCCTCTCTAGGTCGAGCGCGAGCGTGGCGATCGGCAGGACCGCCTTTCCCTCCCACGAGACGAGGACGTCGACGGCGCAGTGGTCGATCGCGATGCCGACTCCCGCAGGCACCCCGGCGAGCCGTTCGCGCCGGAAGGACGACGCATAGGCGCGGACCGTGGGTCTGCTCGGCATCGGGGCGCCGAAGCTCTCCGCGTTCGCGTAAACCTGCGCGACCACCTTCTCGAGAAGCACGTCGTTGGGCATGGAGGCCTCCGTTCCGCGGATGAGGGAAAGTTGCGCAATCGTCGGCGCGTCGGGCCTCCTCGACACGGATCGACGATGCGTGGCGCCGGACAGCTCCTCGGCCCTATGGCTTCTGGTCCAGACACGAACGAGCATTCGAAAAGAGGAGAGCCCGAGCCCGAGGCGTGCTGCGGCCCTTTCGGCGGCGGCGGCCCCCGGCGCCCTCAGATACTCCTCGACCTCCGCGATCCGTCTCGCGATCTCCGCGCGCCGCGCCGGTTCGACGAAGCTGAGATCCGGATCCTGCATTTTCACCTCCTGATTGTTCGCGACGGCGCCGCGAACCCAAACCTTTCCCCTCGGCACGAGGGCTTCGCGCACGGTCGGTGAAGTCGTGGCGTCGGGTGGGTGGAGACCTTCCGCGCTGCGGACCGTGCACGATCCGACCGGACGTCAGATGAGGGAGCGCGGACCCCCTCGTCAGGACCAGTCGAGGATCGATCCACCTCGCTAGAGGAGCGGGAAACGCACGCTTCGCGGTGCTCAGCCGGCTGGCCGGCAGCGGCGTGCAGCATGAACTGGTCTACGGGTAGATCCGAGATCGCACGGCGCAGCCGCGGGTCTCTTTTTCATAACCTCCAGCGACCAAGCTCGATCGGTTTTCGATCGACCATATTCCTCCCACCAGCGGTAGTCGGTACGCCCGTCATCTGGATCGGCTAACATACATTTGCGGCCGGATAGACTTGGCCAGCACGGTTTCTAGGTCACGAGCTGAACTGAACGTAGCGACGCCGTGCGTCAGGGGCGCAGCAGAGCGACCTTCTGGAAAGCCAGCGCGATCTGCGAAAGCCGGTCACCATCGATCGAGTAGACGACATCGCGACCGTGCTTCTGGCTGCGTACTAGGCCCGCCGCCACGAGGGGCTGCAGATGATAGCTGACCAGGGTGCGCTGCATGCCTTCGTCTTCGGCGAGCGCCGTCGGACCACGCCCTGATGCTCCCGCCCGGACCAGCTGCCGGAACAGAGCGAGCCTCGTCGGATGACCAAGGGCGGCAAGGCCGAAGCAAAGAGATTTATCATCCATGCGCCAGATATATTTGGCGTTTTATAAAATGCAAAGGAAAGTATAAGGAAAAGTGCGACAAGAAATCTTGACGCATTTTTGATCAGGCCTATCTTTCGGCGGCGGGTCCATACCACCCGCGGTAGGTGGAGATCGTCACGATGGTGATGCAGCAGATCGATCTGGTAGGGTCCAAAACGGCGACCACGAAGCCGTGGCAGGACGTGATCAAGGCCCCCTTGAGCCGGTGGGACATCGATCCGCTGGAGGCGGACGCCGCTGACGACGAGGTGGTCGTGACGACCTGCCGCCGTCTCCTGCGCCTCTCCATCGCGGCGACCGAAGTGGGCGCGCGCTTCGCTCTGGACGGCATGGAGCATGATCCAGCGGCGTGGATGATGACTCCCCGCACGGTCTTCGATGACCGTTGCCCGATCGACGCGTGCCAGGATCTGGACGCCTTCAACCGCAACGTCGTCCTGCACGGTCTCGGTCTTGGCCTGGATGCCGATCCAAGCTACGTCGACGATCTTCTTTCGGACGACGACGCGGGCGACATCAATGACCCGCGGATGGATGATGTAGTCATCCCGTTTCCGTCGTCCCGAAAATTCAAGCTGTTGACCTGTTGGGTCGACGCCCAAGTGGGCGGCCGGCGGCTCCTCGCCTTCTGCGCGCTCGTGACCGACCGCGAAGACGATCTGGTGGAGCGAGTGGCCGATCGCTTCGGCACTTCGGCTGCTACGACTGCCAATTATCAAGTCGGCTTCGACCAGACCACGGCGCTGGCCACCGCCATGATCAGCCCCGCGATGGCGGACATGCTCCTGCTGGTAGCGCAGGATCCGTCCTCTTCCTTGGCTGCGGGGCTCGACGTGTGCCTGGAACAGCGTTTCGCCGCGTGAGGGCTCTCCGTTCCGACTTGATCGGCGTGCCGATCGAACCCGAAGTCATCGCGCGGGCGCTGGATCGGCACGATGACTATCGGGTCCTTCGCCGCATCAGGCGAATGGACCGGCGCCCGACCCGGATCGACAGGAGCAATTCGCTGGTCGGGGTGGCCATCGACGTCGAGACCACGGGGCTCGATCATTCACGACACGAGGTCATCGAACTCGCCATCCAAAGATTCCGTCTCGACGCCCAGTATCGGATCGTCGAGACTGGACGCCCGCGGACGTGGCTGGAGCAGCCGTCCGAGCCGATCCCGCCGGGCATCACCAGGGTCACGGGTCTTACGGACGCCGATGTGGCCGGACGGGCGATAGCCGACGGAGAGGCCGGCTGCATGATCCTGACGGCCGATTTCGTCGTCAGCCACAATGCGGCGTTCGATCGACCCTTCCTCGAGAAACGGCTTCCGATGGCGGCCGGGCGCCCTTGGGCCTGTACCCTGGCCGACGTCGAATGGAGGGAACTGGGCTACGAGGGACGGACGCTGTCAGCGCTGCTCTCCAGGATGGGATGGTTCTACGACGCCCACCGCGCCGAGGTCGACGTAACCGCTCTGCTGCATCTCCTATCCCACCCGCTCGACGAGTTCGGCGGCACGGTCGCGGGACGTATGATCGGCAATGCGAACAAGCCAACGTGGATCGTCGACGCGCAGGACGCGCCCTTCTCCGCTCGAGAAGTGCTGAAGGAACGCGGCTACCGCTGGGATGCTGCACGGCGTGTCTGGTCGGCGCAGGTCGCCGACGACCTCGCAAGGGACGAGGCGGATTGGGCGTCGTTGATGCTGTATGGCGGTCGGCGGAAACCAGAGATGCGCAGGGTCACGTGGATCGAACGCTACGCAGCCGGTTCTTGATGGCCTCAAGCGGGCTGCTCCGAATGCAACAGGGCCTTCAGACGGGCTTTCCGCTGTTCGTCGCCATCTTGATCGGCCGTTCCGCGAGCGATGCTGAAACACGAGGCGTTGCTAGGCCAGGGTAGGCTCGATCAGATCCCATCGATTGCCATAGAGATCCTCGAATACCGCCACGATGCCGTACGGTTCATGCCGTGGCCCTTCAACAAAGCGGACGCCCCGTTGCATGTAGGCGAGGTGATCACGCGCAAAATCATCCGTCTCCAGAAACAGGAACACTCGACCGCCGCTCTGATCGCCGATGGCATCACGCTGCCGTTTGCCAACGGCTCGTGCCAGTAGCAGTCCGTTGACCGCACCTTGCGGCGCGACCACGACCCATCTCTTTCCGTTTCCGAGGTAGGTGTCTTCACGCACCTCGAAGCCCAGTTTGTCGACGAAGAACCGAAGTGCGGAGTCATATTCGTCGACAAGAAGTGCAGTGAGGTTCAGGCGTTGAGGCATTCTATGACGCTGCCGCAATTCGGCGATTGCGACAACGCCCGCTCTCCTTTCGGACAGTGAGATAGGCGCGGTCGCACCGCCCTGGGCTTCGGAAGTGCGAGAGGTCTGCACGACGCCCAGTGATTCTGGAACAATCCGAATGGGTCTTGATATTAAATCGATCTAGGTAGAATTATGGCGCATGCCTCGTTCACGCGCTCTCTCTCCCCATGCCCGAACGGTCCTGTCCGTTCTCCTCGATGCCGGCGGCCAGTGGTCGCATGGCTATGAACTGGTTCGACTCGCCGGTGTGAAATCCGGCACGCTCTATCCGCTTTTGATCCGCCTCGAAGCACAGGGCTATCTCGAAGCGGAATGGCAGCAGCCGACCGAAGGGGGAAGGCCGCCACGGCACGCCTATCGCCTGACGGCGAGCGGCGTGCAGCTCGCCCGCGCCAATCCCCCCGAACCGTCGGTGGCTCCGGCGTCGCACGGCGGGCGGGCGACGATATGAGCATCGGTCTGCGCCGCGGTCTCACGACCCTTTCCTGCCGTATTCTTCAGGCCGTCCTGCCCCCCGCATTGCAGCCGTGGGGGTGGGCGGTTCGGTATGAAGCAGCCAGCATTCAGGACGACACCGAGGCACTCCTGTTCACCCTCGATAGCCTGAGCGGCCTCCTGCCGCGCGCGATCGCAGCACATCTGCTCCGTCCCTTTGCCGAAGGATTGACCATAATGAACCTTCTCGACGGCACGATGCGTCGCCCCCGCGCACTCGGCATTCTGTGCGCAATCGGTGCTGCCTTGCTGGGGATCGTCTATATGGTGATCGCCGGCGCACCGCTGCGCTATTTCGGGATCAACATCGGTGCATTGGGGATCGGCCTTTCGATGCTGGGGATGCTCGGTCACGCCGCGTCGGCAGACCGGCGCTGGGCCGACGCCGCCATCGTCACGATGGCAGGCGCGTTGCTGGCGACGGCGCTGCTCGGTGCCGAGGTCGATGGCGCGGCGCGCTGGGTGAACCTTGCGGGTCTGGCGATCCAACCGAGCCTGATCCTGCTGCCGGTGGTGCTAGTCGCCTTCGCACGCACCCGCAGCGCGACCGCGACGACAGGCATCGTCATCGCCGCTGTCGCGATGGCGCTTCAGCCGGACAGGGCGATGGCCGGAATGCTCGCGCTGTGTGTCGCCATCCTCACCGTTATCCGCCGGGATCGGCACACCGTCATCGCATTTGCAGCCGGCGTAGCCGGGTTCGCCGCAACGCTGATGCGTGCCGACACGCTTCCGGCCGCGTCCTATGTCGACCAGATCCTCTATTCCTCCTTCGACGTCCACGCGGGCGCTGGCCTCGCGGTATGGAGCGGGGCGGCCCTGATGCTTGTCCCGGGGTTCGTCGGTTTCAGCCGCGATCCTCACAATCGAGTGGTGTACGCCGCGTTCGGCGCGGCTTGGCTTGCCGCGATCGTCGCTGCGGCGCTCGGCAATTATCCGACCCCGGTCGTCGGCTACGGCGGCAGCGCGATCATCGGCTACGTGGTGAGCCTCTTCGCGCTGCCGAAGCTGACAGCCGTGCCTGCTCGGATGGGCGGGCGTACAGAAGATCTGGCGGATCGATCACCGTCTGACCCCGACCTCTTCGTCGCGCTGGCGTGATCTTCATGTCGAACCGCAGCAACAGGCTCCGCCGCGTGATCGCTTTTGCAGTGCGACGCCCCAACCGATACTGGCTGATCGCCGCACTGGTTGCGGCCCTGCTCTACTATGGGTGGGGTCAGCTCACGCAGCGCCGCGGTAATCAGGTGGTGGCGTTCCGTCCCGCCGCCCAGAGCTGCGGCAGCGATGGGCCGCTTCGCTACTGCATCTACCGCGACCAGCGCGGGACGAACGGCGATGTCCTCTACCATCTGCATGGCCGCAACCTCGACGAGCGCATCTGGAACGACGACACCTATCTCACCGCGATGGTGCAGGCCGAATGGCAGCGCGGCACCGCGTTACCGCCCACTGTCGTTGAACTGTCCTATGGCCCGACCTGGCTGCTGACCCCCAAAGGTGAGAAGGCCGACAGCGGCTTGCTGGACGACATGATGCACCGCCTGCCCTCGATCGAGGCGAAGGCGGGCCGTCCGCGCCGTCGCCTTTTGATGGGGGAGTCGATGGGCGGCCTCAATGTCCTGATCGCAGGTCTGTCGCATCCGTCGCGCTTCGCCAAGGTCGCGGCGCTTTGCCCCGGCGTCTACACGGTATCACCCTTCGCATCGTTCGCGGAAATACGCGCGACGACGAAGCGGACCGGTGCCGATCCCAGGATGATTCTCGGGGTATGGATGCTGGCGCGGAAATACGCGGCGAACGATGCGGAATGGCAACGCATCTCACCGCTGACCCTGATCGAGCGGGCGGGTCCGAACTACCCGGCGCTCTATCTCTCCAACGGTCTGTACGATGCCTATGGCAATTTCGAGGGTTCGCAGCGACTGGTCGACAGGGCACGTGCGCGAGGGATCAAGACGGAGTGGCACCCGCTCTATGGTGGACACTGTGCTACCGACGCCGCGTCGCTTAGCACCTTCCTTCTCTCGTAGGTCGCCGGCAGCCTCAAATGGCGAGAAGTGGGACTTTGCTGTCATTTCTGACGACTACGGCGAACGACTGCTTGCGGCAGGAGGAGACCTTCAGGCATTTACGGCACTGTAGCTTCACCCGGCGACCAGAATCCAGACCGGAGAACCATTTTCGCAGTGGAAGTGATTTCATGGGATTTGACGAAGACGCTGTTCACGAACTACTTTTCAAAGTTGGCCTTGAAACGGTCGTCGTTGACCCTGACCCGGCGCTCTTTGACGTTTCTCAGAGCAATGCACCCGAAGACGATTGGGGCGTGCCATTCGAGTTCTGGCGAGTGTTAAAGGCCAAGGCGCTCCGCCGAATACAGCGAATGCACAAACTTATACGGTACGGAACGTTCGCCGGCAGCAAGGTCAAGCTCCCAACTGACAAGACCAAGCCAATGGAGCTGGACCTTATCGGCACGCACGACGATGGGCTGTTCATCCTGGAGCTAAAGGTGAAGGCACCGGCGGAGCGTAATGCTTTTTCGGAACTTCTAGCGTACAGCAACTATGTAGCCGGCGCATTTGAGCTGTCAGGTCGCAAGGATATCATCAACGTACTGGCCGCCCCGCTGGCCGCGAAGATCACCACGCAAGCTTATCTATATGACCTGCTAGTCAACGAGCGCGATATCGTCGTCTATCAGCCGAAGTTTGACGGCGAC
This sequence comes from Sphingomonas carotinifaciens, assembly GCF_009789535.1. Classification (NCBI taxonomy): domain Bacteria; kingdom Pseudomonadati; phylum Pseudomonadota; class Alphaproteobacteria; order Sphingomonadales; family Sphingomonadaceae; genus Sphingomonas; species Sphingomonas carotinifaciens. The sequence goes on along the minus strand of NZ_WSUT01000005.1, from coordinate 869,830 downwards.
GACATCGCGACTCTGTCACTAGAGTTGTTTGTGCCGAGCGATGAGACATTTCAAAGCGTCGCAAATCACCTGCTTTCGCATCAAGCAATGGGCTGCGCAGCCATTTCATTTCACAATGTCCCCGGCTGGATCGAGAGCGCGTCGTCGGGTGAGAACCCATCCACCTCCACCGTGGAATACCTCTCCGCCGTTAGCAGCTACGCCGCGCAACTTATGGAGGCCGAGGGTCTTCACGGCTTTTGCTTCATGCGCAAGCGCTGGGCAGAAATGGAAGCCTACTATGCCAACACGCTGTTCGTCTGCGCGCTCAACCCGTTTCTTTCTGCCGAGCCCGACCGCGCCGCGGCCTTGATCGGGCAGCTTGCGGAAGATCAGCGTTCGACATTCATTGAGACGCCGCGGATAGGTTTTGATGGGCGACTTAGCGACGTCGGCCAGCGCGCGTTGCGCCAAGCCATTACGAACCCGATCGAGACCGAGTTGTCCTTCCCCTTCTGGCACTCGATTGTGAACACGCCGGGGGAGGTCGTCTACACGCATAACATCGGATTTAGGCCGACCGGCCTGTTTCGGGAAGCCTATGTCGGGTATCTCGATGAGCTCTACCGGCAGATTTCCAACGGGGCCGATCTAGATGCTCCAACTCTCCGCATCGAAGCCATATCGAGCTGGTTCAGAGCATGGGAATTTATGGAATCATGCGGCTATGTCGGCGATGAGGACGATGACGATCGCGTCACGGACTGGACGGGGGAGCATGAAGAAGAATTCGAAGCGGACGTAGATTCTGATGATAATGTAGGGTATTTGGGGGAAGTCGAATGCGGTCCCTGTAATGGTACGGGTAACGGCATCGGCGTTGATCTCTATTCAGGCGAGCGTAATCGGTGTCGCGCTTGTGACGGTAAAGGTAGAATGTCGCGCTGGATTGAGAATTAGCGGCTGCGCGTGCCGCTACCGGCAAACCAACGGACGGCTCACGTTGGTCTGAGGAGGCTTATGCTCCAGCTTGTCCAAGGCATGTATTTCCGCGACGTGCCGCTCACAGACACGGTTCATCGCGGTATCCTCTATACCAACTTGCGCGCGTTTGGAGATCGCGAGCCGATCGATCTGCCATTCGGCCGGCTTCTGCCTTCGACCGCTATGCATGGTGTCGGGAGCATGACGATCGAGGCCCGCGAGCGATTGGAGGCCGAGACCGAATCCGGCAGCCCGGAAGTTCTCGTCGCGACCAGCGGCGAACAGCTCATCGACGAAATCGCCGCCGTGGTCTCGTTCTGCCTCAACGTAGTGTGTGTGCGCGATTTCGAGATGGCGCGCCGCCTGATCTCAACCTCCGATCGCCCGACGCATCAAAGATTCGGTTCCGTCAGCATCCTGCGCCAGACGTTCGACGCCACGATCGTGCTCAGCGACGAGAGCATCGCGGACCTCACCCAATTCTTCGAAAGCCTGACCGGCCTCCAGCGCAAGAGCTATGAAGCGGCGATCCGTGCAATCCGGCAAATCGTCGATGCCATGCTAATGGTCGACGAAGACGCGACGCTCGCCTACACGCTGATGGTCGCAGCGATGGAATCGCTTGGGCAGGCCACCAAGCCCAAGGCGGGCTCTTGGTCGGACTATGATCAGCAGAAGCGGGCACGTGTCGACGAGGCGACGAAGGGCCTTAGCGAAAAGCGCCGTGAGAAAATTCAGGGCGCGATCCTCGCGAACGAGCATAGCGCGCTCACGCGAAGGTTCGTGGCGTTCGTGCTCGAACATGTCGAGCCGAGCTTCTTCCGGGCCGAGGCGGTCAAAGCCCTGCGACCCATCACGGCGAACGAGCTGCCGACCGCGTTGCAGGAAGCCTACGGCATACGCTCCCGAAACGTGCATACGCTCCAGAACCTCGCGCCCGAAGTCTGGATGCAGTCGGATCGCGCCGATACCAGCCACGTCGAGGACACGGCGCTCCTGAGCCTCGAAGGACTGGCGCGCCTCTCACGCCACGTCGTGCGCCGCTTCGTCGAGCGCGCGCCGAAGGGGGTCGATAAGACGTTCAACTATCGGTCGGCGTTGCCGGGCATCATGCGCGCCCGATTGGCACCGCAGCTCTGGATACATGATGCCAATTTCTTCAGCTCCAAATCCGCGCCCGGATTTTTCGAGGGCACGATCTCCTATCTAATCGAGGGCATGTCCGGCCGCAGCGAAACCGGCCTCGTTCCAATGACCGCGGTTCTCGACAAGATCGAGAAGACGGCGCCCGGCCTCGCAAAATCAGAAGACCGGCTGCCCATGGCCGGGGTCATGGCGCTCTGGAATGCCTGTGCGCCCAAGGAACATCGCCGGAAGCTTAAACTACGATTGAAAAAGCAGTTCGACGAAGACTTGACGGCGCCGAGCATGGTCAGCTTTGCGCTGGCGATGGTGCTCGGCGCGGCCCTGCCTTGGTCTCTTGAGGACTATAAGGCTCTCGCAGCCAGCAGGCGTGAGGAGCTGCGCCGCAAGACACATCAGCCCCTGCCGAAACGGATCGACGCCGCGCTCTACATCCTCATTGCCGACCAGCTCCTCGCCATCGGCGACAAGGCCAGCGCGATGGTCGCGCTCGGCCAAGCCGTCGAGACGGTGCCGGGGCTAGCCGACCTCATAGACTTCGAGGCGGCACTCGAACGCGGCGACGATCCGACGCTGAACCTTCGGCCTTTCATTCTGGGCGAGGAGACCTTCGTCACGTGGGACAAGAAGGAGACGCCGGACGAGGTGCCCGCGAACGCGGGGGAAGCGACCGGATAGGGCGCCCGATCAGGCCAGTCTCGCTTCGCCTTCACCGCCGGTCTCGACGAGAAAGACGGAAATGCCATCATCGAAATCGGGCTCTGCCATTTCCTCCGGCGGGATGCCTCTGCCCTCGAAACCTGTCTCGGCGAAACCGGCGCCGGTGTCTGGGAGGAGACCGAGCGCACCATAGGCGTTCTGAAAACAGGCCAGCGCAGGATGCCCGCGCGGCCCCGTGATGTAGGTCTTCTTCGTGAAGCGCAGGGTTTTCATCGCCGTGAGCGTCAGCAGCTCCTCGACCGTTACATCGAAATGATTGTTCGGCGTGCCCGAGGCCAACGCCAGCGGCGTTGGTGGGATCAGGGCGACCCGACCGCGCAGCCATCCCGTGTCGTAGAGCATGTTGGCGATGAACGCGCCGGCGTCTTCGCCGCCCGCACTCCGCACGGGCTTGCGCGGCTCGGAATAGGTCCAGGGAAAGCCGCAGCAATAAGGGAGCGCAACGGCCTTGTGGCCGGCGTGCGGGGTCTTCTCGATCAATCCGTATCGCCCCGGATCGATGCCGGGTCGAAAATCGCGTTGCCCGGAGAGGAACCGAACCGTTCCCGGTCCTCGGCCCTTCAGCTCGAAGTCAGGCCAGTGCTCGTAGAGATACTCCTGATACTGATCAACCTTGCCGCCACCCGGCACGCCCTCGTCAACCATTTTGGCCTGCACAAGCACTGCACGGCGCGTGATCTCGATTGTCCCGCCGGGGTGGGTATTCTTATGCTCATGGACGATCAGAAGGTCGCCCAGCTCCGGCGCCTTCGGTCCATCGACCGGATGGACATAGTGCGCCTTGGGGGTCTGATGACAGAAAACGCCCGTCAGCCGCAGCGAGAGGCCCTTGCTGCGCAGGATCGGGGACCATTGCGTGCCAAGCTCGCGGATGCCCTCCGTCGTCATGGCATAGATGTGGTCGATCTCGTCCGGGGCGCCGCCCGACATGGCGAATGCGTGGGACCAGGCATGGTGGACCGAAATGCGGGCACCGCAGACGAGGGCATCGAACAGCGTGTCAGGTATCATGCGGCAGATATACCATATCGTCGGTAACGCTAGACCATTCGTTAAATGTCACGAGCCGTTCCCGGCCACCTTGAACGGAATGTCTTATCAGGGAGTTAGGTTTAATGGACAAGATGCTTTGAATAAGGAGCATTGTTGACCGTCAGCTTAATTTTGAGCGATCCGCGGCTTTTATCGGGACCGGACGTTCTCCGGAGCAGATGTGAACGACTGATCTTGGTCGACAACGGACTGGCAGATTTTAGGAGCGACAGTGGCGAAAGCAGCCGCTAGCGCGACGTCGTCGAAACACGTGCCGCGAGCGCGTGGCAGAACTGCGCGCCGCAGCAGAATAGGAGGCTGAACGTGGCCGATATTCCCTTTGGCAATCGTCGCGCCGACATCCTCAACCAAATGCCACAGCGCGACCGGCTCGCGTTCATCGCCGAAGGCCTGCCAATCATAGCCGCCAGCGCCCGCAACTTCTGGGATGCTGGTCGAAAGCTCGAGAATGGTTTGCGCGAGCAGAGCTTGCTCGAAGGCTTCGCGGTCGAAGAGGCGGCGAAGGCCCTGATCCTGATGGACCTTGTCCGCTGCCCGGCAAAGCACATCGCTCGGCGCGTGAAGCGGGTCGTGAACACCTTCTACGATCATCTTGGCCGCATGATCTATGCCGACGCCCAGGGCTGGAAGGTGAGCGATGTTACCGAGCTTCAGGGTTACATCGATCAGGAGCGGCAGGGTCACTACCTCGAGGGCTACGCCGGCGAGTACATCATGCCGAACTGGAAGCTCTACTCGCGCGAATCCACGATGTACGCGGACATCGAGGTTCATGAGGATGGGAAGCCGATTTGGTTGGCGCCGCGTGGCAGCGGCATGTCGCAAGCCATCTTCGGCGGTCCGCCGTTGCCCCTACTGTTGGTCGAAGCGATGAGCGCTCTCGGCATGTTCACGCCCAAGGGCGTGAAGATCGTCCATCAGGTTTGGCAGACGCTCGACTTCATCGACACCCAGCATTTCGACGATCACCGCCGCCTATTCCGGGAGGCGCTGGACAAGCTGGTCGCCGCTAATCTGCCCGGCGAGGATGCAACCGACGATCACGCCAGGCAGCTCAACAGCCACTGGCAGATGCCGATGTACAACTTGGAATTCAGTCGTCTTCGCGTCGAGTTGGAGGATATTAAGGCCGAACGCGACGCTGCGCTTTGGCACGAGATTGGCGGGTACGGCTGATCAAGCCGCGTCAAGTTTGCGCAACGCTTCGAGCGCCCGGCGGGCGTGGCGCGGTGTACCTGCCAGCCGCTTGAGCCGGGCGATGTCGCCCCGGTTGCCGTGCAGTTCGATGATCTGGAACGCCAGGCCGGGAGCACGTTCGCGATCATAGGCGTAGTGATGATGCGCGCCCTCATCTTCTCCGTCCAGGAAGCGCCGGGCCACATTCAACCACCGTGGCACGAACGCCTTTAGGATGCTCGGCTTCGGCGCATCGCGTTGCTCGCTCCAATCCTGCTCAAGCAGTGCATGCTCGACCTCGCTGAAGCAGCCCATGACCGCATTGACGGGCAGTTGATCGAGCCGAGCCCAGATTGCCTGTATCGCCGCGCTCGCAGCGCCGCCCTCCACCGCGTGCAGCAGGGCTCGCAGTTCGACCATCGCGAGCTCGACATCGGTCGCCGCTTGCTGCTCCGGTAGCGAAAGGTGATGGCGGCCGAGGAAGCGCGTCGCCACGGTAAACGCCCCCCATTCTTCCTGCGGGAAGCTGTTCCGGGGATTCGGGAGTTTCGCGAACTCCTGCATGGTGGCCGCATCCGCCGGGTCGCCGAACGACGCCACCTCTTGGATAATCCAGGTCAGGCTCGCACTTTGCCGCGCACCATCCGACCGAGCCGCCCGCCGCATCAGCGTGCGCCGGTCCTTTGGTGTCAGCGCTTCGAAAGCATCGCCGTAGATCCAATCATAGGGATGATCGAACATTGCGATGCTGGTGCTGAGCGCGAGGTTGAGCGTCAGGTCATCTTCGTCGGCGTTGATCGCGCGCACGAACTCCGCCTCGATCCCTTCTCGCGCGCCTTCGGCTGAGTCCTCAAGGGCGTCGAGGAACTTCAGAGCATCGATGATCGCGGTGCTGATCCAGAGGCTTTCCCGGTTCGCGTCGATCGCCTCGATGGCCTCGACAAGCGCCGCGACCTTGTCCTGGCTGGCCCGTCCTACAAATGGCGCGGTCTCGAGAATGGAGAGCTTCACATGGTAGGGCTCGAGGCGAAACCGCTCCGTCACCACCTTGGCCAGGGCCTCGGCGACCGCATCGAGATCGCTGTCGTCGTGGAACATGCGCCGACGATCGAGATAGAAGTTGAGTTGCCCGGAGGTGAGCGACATCATGTCACGCGGCGGGTTCTGAAGGACAGGATCAACGATGCTGAAAACCCCGCTCATCGCGAGCCGGCTGATCTTGGTGAATCCGGTCTCCTGCCCGATTCCGTAATAGGCAAGACTGAAGGCATCGCTCCTGAGCGTTCTGATGCCGGCCGCCGTCGCCGCGTCGAAAAGCCGGTGCCGCTCCTCGTACAGCGCAGCGTCCATCAGCGCGCAGAGCACAAAATAGCGCTTGATGCGGTGGCCCGTCCCGACATCCCGGGCGAGGGCGCTGATCCGCGCGGCCTCTTGGTCCGACCACTCGCGCACCGTGCCCGGTTCCCATCCGATCGAAACCCGCTCGCCCGAAACGATTGCCAGCCGAAGGCCCGCGATCTCCGCTTCCAGATCGTCCTCGGTCTCCGACAGAAGCCGATCCGCAACAGCGGCAGCGATCGGGCCCGCAAGGCCCCGCGCGGCTTCATGGATGAGCCCGGAATCGCTGGTCGACCGCAAGACGATATCGACCACCTGCGAATCTTCGATCACAGACACGACGTCGGTAGCGATCGGCTCCAGCACCGGGAGGGAGAGGAGGATTGCCAATTTTTCCCCGGCCTGCGCCGCGATCTGCGCGAACGCAAAGGCGGCGCACGCGTGAAGGAGAATTTCGTGCGCAAATGAGACCCGTCCGCCGTGCCGGGTAAGGATCTGCGCGGCGAAGAGCGCGTCAACTTCAGCCCCCGCCAAGCCGTGTGCCAGCATGGCCTCGTCAAAGACCGTCTCATTCATCGAGAAGCTAATCGTCTCGATCAGGGTCTTCGCGAACCGGCGGAGCCCGGTCGATCCAGCGCGCTGATCGGCACCCAGACGTTTTCGGATGAGCTGGTCAACGAGCAACTGCCGCGATGCATCGGCGGTCGCATCCGAACCGATCTCGGCAACGATCGCTGCCTCGAAGCCGCTGGCGACCCCCTTCAGAACGGCTCGCATTCCGGCACCGAGTGCCGGCAACCGGGCAGTTGCGATCCTCTCCTTTAGTTCGACACTTGGCGGGGAAATCGCGATCCTCTGCAATCCCGCCAGTTGCTCCGGCTGTGCCGACTGTCCAGTGGCGATGACGCGTGCGTCGAGACGTCGCGCCAGCGCTCGAAGGCCGCGAAAGGCGGCCTCCCGCGAAGGGCCGAGCTCGTTCACACCGTCGAGTACGATCCGCACCGGAGTGCCCGTCACCCTGATCGCGCCGAAGAGCTGCTGGACGCTGGACTCAAGGACGAGTGACAACTCGCGCCTGAGCAGCCTCGCCCACGACCCATCGAAGTCCTTCGCCGCAAGGAAGAGCACGCATTCGCCGGAACGCGAAAGGTGACTTCCCAGCCACCGCGACGCCAGCGTCTTGCCGCAGCCCGACGGCCCTTCGAGATAGCAGCCCGGCGCGCCGTCGAGCCCCGCGAGCAGATCGGCGCGCTGCGCCTTGTCTTCAGCCAGCCATCGCTCGCCGTCGCGCCCGAGCTTCGTTGTCAAATGATCCCGATACTCGCGAATGAGATCAAAGTGTGGCGCCGCCTCTGCACCACCCTGGATTTCCGCGACGGAAGCGGATCGAAGTGACAGGCTGGCCGCAAATTCGCGCCACTCCTTTGCCGACCAGGGATTGCCGCGGTCACCTTGCCCGTCGGCATCAAACGCCACCAGTTCGGTTACCTCCGCCTTCTTGTCGCCCTGCGTCAGCGCCGAACCGTCGGGCAACGGTCTCGCGAAGACCACCGCCGCGTCCGGATAGAAGTCGCCCGTCGCCCGGTGTGCGCCCATGGCATCGCGCAGCCGGTTCTTCTGGCTGACCACTTGTTGGTAGCCGTTGCGGTAATGGCGCCACTCGCCGGACACCTGCCTCCTGCCCCAATCGCCATCGATTGCGCCACGAACTGGCAGGCGCGAGGCCTTCACCTCAACCACCATCACGCGATTCTCGGTGATGAAAACGCAATCGATCTGGCGCCCTCGAATCTGAAAGTTCGCCAGCACGACGAACGGGCTGCCCGCTGCCGTCAGCGCCGCATGAACATGCTCGATGACGCGGCGTTCGGACCACTCCTCGACCGTCGCGCCGATGTAGATTTCCCCAAGCTCGTCTTTCGCGGCCATGACGCCGTACATAGCAGCGCGATAGGCCATTCGAGAATGCCTAGCCCCGCTGGAATGGAGAGCCCGACATCAATATCTCCACTACGGCGTATTCGTGGGCATGGAGGAGCTTGCGAATGCCCCGCGCAACTAGGGCCTGATCGTCGGTCGGCCCGATGCGTACGGACTGAATCGGCAGCTTCGGGATCTTGCCGTGCCGTTCCATGTTACGGAAATGGAGGTTCTTCGACGACAGGTAGGGAACGATGCGTCCCGCACGTTCGCGGAAAAGAGGTTCCGGATGCTCAGGGTGCCAGCCAGGCCAACTCCGGCTGTAGTCATGCGCGGTATATGTGAACCGCACCTCCTGCTCGGACTTGAACGCCGCATTCTTGCTCGAGATGATATACCGCCAGAGTCCGAAGTAGAGACTGCGAGCACAGATTTCGCGCTCTTCGTCGGGTGGAATGGGCTGCCCTTTCTTAACTGGACGGGGATCGTCCACGTCCTGCGCAAACGCCTCCGCATACGCGCCAATGACCTGATCGAAGATCCATGCTTGTTCCTCAAGTTCGTAGCGGACCTGATGGATCATCCCCTCACTGGTATAGCCGAACATGAAGGGGTTGTTCTCGAACTCGATCGCGACCGGAGCTTCGCCCTGCCCATAGCCACGCCACTGCGCCAGATCGTCTCCGACGGTCGAGAAGCAGGCGACATATACATCGGGGTTTGGCTCGACCCCGAAATGCTTCAACGCGTCGTTGAGCATCGCCGCGACCTCGCCGCGCTTCGATGCGGAGATGGCTGCCGTTAGCCGCTTGCATGCAACGTCACGGCCATGGTCGATTTCAAGCCGATCGTTCAGGAAAGTCGCATCGCTGAGCCACAGCTCGTTGTTGCGAACAATCGAGATCAGCGCCGCGGTGGAGGTATAGTGGAAGAGGGAGCTGGGGATCGGGCCTGAGTGGAAACGCTTGATGATTGCATCACCAGCGTCGCGATTGGCGCTGAACCAACGCGACATATTTTCCCCACCGGGTTTATCCCCGAACACCAGTCCTGCCATTGATACCTCTCTTGTTATTCGGCGCGGGGCTGCTCGTCCCGCGCCTCCAGATGCTACAGATCTTCGATGTTGACTTCGAGCGGCTCACCCGTCGAGTTCGGTAACGGGGCATGGACAGTTACGCGCCACGCCGTCGCGGCACCATGAGGCTGTTCAGATGGCTGAGGGGGCGGCGGGAGGCTTCGCCTTCGCTCACCGCCGTGTCGACGGCCGGCACCTCTAGCCAAGCCCCCGGCCGCGTCGGCGCACCGAAGCTCAAGGATAGCGGGTTCGTCCGGATCCGGGAAGCGGAGGCTTTCGCGCCGCTGGTCGACTGACCGTGGTCGGGTCCGGCGCGGCCGAAAGAACCTAGGCTCGGCCGCCGTCGGTGATGAGGCTCGTCCCATCGGAATCGCGCGCATCTCGGTCCCGGGGCTCGTCGACGATCAGCGAGCCTCCGGTGCCTTCGAGGAAATGCATCATGTCGCCAGTTGCGAGGATATGCTGCTCGACACTTAGTCTTTCGAGAGTGTCGAAATATCGCTCGCGAAGATCGTGGGCATCGCCGCCATGGACGGCCGACAGGAAACGGGCGGGGCCGAGATAGACCTCCCGACGCTTGCCATTATAATCGTCGCTTACAACCGGGCGGCTGGCGACGAGGCCGATCACCCGTCCGTCGAGCACCGCGGATCCATACCCCAGATGCTGATCGAATTTTCGACCTGTGGTTTCGGTCGGAACGTAATCGAGCCTGAGTGCGCGAGCGCACGACAGAGCGTCGAGCATGACGAGTGGGCCAATCACTGAAGACATGGACGCAATGCTCATCTCGACAGGCGCCACCCCCTCGTAAGCGGCGATCGCCTGCAGTGCCGCGAGATTGTGCCTGGTCTGGATCCAGGATGCCCTGTCCCGCTCGGATACGTTCGTCTTGATGAAGCCGAGGTCGATCGTTCCCGACGCCTCGATCAGTGCGAGGCTGACCAGATCGTCGGCAGCGGCGGTCCGCAGAAACGCGAAGAGGTCGATGTCGGCGAGCGAGGTGATCCGGTCACGCGGGAGCACCGCGTCGATCGCGATGCGACCCTTCGGATCGCACAGAAGGTCGAAGCATCCCGCTGTGACCCGCACCTTGTAGCGTTTCGAGAGGGGCGATCTTGCGTGATAGATCTTGGCGGGGACGATGAGGCTCTCCCCGTCCTGCGTTCGCAGACGCAACTTCCCGTCGCAGCCTGACGGCGTCATCGAAAGCCGCACGCCCTGATAGGTAAGGCGCGGCTTGCTCGCCTCGATCCCGAACCTTTTGCTCGTGATCGTGATATTCTCGACGTCGATGCCGTCGAGCAAGCCGAGCTGGAGATCCATCAGGCGGTCCTCGGTGACGTGAGGCCCGCTCAGGTGCATGGTGTCGCGCAAGGGACCGTAGCCGATCGTGTTGCGAAGCTGGGTCTTCTGCTCGGTATAATCGCTGCCGACCGCCTCGATCTCACTTCTGATCCAGGCCAGCACATCCGGACGCCGGTTCTCCTCGCCAAACGGGAAGGTGATCGAGCTGTGGTTGAGCCTCGTAATGCCGTCGCGGTCGGCCTCACGCGCGGCGAGGAGCACGCGGCCGATCTCGCGTTTCCACAGATGGATGCCGTAAACGGTCTCCGACCCTTCCTGCTCGAGCACATAGACGACAATGAAGGCGGGGAGGGGGGAGCGGATGAGGTGAAGCGCGTTTTGAAGCGTGATCGACCAGTTCCTGATCGCACCAGCTGTCGTCTTGATCTGCACCAGCGCGCAAGGACCGGCCTCGCGCTCGTCGTGCATCAGGACGGCTGAAGGGCGCTCCGGAAACTGGACAATGAAGTCCCAGCCATAATCGTCTTCGGCGACCTTGCTGCAGGTGATCTTTCGTCTGGAGCACAGAAGATCGAACGCCTTCTCACCGACCCGCCCCGTCCACCGAACATCTTTCAAGCCGTCATCCATGATGAAGGTCTATCGGTGCCGTTCCTGATCGCCAAGGGTTGGTCGGACCCGCTACTTTGGTGGTGCCCGTCGCTACATTTCGCGCTATGGGATGACCTTCCGCTAGGCGGAGCAGCTCGGCGCCCACCCTTATCTGCTGCCCCCCGGTGGCGATGAGGCGCTAGAGGCTGTTATGGACTTGCGGCGAGGGCGGCGGCCTGCTTCATCATGATGCAGGCGAACGCGACGACGTGAAGTCCGGCGAGTGTTTCGGCGTAGCGTTCATAATCTTTGACGAGGCGTCGGAAGCGGGTCGCCCAGGCGAAAGACCGCTCGACGATCCAGCGGCGTGGCAGGAGGACGAACCCGCGTTTGGCCTCGGGCAGCCTGACGACTTCCAGCGTGATGCCATGGGCGGCTGCGGCCTTCGCGGCACGTTCGCCCGTATAGCCCTGATCGACATACGCGATATCGACGGTATCGCCCGTGACGGCCTGCACGGTGCGGGCGAGGCGTTCCACTTCGCCGCGATCCTCGGCACTGGCTGGCGTCACATGCAGCGCGAGCAGGTGCCCCAGCGTATCGACGGCCATATGGATTTTTAACCCTTTCTTGCGCTTGCCTCCGTCATAGCCGGCGCGCTCGCCGCTCTCGGGCGTGGAGCGCAACGTCCGACTGTCGATGATCGCGGCGGTCGGCTCGGCCGTGCGCCCCGCCGCCAAGCGCAGCACCGCGCGCAGGTCATCCACCAGCGCTTCAAAGCACCCCGCCGCCAGCCACCGCTGCGTCTGCTGGTACACCGCCGCCCAGGGTGGCAGGTCATTGGGCATCCACCGCCACGGCGCCCCCGCCTTCACGATGTAGCGCAGGCCGTTGAACACCTCCCGCAGATCGTGCTCACGCTGGCCCGCATCCTCCCGCTGCAACAGCAGATATGGCGCGATCAGCGACCATTCCTCATCGCTGACATCGGATGGATATGGCTTGCGGCAAATGCTCATCCAATAACGGATGAATCAGCCCTGCCGACAAGTCCATAACAGCCTCTAGGGCGACGCAGACGTCACCCATAACAGAACAGATCATCCGAACGTCATGGGAGAAGGTGACGACATCCCGTTCCATGCATGACATGGCATCGCGCTCCATCGGAACGTCGGACGCGGTCGTCTCGGGCTCTACGGACCGGACGGGGGTTCAGGTCGGCTGCGGACCTGCATGCCATCGGCATCCCTGTGGTAATGTGAAGTCGGCGGTGACCGTGTGCGTCCACTTCCCAAGGGCAACACTCCGTCGAAAATACCTCGGGCCGCCGCGCGTCGCTCGAAAACGGCCCGCGATCTCCGAACGCCGATTGATCCTGTTAACATCTTCCGCGTAGAGCGGTGCTGTTCGCCAGCAGGCGGACCGAGGCGTGAGAACCTCGCAGATAGTAGCCGAACGCCCGGACGAAAGAGATTTCGGCCGGGGAGCGGGCGTGCATGTCCAGGGTTCTTCGGGGCCTAAAGACGCTCGCGCCTGTTCTATCTGCAGGTTCTCAATCCCCGGCTCACGGGCCGGCACCGCCTCGTCAACAGGGCGGTGCCGCCGGCTGGAGGAGCCGATCGGCACCGACGCGAACGGGGACTCGCGCGTGGGTGAACTCATCGGATGCCGCAGCAGGCGGCTCGCCATCATCAGGAATTCGACCTCCGTGACCGCGGCCATGCTGCTCGCCGCGTGCGGTGGCGGTGGCGCCGTCAACTCGGCTGGCGGAGCTGCGCCGGCTCCCACCCCATCGGTGACGCCCACTCCGGTGCCCACTCCCACGCCGACCTCGGCTGCGGATACGGCGGAGTACAGGGCGTCGGGTGCCGTGGTCGGCATGAAGGCGGCCTATGCCTATGATCGCGGGATCACCGGCAAGGGCGTCACCATCGCCGTCATCGACACCGGCATCAATGTCGAAGAGCCGGAGTTCAAGGGCCGCATCTTGGCGGACAGCACCTCGTTCGACCAGAAGATCGCCCGCTGCGGCACCTGCGACGCCGAGATCGTCCGCTACGATCTGAAGGACAACAACGGTCACGGCAGCGGGACCGCGTCGGTCGCGCTGGCGGCCCGTGACGCCAAGGGCATGCAGGGCGTGGCGCCGGAGGCGACCCTGCTCGCGCTCAAGATCGCAGGCCCGGACATGTCGAACGTGAGTCCGACGTCCGGCCCGGTGCCAGAGGGCGGCGGTCCGAACTCGGCGCTGATCGCTCCCGCGATTACCTACGCGGTTGAGAAGGGCGCGTTCGTCATCAGCATGAGCCTGAACGGTTTCGCGGGCGGCCAGATCGCCACCGAACAGCGCAAGGCGATGGATCTGGTGCGGACCAGCGACCGTCTTTTCGTCCAATCCGTCTCGAACGACGTCGGCCAGGACAGCTTCGCGGGTCAGGTCACCGAGAACATGGTCGGCACCGACATGACCAACAAGGACTGGTTCCTGTTCGGCATCCGCGTCGACAGGAACCTGCAGGCTCCCAGCGGCAACGGTACCCCCGGCGCGCTGGCGGATCGCACCCTCGCGGTCGTCGCATCGAACATCGACGTCGTGGGCAAGGACGGCTCCATCACGACCGTCACCGGCAACAGTTTCGCGGCACCAGCGATCGCCGGCGCGGCTGCCCTGCTCAAGCAGTACTGGCCGCAGCTCGGCGGCAAGACGATCAGCCGAATACTGCTCGACACGGCCACCGATCTTGGTGCCCCGGGGGTCGACCAACTCTACGGAGTGGGACTGCTCGACGTCGGGAAGGCGATGCAGGCGCAGGCGCCGGCCAGTTCCTTCGTCGCTGCGCAGACGGCGCTGGCGAAGTTCTCCTCGCTGACCATGTCGGCACCGTTCGGCGGCGCGTCCGTGATCGGCCGTACCGTCGGCGGCATGACCGTGTTCGACCGCTACGGCCGTGACTACCGGATGACGGCGGCGACCGGTGTCCGCACGCGTGGCTCGGGACTGCTGGCCGGCGGCATGCTCGCACCGGTCGACCCGCCGTGGCTGACGTCCGCCTCCACGAGCACCGATGCCCGTCTTGGCTTCACCTCCACCGTTCCGGACTATTGGCGGCAGGCCCTCCCGAACCGACCGGCGATGGTCTCGTTCTCACCCGCCCCCGGCCAGTCGGTGACGCTGGGTGCGAACGTCGTCGTCGGCGGTAGCGGCGGCGTCGCCGGATCCCCGCTGCGCGCAGTCGTCGCGACCCCGGTCGGCATGTCCTCGGCATGGTCCGGCAACGGCTGGTCCGCCGGCTTCTCGGCCGGTTCGTCGCGCGACGGACGTGCATCGTTGCGCTCCGCCTCCTTCGCCATGCCGTCCGGCTTCGGCCTCGAACTTTCTGATCTCGCCGAACGCGGTCGCGTGCTTGGCATGAGCCAGGACGTTGGTGTTGGACAGCGTGGGGCGAGGACCACCATGGCCTCGCTTACGGTGCGACGCATGGTCGTCGGCATCCCCGTCTCCGCACGTGTCACCGCAGCCACCACCAGAGTGGAAGGCGGATCGGACACGATGCGCTTCATCGGTCCGGTCATCGGCACCGCCTTCGCAGTCGGAGGCGCACACGGTCTGTTCGGCGGCACGGCGACGTTCGGCCTGTCCTCGCCGCTCCGCGTCGAGCGCGCCCGCGTCATGATGTTGATGCCGGTGTCGTACGATCTCGTCTCCGGCACGCTGACAACCAGGACCGGGGCCGTCGATCTCACCCCTGACGCGCGGGAGCTGGACCTTGAGTTCGGCTGGTCCCGTGCGCTGTCGCCGAACTCCTCGGTCCGGTTCGGCGTCGCCCATGCCTTCGATGCCGGTCACGTGGCCGGTGCCGTCGACACCGCCGGCTTCGCGACCCTGACCATCCGCTGACCGTACCCAATCGCAAAGGAAACACGCATGTCACCGATGAAACACATTTTTTCACCGCTCGTCGGCACGGTGGCGGCCGTGCTCGCGCTGTCCGCCTGCTCGGATACGAAGACGCTGAATGATGCGAACTTCCGCAAGGCGCTGGAACCGGTGGTGAGCGACATCTTCTGCCGCACGATCCCGATTCAACGCATGAGCCTGAACGACGACCTGACGCAGCCCTTTCCGATCATCGTGCCGGTCGCTCCCGTCGAGGGGGCCGACCCGGATGACGCCCGGAGCCGCACGTTGGTCGAGGAGGCCGCACGCGACGGCCTGCTGACGCGCACCGAACTGAACGCGCCGGCGAAGCGTGCCGACTTCACCCTGCCGCTGACCCGGCAGGCGCTGTTCAGCTACACGCCGACCGACCGGGGCAAAGCGTACTTCCGACCGGTCGAGGCGAAGACGTCGAGTGGCAGGCGCGCGTTTCCGGGGGTCTGTGCCGCCAAGGGCGAGATCGTCGACGTGGTCCGCTGGACCGATCCCGCCGACGCCTTGGGCCGCACGGTGTCGCAGGTCACCTTTACCTATAGGGGTGTCGAACCGTTGCCGGGCCTGCCCGAGAACGTGCACTCGAAGATCACTCAGCCCGAGGAACGGACCGTCACGCTCGTACAAACGAACGACGGCTGGGACGCGCTGTGACGGACCGGCAGGAAATGCCGACCGGGGATATCCCACGATGGTTCGGCACCGCTCACGCTTCGGATGCTCGCCACGTCGCCGATGCCGCCGCCATCGTCGGGCCTGTCGCTCCGTCGATGCGCTGAAACGCACCTCCTTCCGACCTTCATCCACCATCTTCCGAAAGAACCACGCCATGATCCCCACCATCACCGTCCTGCTCGCCGCCGCCATGCCGCTGACGCCGGTCGCACCCATCAAGCCGTCAGCCACCGGTATGAGTCCGTTGAGGATGGACGTTGCGGGCGTCCGGCTGGGCATGCCGATCGAACAGGCCCGGACCGCGCTCGCGTCCGCGAAGTACGCCTGCAAGCCGTTCGGCAACGAGGCCGACTTCGCCGCTCGCGTCGCCGCCGAAGTCAAGGACCGGACCCGGGCACGCGGTCCCGTTCCCTACACCACCGGCACGATGCAGTTCGACTGCCGCGGACCGGGCGGCGAAGGGCTGACGATCCACTTCGCTCAGGTGCAGTCGGGCTCCATCGTCGACGACTTCTCGCTCCACATCGACGGCAGGACGGTGGATCTGCCGGCGTTGCGCAGACAGCTTGCGGCCAAATACGGACGTCCCATGGCGGGCTCGGAGCTGCGGGGATCGTGGTGCGACGCGGGCTACCGCTGCGGCGAGAGCATCGTCTTCAGCGAGGGGCCGACCGTCATCATCGACACCTCGGACGCCGTCATGATCAACGCCACCCGCGGCACCCGCGCCGAGAAGGCGGACGATGCCGCCGTCATGGCTGCGGCCGACCGGCTGGTGCCGAAGAAGACCGGCGCGGCGTTCTGAACGGAGGGAATATGCGTTTTAAGGCCCTGCTCATGACGATGGCATGCCTCGCTACGGCGGCAACGTCGATCGCTGCGACAGTGAAGCGGAACGGACCGCTTCAAGCCACCACCATGCGCGACTGGCGTGCGGCGGGCATGGACGGGACCGGCTGCTACTGGTCGGCCCGAAGGAACGGGCCGGTCCTGTTCGCCGCCAACGGGCGTACGGGCATGACGCGAGTTGCCGGGCGCGTCGTCGTCCTCGAACCCGCAGCGGGAGCGCGTGAATTGTTCCCCTTCACACATGACGCATGGCAGGCACCAGGACTGAAAGTAAGGATACTGGACGCCGCCGTCGTGCGGGCGATGGGGTACGAAACGGTGACCACCGACGCGACGTTGGTCGTCAAGTACCGAAGCACCACGGTGCGACTGAGGGGCTCGATGATCTGCGGTTCATGATCTAGAGCGAAGATCGATCAAAAGGGGCCTGCTGTGCTTCCAATTTTGCATGTGCATAGACTTCAGAAGCAACGCTGTTGACGGATCGGTAACGGCTGCACGTCTAACGTTCGGTTATGTCGTTGAAAAAGTTGATGCACGGCCTTTGGCTCCGGGGAGCCGATCCGATCGTAGTTATCGGTCTAATTTTCTGTTCGCTGCTTCTGGTCGCAGTTGGCGGTCTTGCTTGGTACAAGCTCGCACCGGAAGTCGTAGAGCATCGCGTCCAAGCCTACACCGTTTCTCATAATGCCGCACCTCAGACCGAAAATGTGCGAACGCTTCCGTATCAACCGGTCGAAGAGGCTGTAGGACGGGAGCCGGATGGATCGGCGCTTTTACAAGTGCCAGGAACGTCCGTTCATTGGCGCGTTCCATTTATCCTGCCGTCATGGAAAGAAGCCGACGATGGCAATGAGCGCCATGAACCCGCAGGAGACGATACCAAGAGCCACGCGGCGACCTCTGGTGCTGCGGGCGATGCCCAGCGATACAGCCCCGGCGGCTATGAACCATACTGCCGCAATCCCCAGACCTCCTCGGATAGCGATCTGTGCGCCCAGTGGGCAGCCGTTCGCGAGATGGCTATCGGCAACGGTATCGCGAGGTCCTCCCTCCGGTTCGGATTGTGGACGATCATGGCCTCGATCGGTGCCGCGGCACTCTCGCTTCTGGGCTTGGTGGTGGCCGCTCAGGCCGTCAACATCGCCGCAGAAGCGAGCCGTGGTCGTGGTGCGGATGACTACAGGCCGCTTCCTGCCCATGTCCGTGTTGAGCCTAGGCTCGGTTTCCTTGGGCTGCGCACCATCATCGAAGTCGTCAACGACGACCATCGTCCTTTGCGCATCGGTGCGGTCGAACTGATAAAGAATGGTAGGAGAGCCCGGGTAACGTTGGCAAGTGACTCGGGCGGCTGGTTGGTTCCGGGAAATACGAGCAGGTTTGGTATGCGAGTGGACGAGCCGCTCCTTCGCCTCCGGATCTGGATCGAGGATACCTCCGGCCATTGCTCTATCTCGGAGCACGAGTTCCGACGTAATGCCAAGCATTGGGAGAAGGCAAGCGAGTGAAGCCGAGACCGCTCCGGCCAACAAGTCTTGTCTCAATCCCATTTCCTATCCTTCTCGCTCCGCGTCAGCCTCTCATCCTTTCCCGCGTTACCCAGATCGCGACTTCGCTTGGACATAGCTGAGACGTAGGTGGCAGCAGCGCATCGGAAATTCCGCTTGAGAGACGGCGCGGCATCCTTTCTCCACGACGCGCGCACGGCGTACTCGAGGATCGTACCACGGTTGATTGTGCAGGGTTGCGCAAGGCGACAGGCCGCATTGGGCAAAGCGACGATCCGAGGGAATCACTCGTACTTACTTGTAGTATTGATAGGGGTCGGTCCGAAGGCGTTCCGGGTCCTCGACCGAATACGTGGGTGATGAATATGAGGCCGGAGCCGGCTGTTGCTGACGTCAGGCGTTATGCTGGCAACATGGGCGGCATTCCTACCGCAAGCGCTCCTACGGGGAGATCAGAAATGCGCCAGCGGGAAGCCGCACGTAGCCGCGCATCGTCGCCATAGAATCCTCAGGACCGCCGATATCGATGAAAGGCGTCGAGCCTACGGTTACGATGAGCCTGTCAGCCGGGCATTCTCCGTTCCACGCCGACACGTGCGTGTGGTCATCGACGATGCCGTCGATCGCTTCGACCAGTTGCCTGCTCATACCACCGACGCCGGATCGGCGTGTTCCCGATACGAAGTTCATTTCCGTCGATCCGCTCGCGTCGCCAGCGAGCCGAAGTTGAATGCGATGACGGCCGGTACCGCGCGACCGTACGATCGCCTGCGACCAGCGGTTGTCGAACTGCTGAGCCACGGCTCTGACCAGATACGAGAGATCACGCCGTATGTCGGCCGCGTGATCGGTCGAGCGGATGGTCTCCGGATCGGACAGGCGATCACGCCAGTGCTCGAGGCTGGACAGGACGTCGTCGACGCCGCTGACCACTGACGGAGATCGAGGGAGGAGAGGGCCGGTCAGCATCAACGTATCGGGAAGCGATCCCTCGATCGCCCTTGCCGTTATCATGCACCATTCGCCATCGACCGAGACGTGCACCTGTTCCAGTTCACCGCGGGAGCCGACCGCTCGGATGGCGATGGCCTCGAACCCGCACTGGATCCGCCCTACGATGCGGCAATCATCGGCGATGGTCCGCCGTGCTTCCTCGATGACGCGCATCACTCGTTCGCGGGTCGTCTCGTCGATGTGGAGCAGCCATTTGCTCATGTCCGGCTCCCAGGTCGGTGTGGCTCGTCGCGGTTGGGTGGATCTCGGCAGCGAGAGAGGTGCCCACATCCGGGCGACCGCGGCCTTGCGCCCCTGTATGAGGTATGTCGGACCGACCGGCTCGCAGAGGGCGTGAAGATCGCTTTATGCCCTCTGCGAGCCGGTGGTCTGCATGTCGGGCGATGCGGTCATCGCTTCTTTCCCGGATCAGCTCGTCTCGTTGAGCCGGGGCCAGGTGACGAACGGTGCCTGATGGTCACGCTCTGCAATCCATTCCGTCATCACCGCGAGGAGCTTGTGCGTCAGCTTGGTAGAATCGTATTGGCTCGCGAGATCACCCCAGGCCTGCCAGCGGTCGAGGTGCCGACAGAGCCAGTCGTAGAAGCCGTCGCGCTGGTTCCTGGTCGAGAACCCAAGCGTCCATACCGTCTGCAGGACCGGCACCGGACCATCGCTACGTTTGGCGAGCACGATGGTCGGTCTGCCCGCCTCGTCGCAACGGAGGAAGGCGGCATCCCAGCGACGAGCCTCCTGTTCTAGCCGTTCGAGCCGCGCTTCCCGATCCTGCGGTCCGAGACCGAGCTCGCGGAGCATCGCGATCGTCGCAGCGCAGGGCCGGTTGCGTCGGACATCGTAGGGCCGGGTAGCTGCCAGCATGTGCAGCACCGACCAGCCTTCAGGCGTGAGTCCACCCACGCCTTCACCATTCCGCGCGGGAACCGCCAGACCTGTCGATGCGAGCCAGAGATGGAACATGCGCTGGAACAGCCGATTGCCTTCGAAAAGGTCGGCGAGCTGCTGACGGTATCCGGGCTCCCTTCGAGCGGTGGCAGCGAGCACGGCGTGGACCAGTTCGAGCAATTCGGCCGGCGGCTCGCCGTTTTGGGTGGGCATACCGAGGCGACCGCACCACAGCGCGGAACGCAGCGATGGCCACGTCTCGCCCGTCGCGTCGTCGACGTAGACTGAGCCGCTCGACCTGCCTTCGATGCGATGCCAGTTGCCCCACGGCAGTTCGGGATCAATGTCCATGATCCTCACCCCCTCGGCCTGTAGGGATCGTGGCTGGACGTCGACGGGCCGGGATCCGCATCGCGCGGATCGCGTCCCTCCTCGATGGCCTTCAGCTGGGCGGCGAGGCGGACGCATTCGCGGTAGACGTAGGCTTCGGTCCTGTAGATGGGTTCCACGCCACCGATGAGCTGCTCCTGTTTCTTCTGGCGGTCGTAGCTCGCGTCCGGCAGAACGTCGCCGATCTGATTGCAGGAGAAGCCGAACCACCATGCGTCGGCGTGGCCCTGGCCCTTTGCAGCCTCGTTCTCGTACACCGTTTGCCGGGATGATCGCGACACGATGCGTTCTCGCTTCTCGCGGCCGGACGGATGGCAGATCGAAACCTCTTCCGGTTCGGAGGCTCGGCAGGCAGCGGCGTAGTCGATTCCGCCGTGCACGCCGATGAGGAGATCATCGAGGGAACCGGTGCCGCGACCGAACATCGGATGACCGGGCGGGACCGACACGTATCCGGCGAGATACTTGCCGAGCGGCGAACGGCGCATGATGCAGCCGTAGCCGGTGGGCATGTCGGTCCAGCTGATCTTGTCCGCCTCCTCGCTCCACGGTCCCGATCCGTCGGGATGCACCGCCGGCACGTGGAAGACGGCATCGACCTGAACGAGGTCGCCGCCCCCCGCCATCGTCCGGGTCATGGACCGGGGGGCGTCGGTGATGGTGATCTCGTTGCGGCTCTTCTTCGGCATTGGCATGTCCTTCCATCTCGTTGTCATGTTTCGACGAGATGTGGAGACGATGGCTTCTCCTCAAATTTTCCAGCGGATCGATTTGAGAGTCGTGAGGATCGATTTGTCCGTGTCTGATCAACTTCCCCCGTTTTACCTTGCACCGACTGCGGCAGCGGTTGGACGATGTCCCGCGGTTCAGGATGCTGCTTTTTATATGGCGGTCCTCGTCCACGCATGTCGACTTCATCCGGCAGGCCGTTCCAGATCAGTCGTAGTTCGGGGGGACTTCCCCAAACGGGCGACGCCACACATCCGAAACGTGTCAGCCCTCGGAAGTTCGTGCAGACCCGATGATGTTATTCACCTCGTCGCGGGCGGTTGCGCCGAGACGCGTGACAGCGGCGGGCCTCGATGCGAGCCAGTCCAGCGTCGCTTCCACATCCATGCCTCGGGAGGGAGCCTGTCGTGCCAGCTGAGTGGCGACCGGCCGCGATACGCCAAGTGACATAAGACTGATGCTCGTTCGATCCGCAGCTCCCATCTCAAGGAAGAGAGCCATATCCGGGATATCCGCAGCGAGATCGGGGCGGCCCTTGTCGATCAGGAGCTGGCCGAGAACGGCGTGATAACAGCCCAACAGCCGGACACACTGAAAGCGGACCTGCTTTTCCACCAGCTCCAGCGTCTCCCTTACCACGAACCTGCGCTCCTTCCTCGGGTTTCGGTCGAGCTGCTCCTGCATGATGCGCGGCAGCGGCAGTCCGCGCATCCATTTGAGCGCAAGCACGGCGAGGAAGCGGTGGAATCTGCTTTCCCGCCTCAGCCCGAGAATCACCCGGTGGCAGACCTGCAAAGCGTCGGCGTAGAGTTCGTACGCACCGTCGTCCGCGGGATGGGGCGGGATCAGGGACGCGGGCCCGTCACGATCGAGGCGTATGGCCAAGATGTTGTAGAGCCTCTGCTGCTTGTGGGGGGAGATGTCGGGACTGCGTCGAAGAACGCTCATAGGTAGGTTTACGGCGGCCGACGCCTCCCGAAGCGCGTGCGCAAGCGTGCTGATGGCTGAGTCCGTGAGGTTCTGGGAAGCCTTCGCGCGCGTCAGTGTTTCCTTCAGCGTGCCGTCCCTGAGGTCCCCGAGAAGTCGGACGAACACCGCCTCCGGGTCCGGGCGGTCCGCACCGGGCCTTCTGGGGCGTTCGATCACGCTGAGAAGATCCGAGGGTCGGCAGATGCCGTTCTCGACCGCTGGGATGATCTCCGCTTCGTCGGGTTGTTGTAGCGGTTTGGCCTTCCACCGTTCGTAGTCGATGAGGAAGATGTTGCCCTGAAACTCACGCATCATCCGGCCTGCACGACCCGCGAGGTTCCAGAAGTCGACGCCGTGCATCGGCCTTGTCGAACCCTTCTCCGGCCTGAACAGGAATATGTTCTTCGCTGGCAGGTTGACGCCCTGCAGCAGCGTGCTCGTGCACACGAGTTCCTCCACCTCCCCGCGCGAAACCGCGCCTTCCACGGCGAGCCTCAGTTGCGTCGGCATGTGGGAGTAGTGGAAGGCCACGCCCCGCCGGACGCAGGCGATGAGCGCGTAGTCCGGGTGAACGGCTTCAGCGGCCAGGCGCGCAAGCTCCTCCCTTGCAGGGTCCGTAGGTTCATCGTTGCGAAGAGCCGCGAGGGCGAGTGCGACGTCCTCCGCCTCGGCCGCTCCGTTCGCATATATGATGTTAGCGGCGCCCCGTCCGAGTGCGAACGTAGCGTTGGTCAAGCGCTCCACACGCGTCACTGTGCGGCGCTCCACCGTGACGCGCGCCACCGGAGGGTCCTCGGGCGACGCATCCGCCAGTCTCACCAGCAGCTCGCCACGTTCGACATCGACCACGTCGACCATTACGAAATTCTGGGTGACGGTCGGTTCTCGGGAACGAAGCGCATCGACGTCGTCCAGATCGAGCATGCGTCCGAACACGTCCAGGTTCCTTACGGCCGGACTTGCGAACAGCGTCTGCGCGTCTGGTCTGCGCTTCAGCAGGTCCGTCATGGCTGCCTGAAGGCGGACACCCCTTGCGCCGTCCGCGACGCCGTGGGCCTCGTCGACGACGATGACCTCGGGAGCGAAGTCGGCGTGGGCGGCAAGCATGATCTGCCCACGCTCCTGCGTCATCACGTAGACGGCACGGGGAGGCAGGCGAAGCGCCTTCTCGATCGGCACGGTGGCGACGATCGGGGATTTTGCGCCGAGTGCGGCCGCATCGACCTCCGCCCGGATCGATCTGGCGACCTGCGTTATAAGTGCCCTGGTCGGGACGAGGTAGAGGACCGAGCGTGGGCCGTCCGGGACGAAGAGCGAGGCGAGGAAGTTCTGAAGCACGAACGACTTGCCTGCCGATGTCGGGGCGGCGACCGCGACGCGCCGGCGACCGTTCAGTCGCGTCCATAGTTCATGCTGGAAGTCGGTGAGCACGACCTTGCGATCGCCCAGCGCGACCGTGCGTCGGTCGGCGGCCGCGATCTCCTCCGCCAGTATGCCGAACGGCAGCAGCGGTTGCGCATCCCGAACCGAGGCGCGCGTCGCGAACGCGGGGAAGTTGCCGAGCCGCGCCAGTACGACCCTGACGGCTTGGTCCAGTGGCAGCGACGTGGTGCCGTGCAGTTCGAGGGCCGACGTGGCGACGCGGTGCGCCATTCGTCGATGAGGGGTTCGTTCCGAGCATGCGAGGATCGCGGCGGCCTCAACGAGCCTGACCACGTCGTCCGGCGCGGGCGCGTCGGTCTGCGGGGCTCCGATTTCGAAGGCGATCCATGCGCGTTGAAGCCGTCTGGCGAGGGGATGGAGCAAGGGGTTGCTCCAGACCTTATCTGCCAGATCCTGGATCATCAGGTGGCGTTGCCGATCCGCGATTGGAAGCTTGCTCTCAGCTGCTCCACGGAGGGGAGCGGCATCAGGAAGAGTTCGACCGTCCGATTTTCCAAGCCTGCAGTACGCATCGCCTTCGCGAACGCTGAAGCGGAGCGGTCCAACTGTTCGCGCGCCCGGGACTCGAAGACGGACTCGGCATCATCCGGGCTGAGTCCGTCGTAGCCGCCGAAGTCGAAGCCGATGAGACACGTGACGGCGTCTATGCGCTTCAAAGAACTGGGTTCCAGAGGATCCAGGAAGCACAGCATCTCGGCACGGGCACGCTCGTCAAGTCCGGAAAGGCTCAGATCGCGACGAACCAGGTTCAGTTCGTGCTCCAGTTTTTCAGGTTGAAGTGCTGAGGAGATCGAGGAGATCGCCGACCTTATAGCGTCGCCCAGGTCGCTGTGCAGTTTGGCCTCACCGGAATAGACGAGGAGGTGACCATTTTCGGGATCGTATCTTGCGTGGATGCCGTCGGAACCGTGCACCGGCATTGCGACGCTGGTCTTCAGGCTCATCTTCGCGACGATCTGAGGTGCTTGGAGAACCCATTCCGTAAGCAGGTATAGCAGCAGTTCTCCCGCCTCGCCGCTGCGGCCGGTCGCCGCTCCCGCGCGGATGAACAGGTCTCGCGCTCGCCGGTCCAGATCGGTGAGCGCCTCATGCAGGTCTTCAACTGAAAGCTGGTCCTTCCGGGCGTATAGGTTCTGCAATTCGGAATGTGGCAGGCAGAACCGAGCGAGGTATCGAGTGGCGACGGCGACGAGCTCATGCACTGTAGCGGCGGCGTCCCGCAGCGTCGGGTAGTGCAGGCGGACGGACAGGCGTGGGCAGGAAGTGTTTACGGCATGGTCAAGCAGCTTCAGACGCGCCCCGAGCCTGCTCCAATCGCGACCGATCGCGCGAAGCGCCGCTTCGAGTTCATCGTCCTGTTGTGCCGTCGTCTCCAAGATGTCGTTAAGACTATCAGTGGATGGGGCGCTCTGGAAGCTACTAGCTGGCCTGCTCCGACCATCCGACATGGGTGCCGGAAGGCCCTGCGGAATGTGGCTGAGGATTTCTCATGGTGTCAGCGTCAGCGACTGCCTGTCGAGAAAACCGCGATTGGTACGGGCTGCTGTCGTAGGCAACCTCGGATAACGGAGCTACGCTCACCCGCGGATTATAATCGGGCTTAGGCGTGAAGCGGCGCGACAACCGCAGTGTCTTTCGCTGCGACGCTTCTAGTTGTGCCTGAGCTGTCTCTTAACCGAGAGATTTGCGGCTCTTGCGGTGCGCGATCAATGGCACGTTGGAGCGCGCTGCTCTCCTGCACGTCGCGCATGATCCGGTCTGAGGCGGTTTCGCTCAGGGCGAGTCCGATGGTGGCCCTTCTCCTAGAGCTCGCGCAAGGCGGCCGCCTCTCCGGGAGGAAGGTTGTTGGGATCGGATGCGGCGAACACTTTAAGGTCGAAGGCGGTCTCTTCGGTGATCGGCGGATCCGCTTCGTCGCCGACGCTCTCCTCGTCATCCTCGCCGCTCATGACTGCGACTGTGGGCTGGGCATCATCAAGGCGTCCTTCATGCTTGGATGTCGACGCCGGATCACCCTGCAGTTCTGCGTCGATCATGGCGGTCGCGCAAGCGCCCGGGCGAAGCTGCGCGCTCGCACTCCGGCGCTGCGGATCCGCCCCGAAGAGCTTAACGGTCGATCAGGCGTAGGTCGCGCCGTCCGCTCCGTCCTCCCATCGACGCCTCTCCAAAGCGAGGGCGCACTCCGCGGGGAATCCGCCCGCCGCCGCGAGCGCAGACCGCAGAACCTCACCCGTGATTGATGCGGGAGCCAGATCTCCGACCGCCGCCTCCAACGATTTTCCGAGCGCACGACATTCTTGGAATGTCATGATCTCCCTTCGCGCGAGCGCATCGGCGAGACCGTCGATGCCCGACAGCCGCTCCAGTTCCCTCGCGGCGAACACCGGTCTCGCGTGCTCCGCGTGGCGCGAGATGATGCAGGTGCGCACGCCCCAGAAGAACCTGCGTCTCAGGCCGGCGTCCAGACCCCAGTCGTCCTCCGCGAGCAGGCGCGCGACGAGCAGACCGTTGCGGGCGTCCGCGACGTAGGAGGGTCGACGCATGAACGCCGCGCGAAGCTCCAGCAGGAAGGCGTCCGCATCCTGGAGGGCGACGCCTTCGTGCCCGACGTGGTAGGCGAAGAGGTCGCCCGAACCGGCCCGCTCCAGGAGCCAAGTGCGCGGATAGCGGTGCAAGCTTACCCCCATGCATTCGACCGGCGATTGGGGACGTGGCGCTCCCGTGGCCAGCATGAGATCCACGTCGGCGTTCGGCCCCGCGTCGCCCCTCGCCCGACTGCCGTAGAGGATCAGGACCTCGCCGCTCATCGCGTCCGTGACAGCTTCGAGATGACGGTGGCGAAGAAGACGGAGTAGATTACGATGGCGACCAACACGTGCGCGTCCTGCACCATGGTCAGCGCGGGATCCTTCGCCACCACCTGATTGCCGTAACCGACGAGGAGGGTGATGTCGAAGCTCTTCTGCCACGGCGCGGCGACCGGGTTCGCGAACCACGCACGCGAGTAGGCGAGGCCGAACGCGCCCCAGCAGGCCAGCAGAGCCACCAGGGGCCGTCCGGCGGATTCTCCCCAGGCGTTCAGCGAGCCCAGACATCGCATGATGCCGTGATTGAAGGCGTGAAGGAGCATGGCGGGCACCGCGGACGCGCGCTTCCGTCCCGAGCCGAAGACGAGATCGTAGGCGTCCTGCGCCACGCGGGCGGAGGATCGCTGCAGCTCGTGCAGACGCACGGTCTCGTAGTAGGTGTGCTCGTCGCCCGTGGTGGCGTGGGACAGCATCACGGTGCGCAGGAAGTGGGCACGCGTCCCCTTCAGTCTGAACCACTGGTGCATGCGGTGCTCCAGCGTCGGTCTGTCCGGATCGCGTCCGCTGGTGGAGGCGGCGATCAGTTCCCCGGGGTTGCTGATGAAGGTGCGGAGAAGCTCGGTTCGGCTGGACAGACCGATGTTGGTCCAGGAGCAGCCGCGCAGTTCGCAGCCTTCGAACGCCGCGAGCGATATCGAACAGTGCTCGAACGTGCAGTCCTTGAAGTGGCACCTCCGCCACGTTGAGTAGGCTAGGTCGCATCGAACGAACCTGCACCGTTCGAACATGATGATCGGGTCACCCTCGAACACCCCCTGGAAGTCGCATTCGCGAAAGGCCGCGTCGCGTATCTCGAGGGTATCCCCGGGCGTGATGCGCTCCTTCAGCGCCGACGCCGGGACGAAGCGGCGATACGGTCCGGCGTTGCGGTCCAGATCCCAGTCGTAGGGGACGGGATCGAGCACGAAGCCGGGATCGTGGATTGGCTCCCACCAGCATGCGTGACGACGGTTGCCGATGTGTCGCGTCGTCAGCCCGGAGCTTCGCGTGGCTCCAGCATGGCGTGACGTCTCTGAGGAGCGGCGCATTCTGAACATGCGTCCATCGATACATCCCGACCCGCCGGACAGGAAGGGCGCATCGCCGCCGCGACGCCCGGCGCCGCAGCCGATCATCAGCGATGAACTTGGTCCTGGCTGATGCGTGAGGGTTCAGGGCGGGTTGGGCGGGCCCCGTGTCGCCCTAGGATGACGCGGGCGTCACCCGTAACGGAACAGACTATCGCCTCGTTGGATGGCCGCGCGGCGAGGTCGCCGAACGCGCTCGTCCGGCGGCGGCGCGTCCCGTCGCATGGGACCGGTCCGTGCCCACCGTTCGGTCGTTCGTCCTGGCGGAGATACTGTCGGCGGAGCTGGATCCGAAGGGCGGCTTCAAGCTCGGCCGACATCCCGTCTTCCCTTCACCTAGCTGCGGACTTCTACCCCGTCGTGACGTCTGGTCGGTCGCCGCCCGCGGTGGAGCTTGTCGCGCGATCCCGGAAGCCGGTTCCGGGACTGCGCCGAGTTGCAGCGCGAGCGTCCGATGCCGATATCCCGTCCATGCCGGCACATTCCTCCATCTTCGCGAACCATGTCGCCTCGCGGCTACCGACCGCGCGAGCGAGCATGGGGCGCAACGAGCCCTGCTGGTGCCTTTCGGGTGACAAGTGGAAGAAGTGCCACATGGACCGAGAGGCGATGGAGCCCTTCAGCCCCTTCGAGGTCGAGGCCGATTGGCGACGGCGGGGGAAGAGGGGCTATTGCTCGCACTCGCTCGACGGCACCGGCTGTGCCGACGGCATTTCGGGATCGCACACGGTGCAGCGCCGGGGCGGTCTGGCCGCGATCGCGGAGGGTAAGTCGCTTGTGCTGACGGTGAAGCCGCAGAGCATGCGCGCGATGATCGATCACGACGGTCGACCGCCCCCGGTCGCGATCGGCACCGGCAAGGCTTCGGTGTTTCCGGGGTTCTGTGGTCGCCACGATGGCGCGGTGTTCAAGCCGATCGAGGGCAGTGACGTGGCTCTGGATGCGGACGACGCGCTGCTGTTCGGCTTCCGTGCGACGGCCTACGAGCGGTTCACGAAGGCGGTGCAGGTCGAGAACACGAGGCTCCAGCGCCAGATGGATCGTGGTCAGCCTCTCGCCGTGCAGGAGCGGATCCAGCGTCATCTCCACCTCACGCTCGCCGGAGCCAGGCGCTCGTTGGCGGAGACCGACGCCGTCATGGGGGAATACCGCGCGCGTTTGGCGAGCGGGGATCGGGTTGGCCTGCATCACCGCGCCTTTCGGTTCGATGGCCTCCTTCCGCTGGTCGTCGCCGGAGGCTTTATGCCGGAGCTGGCGATCGACGGCACGCGCCTGCAGCACCTCGCCCGCGGCGACGCCGCGTTCGACCAGCTCACGCTCACGATCACCTCCTACGCCGGCCGCAGCGTCGCGGTGTTCGCCTGGATCGGGTCGCACGATGGTGCCTCGGCCGCCTACGTCGAGGCGTTCGATGCCGTATCGGACGCCGACAAGGCGGATGCGGTCGTGCAGTTGGCGTTCGAGCAGCTCGAGAACATCTATCTTCGCCCGAGCTGGTGGAACGGTCTGCCGATGGCGCAGAGAGACGATCTCCAGAGGCGCGTCCGTGCCGGCGCAGCGATGAACCCCAGAACGTCGGGATCCTATGTTCCGAACCGGCCGCCGCTGGCGACCGCCGCCGTCGTGGAGCGAACGCGCGGCTGATGGCGGGTTCCGACGACTTCGAGGAAGCGCTCGCGGAAGCCCTCGACGTGATCGATCGGGTCTTGGCCGAGGAGGACGTGCCGCTCGTTCGTCGTCCGCTAAAGGCGGCGCGGGAGTTCGTCCGCTTCTGCATCCTGCAAGTGAGGACCGAGGCGGGGCCCGAGCCGACCCAGCCCGGCGGATTCCTGGACTACATGGACAGCGAGTGGTTCAAGGTGGTCTACGCCCGCACCGTCGCGTGGTATCGCAGCCGCTACGGCGAGATTATGGTCGGAGGCTCGGGCCGCACGGTCGACGCCTGCACCATGGTGCTCGGCACCGCCTTCCGGATGACGGTCCCGCTGGTGACGTCCCGTCCGGCCACGCCGGGCAAAACGGTCTGGCTGCACTGGCCGGAACGGGTCGCGGACGACGAGGACGCGCTCGCCTGGATCGACCGGCCGCCGAACTTCTCCGCGATGCCGCGCGGTGACGGGCTGAAGGCACGCCGCCTTGCGAACGCGATCGCCGGCAGGCTGCGTTCGATCCACTGCGGAATGACGACCGTGGAGGCGGCCGATCCTCGCGTCGGCGAACTGAGTGATCCGATCATCTCCCATCTCGGTCAGGCGGCGGCGCAGATCGCTGAAGGCGGCCCCATCGAGACGAGGCGCGCGCAGTGGGAGCTGCGGATGGCGTGCGAACTCTCGCTGAAGATGCTCTCCCAGCAGCGTGGCGGATCGTTCACCGAGACGCACGACCTATATGTGCTTCACGACCGGCTGCCTGCCGGCAAGGCGCCCTTCGACCGTACGCTCCTGACACGCATCCCGAAATGGGAGGCGATGGCGGAATGGCGCTACGGTGGCGGCCCCGTCGTCACCGTAGCGGACGCCTTCTCGCGATATCGCGCCACCCTCCAGCTCGTGGATGGCGCGACGGAGGCCGCCGAGCGAAAGTATTGCTTCCATGGCGCGAACCTCGAAATCAGGAAGGCGCCCTACCTTCACGATGACGAGACGACGTTCCAGCCGCGTCATACGGAATGACGCGGCGGTCGGTGCCAGCCGACGACCTCTCCTCGGCTTCGACATCCCCGTCCCCGGTCACTCGTCCTCCGCGGGGCTGTACGCGTCACCCGCGCCGCCGTAGAAACGATGGCGCATGGCCACCCCTCCGAACACAGCCATCCTCCGGCCGTTCCTTGCGCCGCTCCTGCTCAGGCGGCGCGCGACGACTCGTGCCGACCGCTTCCTGTCCACCCTGTGCGCCGAGATCGACGGCATCCTCGGCTCCGACGTCGCGAACGGTCCGCGGGAGACGTCGGCCGCTCACTCCTACGGCGGCCTGCGCGTGCGGACGATCGGGTATGTGGAAGTGAGGGCCCCGGCCTGGGCGCCCGAAAGCCTGCTGATGAACGTCCAGCACCACCTGATCGTTGTCGCGACCAAGGGGGATCTGGCGGGGGTATGCGCGTCCCGGTCCGGACTGCTGGGCGGCATCGCGAGGGTCGGATGCGCCGCACTCGTCGAGAGATCCGTCATCGAGGCCGCCTTCGTCGGATCTCGAGCGTCGGTCATCTGGATGAACGGCATCCACGAGGACACCGACTCGAAGCCGAGCGCCAAGACCCTTATGGGGACCGCCTTGGAATACGCACTGGATCCGCTGGGCGATCAGACCTTCCACTACTCCGCGATGCGCAGCACCGTTCCCCTCAAGCTGGACGGCACCGAGGACGCGTCCATCGGCGCGTTCCCCGGCAACTCGCGCGTTTGGACGAGCCGTCCGAAGGACTGGGGTCAGTTCGCAGCCCGACTGGAGATGCTGATCGACCGCGTCGCCGCTCCGCCCGCGCCCAGCGGTCGCTTTGGGATGCTGGCGCGAAGTCTGGACGACCTGGGGGGCGTTGACGACGCATATGAGGTGGGGTTCGTCCCGTCCGAGCTCTTCGGCGCTTCCCTCGATCGCGACGAGATCCGGAGCATGGAGAGCTGGGCGCTCGCGACCGACCTAGAGATCGTCGCCACCGACAGAGCCGCCCTGACCGCGAGGGTCGTCCATCAGGGGACGGATCTGGGCGACGTTCGCATCGAGCCATCGATGAGCGAGGGGCGGATTGCCATCGAAGCCGAGTGGATTGACGTCCGTTACGGAACGGACGACGACCGCGACGTGTGCCTGGACCATCTGCGCGACGTCGACTGGACCAAGATCAGATACGGCAGCGGACACACGTTGTCGCATGGCGGCTGCTACACCAGCGCCTACCGCGACCAGCGCTTCGACTGGAGGTTCGTGGATCTCACGGGCTACGACGTGGCCTGCGAGAAGCCGGCGGTGGCGGCCGGGCAGACGCTCGCGGGCCGGATCGGCAGCAAAGTCGCGGGAGCGGTCGACAACTCACTCTTCGGCTACGTCTTCGACGAGTTCGGCGGCAGTGGATGGCTCGCGAGCGACGACGGCTCCATGGAGATCGCCGACTTCATCCACATCGCCGACGACGATCTCGTTACCCTGTTCCATGTCAAGGCGGCTGGATCGGACAGGGCCGGGCGGGAGGTGTCCGCCTCTAAGTTCGAGGTCGTCGTTGGTCAGGCGGTCAAGAACCTGCGACATCTGGACCGCACGACGCTGGCGGACGCCCTCGGCCGCAACCACGACAATCTGATTGGCTCGGCCGTGTGGCTTGCGGGCAGCCCCCAGGCGGATCGCACGGGGATGATCCGGCGCGCGCGAGACCTGCCGCCCGGTTACGCGCGTCGCGTCGTGATCCTGCAGCCGCAACTCACCCGGACGGAGTACAACGCCTGCAACGACCGGACGGCGGGCGCCACGCGAATCCTCAAGATGAAGCAGCTGCACACGCTGATGCTGGGAGCCCGGCTATCCGCCGGCGCAGTGGGCGCGAGCCTGGAGGGATGGGGCGCGGCGTGATCCGATGGACGGTGATCACATCCGAAAGGATGCTGGATGGATGGCAGTTCTGAATTGATCGGGCGATCCCGAAGGAGAGAGGCGACAAGCAGTAGTCACGTCTCCGATCCCGTCGAAAACTTGGCCCAGCCTTTATCGACGAAATTTACGTGGAGAACGTCAGACATGACGTCGCTTGATGTGTCTGAGGCGCTCGTTAGTCGAGCGATCTGCACTCGTTCCTGTGCGCGATCAAAGGGAATGGTGCCCAAGGGCGGGATCGAACCACCGACACTGCGATTTTCAGTCGCATGCTCTACCAACTGAGCTACTTGGGCCCGGACCGCGTTGCGATCGGAGACGCGCGTTTAGGGGCGGTTTTCGCCCATGTCCAGCCCTTCTTCGTCTGCCGGCGGTCCCGGCACGCGATATCCGTCGCCCAGCCATTGCAACAGGTCGCGGTCGCGGCATCCGCGCGAGCAAAAGGGCTTGTATTCGGGCACGGCCGGCTGGCCGCAGATCGGGCATTTCATCCGCCACGCTCCAATTGATGCTGCACGCCCGTGCGGCGCGCCAGTTCGGCGCACCAGTCCGGGCGCGCGATGATTCGGTCATACACCGCCGGCGCCAGCCGGTGGATGCGCGAGGCGGTGACCGGCGCCCGCTCGATCTGGCGCAGCACGGCGCGCGCCGCCGCCCCCACCGGGTCCGCCGCCAATCGCTCCGGAATCGATGCGCGCGGTCGCGGCCGCACGATCTGGAGGAAACCGAAGCCGTTGACCGCGGTCCGCTCGAACGGGGGCGCCAGCTCGGCGTCGATCGCCTGGGCCACCGCCAGTCGCGCCGCCTTGCCCTCGATCGTCGGAAAATCGATGCCGATCGACCCGCCGATGCCATGCCGCCGGATCGCGCGCGCCACGCTCCGCGCCGCGGCAAGCGCCAGCGCATCGTGCGGCGGTGCGCCGTCCACGTCGAACAGCGTCATCGCCGGCGTCGCGGTCATGCGCAGCGCCCCCGGCCCGAAGCCAATCTCGCCCGTCACCGCCTCGTCCAGCAGTTCGGACCAGCCCGCCGCCTCCAGCGCGTCGGCCTCGTGCGACCGCATCTGCCGCACCGGAACACCACTCGCCATAATTCGCTGCAACAGGTCTGGCCCCGCCACCGGAGCCGCCTCGCTCGCCACCGCCTTGGGCAGCTTGGCGCGACCTCGCTCGGGGATCGCCTCGCGCACCACCTGCACGGTGAGCGCACCGCCTTGCGTCACCCCCGCGGGCACGCGCCCCAGAAACACGTCACCGCCCGCAGCCAGCGTCACGCGTCCCTGCCGTCCGGGCAGGATTTCCACCAGACGCCCGGCCGAGACGGTATCGACGGCCAGCACATCCTCCGGCTCGATCGCCGCCTCGACGATGCAGCCGTCCGCGACCAGCGCGGCCCGTGCCTCGCCGATCCCCGCCTCGTACAGCCATTCAGCCAAGCGGCAGGCCGGACGCCTTCAACAGCGCGCGCGCCTCGAACAGGGGCAGGCCGACGACGCCCGAATGGCTGCCCGACAGGAAGCGGACGAACGCCTCGGCGCGGCCCTGGATGGCATAGCCGCCCGCCTTGCCCAGCCCCTCGCCGCACGCGACATAATCGTCGATCTCGGCCGCTGACAGCGGCTTGAACGCGACCACCGTGTCGGCGATCCGCGTGCGAACGGTGCCCGCCGCATCGATCACGCAGATCGCGGACAAGGCATGGTGGCGCCGGCCGGACAGCAGCGCGAGCAGGCGGCGCTGCACGCCCTCATCGGTTGCGGGCGGCAGGATGCGGCGCCCGACCGCGATGGTGGTGTCGCCCGCGATCACGATCTCGCCCGGCCCCCGCAGCACGGCCTGCGCCTTCTCCACCGCCAGCCGCAGCGCATAGACGCGGGGCAACTCGTTCGGCCGCGGCTCCTCGTCGATGTCGGGGGCGGCCTGGCGCGCAGGCACGGCACCGATCCGCGCGAGCAGGTCGCGACGGCGCGGGCTGGAAGAAGCTAGAACGAGGGCGGGGTTCATGATGACCTCGCCGCCAACATCACCCATCACTTGAAGCGATATGTGATCCGGCCCTTGGTCAGGTCGTACGGGGTCAGCTCGACGAGCACCTCGTCGCCGACCAGCACGCGGATGCGGTTCTTGCGCATCTTGCCTGCGGTGTGTCCCAGAATCTCGTGGTCATTCTCGAGCTGCACGCGGAACATCGCGTTGGGGAGAAGCTCCACCACGCGGCCACGCATCTCGAGCAGTTCTTCCTTGGCCAAAAAGCTACCTCAACTGGTCGTAAAAAGGGTTCGCCGCAACGGCGCGCCGCCTTAGCCGAGAAAGGCCCGAAAAGAAAGGCACGCAAGGTTACGGGGATGCGACCCATATGGGTAGCGCATCTCGGGCCGGCAAGTCACGCGGGCTTCGCCGCCCCGCCGGCCCCGCCCCCGCCGCCGGCGACACCATGCGCCACCACGCTCGCCACCGCCAGGTCGCCGGTCACGTTCAGCATCGACCGGCACATGTCCAGAAACCGGTCGACGCCCAGGATCAGGCCGATCGCGGTCGGCGGCACGCCCACCATCCCCAGGATCAGCGCGATCACGGGCAGCGATCCCGCCGGCACGCCTGCGGTGCCGATCCCGCCCAGGATGCACACCGCCATCACCATCGCCTGCTGCCCCAGCGACAGGTCGTGCCCGAACAATTGCGCCAGAAAGATCACCGTCACGCCTTCGAAGATCGCGGTACCGTTCTGGTTCGCGGTCGCCCCGATGGTCAGCACGAAGCGCGACACCTTGCGCGGCAGCTTCAACTGTTCCTCCGCGACCTTCAGCGAGGTGGGCAGCGTCGCGTTCGACGATGCGGTGGCGAACGCCATCACCATCGCCTCCTGCACGCCGGCAAAGAAGCGCCACGGCCGCATGCCGCCGCCCAGCCACACCGCCAGCCCGTAGACGACGATCAACTGGAACCCCAGCGCCAGCAGCACGGTGCCGACATAGGCGCCCAGCCGCACCAGCAGGTCCAGCCCGAACAGCGCCGCCAGGTTGAACATGAAGCACGCCACCGCGATCGGCGCCAGCCGGATCACCAGCCCGATCAGCCGCAGCGTCACCGCCAGGATCCCCTCGATCGCCTCGCGCAGCGCCCGCGTCTTCTCCTCGCCGACCAGCACCAGCCCGATGCCGAAGGCCAGCGCGAACACCATCAGCGCCAATATGTCGTCCTGCGACGCGGCGCGGATCACGTTGGACGGAATGATCGCCAGCACCTGCTCCACGGCGCCCGGCTGCTCGCGCGTCGACGCCAGGATGCTCCCTGCCCCCTGCTGCGCCTGCGCCAGCAGTGCGCGTGCCGTCTCCGCATCCACCCCGCTCCCGGGCCGCAGCACGTTGACCAGCACCAGTGCCACCACCACCGAAATCGCCGACAACACCAGCGTCGCCGCCAATGTCCGCAACCCGATCCGCTTCAGCGCGGCGACATCGCCCATCTCCGCGACACCCGTCACCAGCGCGGAAAACAGCAGCGGGATGACCAGCATGAACAACAGGCGCAGGAACACCTGACCCAGCGGTCCGGTGACATAGGTCGTCACCGTCTCCACCCAGTCCGCGCCGCCGGCGGTCAGGTTGACGAGCAGCCCGCCGCCAAGCCCCACCGCAAAGCCGATCAGCATCTGATAATGCAGCGCGATGCGCGGGGCCGGGGCGGCTTGTGTCTCGGTCATCCCCGATCAACGCCCGGCGGCGATGGAGTGCCGCGGGTCATGCCGGGTTATGCTTTGCCAGAAACGCCGCCATCGCCTTCAGGAATTCCAGCCGGTCCTCGCCGCGGGTGAAATGATGGTCGGCCAGCGGCTGTTCGATATAATCGTACGGCTTGCCCGCCGCCTTCAGAGCATCGGCCATCATCCGCGACTGTTTCACCGGCACGCGCTTGTCCTCGCGCCCGTGCACCAGCAGGATCGGGATCGAAAAGCCCGCCGCGCCGAACCGGGGCGATACCGCGCGGTAATCGGGCGCCTGCTTCTTCAGCCAGTCGCCGCGCGTCTTGCCGAACAGGAACTGCCCGTCATAGCGCTGCATTGCGGCCAGGTCCGACACCCCGGCATAGGACACCGCG
Source organism: Sphingomonas carotinifaciens (assembly GCF_009789535.1). Taxonomy (NCBI): domain Bacteria; kingdom Pseudomonadati; phylum Pseudomonadota; class Alphaproteobacteria; order Sphingomonadales; family Sphingomonadaceae; genus Sphingomonas; species Sphingomonas carotinifaciens. The sequence continues at coordinate 833,535 of NZ_WSUT01000005.1, read as the reverse complement.
CAGCGATACAGGTCGCCGTTCCGCTGTGCCGCGCGCATCGCGGCATAGCCGCCATAGGATGCGCCGATCATGCACACGCGCTTGGGGTCGGCAATGCCCTGCCTGGCCAGAAAGGGGATGGCATCGTCCAGATCGTCCTGCATCTTCAGGCCCCACTCCCCCTCGCCCTTCTTCGCGAAGTCGGTGCCATAGCCGGACGAGCCACGATAATTGGGCTGGATCACCGCATAGCCCAGCTCGGCCAGATATTGCGTCCACCAGTCCCACCCTTCCGCATCGCGCGCGAACGGCCCGCCATGCGGCAGCACGATCAGCGGCAGGTTCTTGTGGGCGCGCAGTCGCGGCAGGGTCAGCACCGCCTCGATCGGCGTGCCGTCGCGCGCGGTGTAATGCACGGTCGACACCGGCGACAGCACGCGTCCCTTCAGCGTGTCGTTGTTCCACGCATAGCGCTGCATGTTGCCATAGCTCGTGTCCCAGTAATACAGCGCTCCGGCCTGGGACGGGCGCCCCACCTCGACCAGCAATTTGCTGCGGTCGCCGTTCCACGACACGATCCGCGCCCGGCGCTCGCCCACCGCCTTGTCCACGCCGTCCTGAATCTGCTTCAACGTCGGATTGAACCACACGGTATGACCGAACGTGTCGGTGACGTTGACGCCGTCGGCATCGGTCTCGGCCGCATTGTCGATCAGGCCGTCCAGGTCATAGCCCTGCGCGGCATACACCTTCTTGCCCAGCTTCAGGTCGGGCAGCGACACCTCGTACAGCGCGTCATGGCCGTCGCTGTCGTCGAAGGCCAGTGCCGAGCCGTCGGGGCGAAAGGTCAGCGGCACCACCATGCCCTCGTCGCGCTTGCGGTCGGCACGCGCGATGGTGCGGAACGGCTCGCCATTGCGGTCGCGGTACAGCAGCATCGCCTTGCGGCTTTCGTCATTGTAGCGATAGCCGATCCGCACCTGGCCCTGCCCGTCGGCATACCAGTTCCACACGTTGCGCTGCCCGTCCGCCACCAGCTTGGCCCGGCCGGTCGACAGGTCCGCCTCGAACACCGACGGATAGACCTGATCCATCGATTCGATGCCGGTCTGCTTGGCGAACAGGATACGCGGGCTGCCGTCCTTGGCGGTCCACAGCACCTCGTCGGCGCGGATGCCCGAACGGGGCCAGTCGATCTGCTTCGTACTGCTCAGGTCCGCCGGCACGCCCAGCAGGCGGGTGATGTACACCTCCTCGCCATAGATCACGTCCTGCGTACCGATGCCGACCGCCAGCCACTTGTCGCCGACCCAGCGCCACCAGTTGACGTCCATCTTGTCGCCGATGCGCATCGCCTTTGCCGCGCCATTGTCGGCCAGCGGCGTGACGACCAGATACTGCTTGCCCCTGATCGCCATCTTGGCGGCGAGACGCGTCCCGTCCGGCGACAATTTTGGCCCCTCCATCGCCGGCAGCTGGGCGAACACCTCGACCGGCACGGGTGCGTTATCCGCCGCCGGCGTTTCCACGACCGGGCTGGCCCCTGTCAGCAACAGGGCCAGCGCATAGATTCCAGACTTCATGTTTCCCCCCTTCGGCACCCCCCTTCCCCTGGGGCCGCACCGAAGGCACGAAGAATATCAAGGCGGCGTCCCCTTGCAAGAGGCGCCCCGCATCACCCCCCGGCGAGTGCCGCCAGCAGCAGCAGGGCGACGATGTTGGTGATCTTGATCATCGGATTGACCGCCGGCCCCGCCGTGTCCTTGTACGGATCGCCCACCGTGTCGCCGGTCACCGCCGCCTTGTGCGCCTCCGATCCCTTGCCGCCGTGATTGCCGTCCTCGATATATTTCTTGGCATTGTCCCACGCGCCCCCGCCGCTCGTCATCGACAGCGCGACGAACAGGCCCGACACGATTACGCCCAGCAGCATCGCGCCTAGCGCGGCAAAGCCGTTCGCCTGCCCCGCCACCGCCCGCACGATGAAATAGACCGCGATCGGCGACAGCACGGGCAACAGCGAGGGCACGATCATCTCGCGGATCGCGGCGCGGGTGACCAGGTCGACGGTGCGTCCGTAATTGGGCCGGCTGGTGCCCGCCATGATGCCGGGATTGTCGCGGAACTGGCCGCGCACCTCCTCCACCACCGCGCCCGCCGCGCGGCCGACCGCGGTCATCCCGAACGCGCCGAACAGATAGGGCAGCAGCGCGCCCAGCAGCAATCCGACGATGACATACGGGTTGGACAGGCTGAAATCGACCGTCACGTCCGGAAAATAGGTGCGCAGGTCGGTGGTATAGGCTCCGAACAGCACCAGCGCGGCGAGGCCCGCTGAGCCGATCGCATAGCCCTTGGTCACCGCCTTGGTGGTATTGCCCACCGCGTCCAGCGCGTCGGTGCGCTCGCGCACTTCGTCGGGCAGGCCGGCCATCTCGGCAATGCCGCCGGCATTGTCGGTGACCGGGCCGTATGCGTCGAGCGCGACCACCATCCCCGCCTGCGCCAACATCGCGGTCGCGGCAAAGGCGATGCCGATGATCCCCGCCAGCTGATACGCCACCACCACCGCGACGACGATGACCAGCGTCGGCAGCGCGGTCGCCTCCAGGCTGATCGCCAGCCCCTGGATCACGTTGGTGCCGTGCCCCGTCTCCGATGCCTTGGCGATCGACTTGACCGGGCGATAGGCGGTGCCCGTGTAATATTCGGTGATCCACACGATCAGCGCGGTCACCGCCAGCCCGACCAGCATGCACCAGAACAGGTCCATGCCGGTGAAGCTCGCCGCGCTGCCGGGGTCCGGGTCCAGCGTCAGCGCATCCGCGCCTGCATCCAGAAAGCCCGCGCCCCCGATCATCGCCGACAGGTCGCCCAGCACCCAGCGCGTGGCGACGTACAGCGCCGGGATCGACAGCAGAGCCGATGCCCAGAACCCCTTGTATAACGCCCCCATGATGCTGCCCCGCCCCAGCCGCACCGCATAGGTGCCGATGATCGAGGTGACGATGCACACCGCGCCGATCACCAGCGGCAGGCCCATCAACTGCATCAGCTCGGCCGGATCGGCGCGCACCAGCAGCGCGATCGACACCATCGTCACGCCCAGCGTCACCACATAGGTCTCGAACAGGTCGGCGGCCATGCCGGCGCAGTCGCCGACATTGTCGCCCACATTGTCCGCGATCACCGCCGGGTTGCGCGGATCGTCCTCGGGTATCCCCGCCTCCACCTTGCCGACCAGATCCGCGCCGACATCGGCCGCCTTGGTGAAGATGCCCCCGCCCAGCCGCGCGAAAATCGAGATCAGCGACGCGCCGAACGCCAGCGCGGTCAATGCCTCCACGATCCCCCGATCGTTCGGCAGGCGCCCGCCCGGCCCGGTCAGATACCAGAACAGCACCGCGATCGACAGCAGGCCCAGCCCCGCGACCAGCATCCCCGTCACCGCCCCCGACCGGAACGCCGCGGTCAGCCCGCCCTGCAGGCTGGTCCGCGCCGCCTCCGCCGTCCGCACGTTCGCCCGCACCGAGATCGTCATGCCGACGAACCCCGCCACCCCCGACAGGACCGCGCCGATCACGAAAGCGGTGGTGGACAACCATCCCAGCGTCACCGCCATCACCACGGCGACGGCCACGCCGACGATGGCGATGGTGGTATATTGCCGCCCCAGATAGGCCTTGGCCCCTTCCTGGATGGCGGCGGCGATGTCCTGCATCCGCGCATCGCCGGGCGACAACCCCAGCAACTGGCGGCTTGTTATGGCACCATAAAGTACGGCGATCAGTCCGCCGATCATGGCCACGGAGACGGTCGTCATGCTGAAGCATCCTCCCTCGTCCAAACCCGGTCTCTTGCCGGATAAGAAGGGAGGCTAAACACCCGCAGCCAAAACGCAATCATCATGTGATAGTCCGTCGCGACCGCCGATCACGACCCGCGATGCTCGAACCCCAGCGACGACGGCAACGCCACCGCGCGGCCATGCTCGATCAGCGACAGGCCCTCGCCCACCGCGAACCATCCCACCCGCGTCGCGGCCACCGGCGGCACCGCCCCCCCGGCCAGCGCGAACAGCAGTTCGTAATCGTCCCCCGAGGTCGCTGCGGCCCTTGCATCGCCGCCCCAGGCCCGGTACGCGTCCGACAGCGGCACCGCGTCCAGGTCGACCGTCACCGCCACCCCGCTCGCCGCCGCCATCCTGCCTGCATCGATGAGCAGGCCGTCGGACACGTCCATCATCGCCCGCGCGACCGGCGCCAGCGCCCGCCCCTCCGCCAGCCGCGGCACCGGCCGGCGATAGGCCTCCAGCAATTCCGCTGGTCCATCCGACCCTTGCGCGATCGTCAGCCCCGCCCCGGCATCGCCGATCGTGCCCGTCACCCACAGCGCATCGCCGCCCTGCGCCCCCGATCGCACCGGCGCCGCCGCGTCGCTGCCGAGCGCGGTCAGGGTCAGCGTGCGGGCACCGCGCAGCGAAACGGTATCCCCCCCGATCAACCGCGCGCCCATGGCACGCAGCGCGTCGCCGAACCCGGCCAGAAACGCCCGGTCCCACGCATCGTCGCCGATCGGATAGTTGAGCAGCACCCCCTCGACACCGGCGCCCTTGGCGGCCAGGTCGGACAGGTTGGTGGCGACCAGCTTCCACGCCACGTCGCCCGGCGGGTCGCTCGCCAGATAATGCACCCCCTCGACCAGGCTGTCGGTGGTCACGAACAGCGCGCCCGCATCCACCACCGCGCCGTCGTCGGTCAGGCCGCGCGCGCCGGGATGCAGCGGCAGCGTGCGCAGCGCGGCGATGAACTCTCCCTCGGTCATCGCCGCGGGCGCGGCATCAGGCGCGGACCGTCTTGGCGATCCCGTCCAGCACGCCGTTCACGAACCCCGACTCACGCCGTTCGTAGAATGCATGCGCCACATCGACATATTCGCTGATGACGGCCCCCACCGGCACGTCGCGGCGCGCCAGCAGTTCGTAGGTACCGGCCCGCAGGATCGCCTTCATCGGCTTGTCCAGCCGCGCCAGCGACCAGCCCGCGGCCAGCTTGCCCTCGATCAGCAGGTCGATCTCGCCCGCCCGGTCGGTCACACCCTTGACGATGTCGTCGAAGAAGTCGGTATCCGCCTCGGCATATTCGACATCCTCGATCGTCGCGCCGATGCGGTGATTGTGGAATTCATGCAGCAGCACGGGGACGGCGGTGCCCTCCATCTCGTGCTGATACAGCGCCTGAACGGCGGCCAAGCGCGCCGCCGCGCGCTCCTTGGTACGGTTGCTGGTACGATTCATCGTCGCGCCTTTACGCCGATGCGGCGCGGTCGTCACCCCGCCGCTATCTCGCCATCACCGTCGTCGTGGGCGTGCCGATCCTGCCCTTGGGCAGCGTCACGCCTTCGCGCGTCTGCCTGATCGGCTGGATCGTCCCGTCGGGATTGTAATACAGCCGCTCGCCCGCGACCGATCGACGGAACTCGCCACCCTGCTCACCGTCGATGGTCAGCGTGCCGTCATGATAGAAGAAGTACCAGTCGTTCTTGAACGCTGCGATGCCGGCATGGATGGTGAAGCTGTTCGTCGCCTCGCCGGTCAGCTCGCCGCGATAGGTCCACGGCCCCTCGACCGAGGGCGCGGTGGCGTAGGAGATGCGCTCCTTCTTCTGCTCCGGCTCCTTGATCGACGCGTAGGTCAGGTAATAGAGCTTGCCCCGCTTGTGCAGCCACGGGCCTTCCAGATAATTGGTGACCTTCAACTCGCGCGGCTCGCCGTCCAGTTCGGTCATGTTGGGCTTCAGCTTGGCGAGGTAGAGGTTGGAATTGCCCCAGGCCAGCCAGCTCGTCCCGTCATCGTCGGTGAACACGGTGGGGTCGATGTCGCTCCATGCGCGCCATGTCGCCTTGTTGTCCGTCACCAGCGCCGACCCGCGCGCGTCCCTGAACGGCCCCAGCGGCGTATCGCCCACCGCCACCCCGATCGCCTTGCCGGGATGCGTCGCGTCATGCTCGACCGTTACGTAGAAGTAGAATTTGCCATTCTTCTCCACCATCTGCGACGCCCAGGCCTCGCCCTTGGCCCATGCGAAGTCGGTCGGCTTCATGATCGCACCATGCGCCGTCCAGTGCTTCATGTCGGTGGTCGAATAGGCCAGCCATTCGTTCATCGTGAAGCCCTGCTTGCCCTTGGCCTCGTCGCGCCCGGCATAGAGGTACAGCCGGTCGCCCACGACCAGCGGCGCGACGTCGGCGGTGAAGCGGTCGCGGATGATCGGGTTCGACCCCGGCCGATCGACATAGCGACCTGCGCCGCCGCGTGCCGGCGCATCCTGCGCCACCGACACCGCACCCAGGCCGAGTGCCATCGCGACGCCGGCGCTCCACGCCAGCCGACGTGCCATACGTCCCGTTTCCATGCCGATCCTCTCCCGCCAAGCGCTGGTTGCGCCTCAGGATTTCACTCTAGAGGCGGGGAGATCGTGCCGTCAATTGTCGGACTAGAAACTCTGTCCTATCGGTTCAGTCGCAGGCGCAACGCCACCGACCGCGCATGCGCGGGTAGCCCTTCCGCCTCGGCCAGCGCGACCGTGGCGGGCCCCAGCACCTTCAGCGATTCCTCGGTCAGCCCCAGGAAGCTCGTCCGCTTCATGAAATCCAGCACCGACAATCCGCTGGCGAAGCGGGCCCGCCGCCCGGTCGGCAGCACATGGTTCGGCCCCGCGACATAATCGCCGATCGCCTCGGGGGTGTAGCGGCCCAGGAACACGCTGCCGGCATGGCGCACCCGGTCGAACAGCGCCTGCGGATCGTCGGTCGCGATCTGCAGATGCTCGGGCGCCAGCCGATCGACCAGCGGCATCGCCTCGTCCAGAGTCGGCACGACGATGATCGCGCCGTTGGCATCCCATGCCGCGCGCGCCACGGTGGCGGTCGCCAGTTCGGGGATCTGCCGGTCCACCGCCTCCGCCACCTTGTCGGCGAAGCCCGCATCGTCGGTGAACAGGATCGACTGCGTCACCGTGTCATGCTCGGCCTGGCTCAGCAGGTCGGCCGCGATCCATTCGGGGTCGTTCTTCGCGTCGGCCACCACCACGATCTCGCTCGGCCCAGCGACCATGTCGATGCCGACCACGCCGTACACCTGCCGCTTGGCCTCCGCGACCCAGGCATTGCCCGGCCCCGTCACCACATCGACGCGCGCGATGCGCCCCGCGCCATACGCCAGTGCGCCGATCGCCTGCGCGCCGCCGATCCGCCACACCTCGTCCACGCCCGCCAGATGCGCCGCCGCCAGCACCAGCGCGTTGGTCTGCCCCCCGGGCGTCGGCACCGTCATCACCAGACGCCCGACGCCGGCCACCTTGGCGGGGATCGCGTTCATCAGAAGCGACGACGGATAGGCCGCCCGCCCGCCGGGCACGTACAGCCCCGCCGCGTCCACCGGCCGCCAGCGCGCGCCCAGCCGGACGCCCGCCTCGTCCACCCACTCGCTGTCCTCGGGCTTCTGCTTTTCGTGATAGGTGCGGATGCGCGCGGCGGCCAGGTCCAGCGCCGCGCGCAGCTCGGGCTCCAGCCCTTCATAGGCGGCGCGGCAATCCGCCGGCTCGATCCGCCAGCCGGTTTCCGCCAGGTCGTGCCCGTCCAGCTTGCGCGTGAACGCCGCCACCGCCGCCTCGCCCTCGTCGCGCACCGCGCGCAGGATGGTCGCCACGTCGCGCGCCACATCGGCGTCCGCCTCGCGCCGCGCATCGACCAGTGCCTCGAACTGCGCCGCGAACCCCGCCTCGCCCACATCCAGCCGCATCACGCCGCCCTCTCCGCCACCGCGCGCCTGATCCCCTCGACCAGCGGCACCACCCGCCCGCGCGTCTTCATCGCCGCGCGGTTGACCACCAGACGCGAGGTGACATGCGCGATCACCTCCACCTCGACCAGCCCGTTCTCGCTCAGCGTCCGCCCCGACGACACCAGGTCGACGATCCGCGGCGCCAGCCCCAGCGTTGGCGCCAGCTCCATCGCACCGTTCAACTTCACGCACTCCGCCTGCACCCCGCGCTTCGCGAAGTAGGCACTGGTGATGTGGGGATATTTCGTCGCCACGCGAACATGGCTCCACCCGCGCGGATCGTCGCTTGCCGCCATGTCGGCCGGTTCCGCCACCGAGATGCGGCAATGCCCGATGCCGAGGTCGACCGGCGCATACAGCTCGGAATAACCGAACTCGGCCAGCACGTCGGACCCGACGATGCCCAGTTGCGCAGCGCCATGCGCGACAAAGGTCGCCACGTCGAACGCGCGCACCCGGATCAGCTCGATTTCCGGATCGTCGGTGGCGAAGCGCAGCGCACGGCTGTTCTCATCCGAAAAGGCGGCTTCGGGCTGGATGCCCGCGGCGGCGAGCAGCGGCAGCGCTTCGGCCAGGATGCGCCCCTTGGGCACGGCGATGATGAGCGGCTGGGACATGGTTCCCGCGCGCTTACCGGCCGCCCGGCGCGCGTGCAACGGCGCTGGCACCGATCCCGCCTCCACCGCTCATGGACCGCGCGTACGTAACCGAACATTAGCATCGGCTGATCTAGGTCAACGCCGTTGCAACAACCGGTACCGCGCTGATGAGTCCCCTTCCCCTGATCGCCCCCAATCCGCCCCGGCTGAGCGAGCATCTGGACGCGCTGCGCCGTGTCGAGGCATCGGGCGTGTTCAGCAACAACGGGCCGGAGGTGCGCGCCTTTGAGGCGGAGGCGACCGGGCAGCTGTTCGACGGCCGGGGCGCCTGCCTTGCGGTCGCCAATGCGACGCTAGGCCTGATGATCGCGATCCGCGACGCAGCCGGGGCGCGCATCGCCCCCGGCACGCTGGCCCTGATGCCCGCGCTGACCTTTGCCGCCACCGCGCATGCCGCGATGTGGGCCGGGCTGACGCCGCTCGTCTGCGACATCGATCCCGACGACTGGGGCCTCAGCCCCGCGGCGGAGGAACGGCTGCTGGCGCAGCATGGTGCGCGCATCGGCGTGATCGTGCCCTATGCGACCTTTGGCAACGCCATCGATCTCGATCGCTATGCCTGGCTGGCGCAGCGCCACGGGGTGGGTGTGGTGATCGACGCCGCCGCCTCGCTCGGCACGCGCGATGCCGCGGGCCGCGCCTTCGGCGCCGATGCCCGCTTCGCCGTCGTCCACTCGATGCACGCCACCAAGACCTTTGCCGTGGCGGAGGGCGGCCTGATCCACAGCGCGGATACCGCCCTGATCGACCGGCTGCGCATCATGACCAATTTCGGGTTCGGCGCCCCGCGCAGCGCGACGATGCCCGGCCTGAACGCCAAGCTGCCCGAGATCCTGGCGATCATGGCCCGCGCCAAGCTGGCCGAGATTGACGCCGTGACCGATCACCGCGCCATGCTGGAGGCGACCTATCGCACCGCGGTCGGCGATGCGCTGACCCTGCAGCGTGCATCAGGCACGCGCCGCGCCACGCAGTTCATGCCGTTGCTGCTGCCCCGCCCGCTTGCCGCGCACCGCCCCGCCATTGCCGCGGCGATCGAGGCCGACGGGATCGGCTGCGGCCAGTATTTCTCCCCCCATCTCGGCCAGCAACCCTGGTTCCGCGACCATTGCGTGATCGAGCCGACACCGGTGGCGGACGATGTTGCCGGCCGCATGCTGTCGCTGCCGATTACCGATGCGATGGCGGCGGATGACGTCGGCCGCGTGGTCGATGCCGTCGCGCGCGCCTGTTCGCGCATCACGCCGCGCGTCGCGGCGGCACCCGAAGCGCCGATTGCCTCGCTGGTCATCGTCGGCGGTGGCCCGGCGGGCACCGCGATCCTCACCGCCGCCAGCAAGCATGGGCTGCTCGGCACGCTCGCCCGCGACATGATTTTGGTGGAGCGCGACGACCATGTCGGCGGCGGTCGCCTGGGCGGCTATGCGATCACCTCCGATTCCACCGCGCAGACCTTTCTCACCGCGGTGCGCGACAATCCCTACGCCGAAATCGCCGCGCTCGCCGATCACCCGGTCGGCCGCACCGTCGATGCCTATCGCGACGCGCTCGGCGTCCCCCTCGCCGAAGCCGGCCCGCTGCTTCGCGAAACCGGTACGCGGCTGGCCGGCATCGTGCGCGACGGTGGCGGCACCGTACTGACCGGGCACGAGGCCGTCGCCGCCCGCAGGCGCACCGACGGCCTGTGGAGCGTCCGCCTGCGCCGCCTGTCGGATGGGCAGGAGACGCTGCGAACCGCGCGCGCGGTGGTGATCGCGACGGGGGGGCATCAGCCGCCATCGGTCGCCGCCCGCATCGTCGCCGGCGAACCGCTGGGTGATCTTGCGGGCGACCGCCTGGTCCGTTCGGACGAGCTGCTGACGATCGGCGGGCTGGAGGCGGTCACCGACCGGCTGGCCGCGATCCGCGCGCCGCGCATCGCGGTCGTCGGCGGCTCGACCAGTGCGCTGACCAGCGTCGCCCTGCTGCTCAAGGGGCGCATACCGCTGGGCGCTGGCGCGCTCACCCTGCTTCATCGCCGCCCCTTGCGGCCCTTCTATCCCTCGGTGGAGGCGGCGCAGGCGGAAGGTTTCACCGATTTCGGCCCCGACGACATCTGTCCCGTATCCGGCTTCGTCTATCGCCTTGCCGGTTTCCGGCTGGAGGCACGCGAGCTGGTCCTGCGCCTGCTCGGCGTCGACGGCCGCGTCGCCGATCCCCGCGTCGCCAGCCACCGCATCGCCGGGGATACCGACGAGGCGGCCCGCCGCATCATCCGCGAGGCCGATCTCGTCGTCGCCGCGCTCGGCTATCGCCCGCACGCCCTCACGGTGGAGGATGACACGGGCGCCCGCCTGCCGCTTGCCGCCGATCAGGGCGGCGCGATGGTCGATCGCCATTGCCGCGTCTGCGATGCCGATGGCCATCCCATCCCGAATCTGTACGGCATTGGCCTCGCCGCCGGCTTCGTGCCCTGGGGCCGGCTCGGCGGTGAACCCAGCTTCGTCGGCCAGGCCAACGGCCTCTGGCTGTGGCAGAATGATGTCGGGCTGATGATCGTCGATCAGGTGCTCGGCCGCGGCGCGGCGCGCGCGGTCGCATGACCGCGCCCACCGTCAGCGTCATCATGGCGGCCTATAACGGCGCTGCCTGGCTCCCCGAAACGCTACAAAGCCTCGCTGCACAGACCTTTCCCGATTTCGAGGTGCTGGTCGTCGACGATTGCTCGACCGACGATACCCGCGATCTCATCGCGTCCTGGCCGGATGCGCGCGTCCGCCTGATCGCGCTGGACGCCAATGGCGGCCCGGTGCGCGCCCGCAACCGCGCGGTGGCGGAGGCGCGCGGGCGCTACCTCGCCGCGCTCGACCAGGACGATCTGTGCCGCCCGGATCGCTTCGCGCGGCAGGTCGCCTATCTCGACGCGCACCCCGATGTCGCGCTGCTCGGCACCAATGTCGAATTCCTGCGCGGGCGCAGCATCCGTCCATCCGGATACAGCGCGCACACCTCGCCCGCGCTGCTCGACTGGCTGGTGCGTATCGGCAACCCGCTCGCCTGGTCGTCGGTGATGGTCCGCACCACCGCCGCCCGTGCGCTCGACCCCTTCACCCGCCCCGATATCCTCTATGCCGAGGATTTCGACCTGTATCACCGCATCCGCCCACATGGCCGCATCGCCCGGCTCGACACGCCGCTGCTCCTCTATCGCCAGCATGCCGGTGGCGCCTCGCAGCGTTATACCGCGACGATGGAGGCAAGCGCGACGCGCGTACTGGCCGACGCCTATGCCGCCGTGTTCGAGGACGAGGCGCCCGCGCGCGCAGCGCTGATCGTGCGCCATCTCGTCGCTGGTCAGCCGCCCGCGGGCCGGGCCGACCTTGCCGCGGTCGGCGATACGCTGACCCGGCTGCTCGCCGCGCACCGCGCCGAACATGCGCCGACACCTGCGGACTGGCGCCTGATCAAATGGGAAACCGCGCGCCGCTGGGCGCAGGTGGGACGCGCCGGCCTGCGCTCGGGATCGCTGACGCTGGCCGATCTGGTCGCCACGCGTCCGGCGCATCTGGGCCTGGGCTATGCCGGGCCGGAGGCGCTGTTATGGTCTGGGATGATTGGCGGCGCGCGGCGCACCGCCGCCCGCCGCCGCACGCTCGCTCAGGCCTTGGCGGCGAAGATCATCCGGCCCGGCCCCAGTCGGGCGAAGACCTGATCCAGGTCGCGCTCGCCGACCGCGAAGCAGCCCTGGCTGCGTCCCAGCACGCCGCGGCCCTTCAGCACGTCCTTGTTGGCGTACCACGCCGAATGCACCACGATCGCACGGCCCATCGCATTGTTGTTGGTCGGGTCCATGCCCACCAGCCGCTGCGAACGGCCATGCTTGCCGGTATAATAGCTGTCGGTCAGGAAGGCGCCTTCCGACGACGCATTCGATCCGAACGCGTTGGAGAAGCGCTGAAGATAGCCGGTATGCGCCGGATCGGAGCCGCTGCCATGCGCGACCAGCAGCGAGCTGGACTGGCCGCTGACCAGATCGATGAAGTGGAACCGCGGCTGCGACGAGGATGCGGCGAAATCGACCACCGCGATCCGGTCGCGATGCGTGATGCGGCTGCCATGCTGCTGCATCGCCGCCATCGCCCGCCGGAACAGGTCCGGCCGCACGACGCGCGGGCTGGTCGCCACCGCCTGCGCAGGTACGCGTGCCGCCGGCACCGGCGGCTGCTTCACCGGCTTCAGGTCGCGCGCGGTCAGGCGCTGCGTGGCGGAAACCGCGCTGGGGATCGCCAGCGCCCCGGCCAGAACCAGGCCGTTCTTCAGGATGGCACGGCGTCCATGCGCCGCGTCGTCATGATCGTACGTCAATGTCTTTTAGCCCCGTGGATCAAACCCGCTGAGGCCTATTTACAGGAAAGACGGTTAATTTTCGCCCGCTTTTCCGCCATTTTTGCCGTCTGTTCCGGCAATCCGCCGCGCTTCGCACACGCCTTGCCGTTGAACCGCTCTGGCACGTTTTTCGTTTACGCGCGTTAAGACGTTCAGAACTTGCCAAGGATGAGGGACATGAACCGACTCGCTGTCGCAGCGCTGGCGTGTGCCGCCGCGCTCGCCGCCGTATCCCCGGCGCACGCTTCCGAGGACGCTACCATTGCCATCACACAAGCGGCGGCGGGATTGGCGCCCAACAAATATGTCTGGAACGACCCGGGCACGCCCGAGGCGGTCACTGTGGTGGTATCCCTGCCAGAGCAGCGCGCCTATGTCTACCGCGGATCGATGATGGTCGCCGCCGCGACGATTTCTTCGGGCAAGGATGGCAAGGATACGCCGGTCGGCGTGTTCCCCATCCTGCAAAAGCGCGAGGTGCACCGCTCCAACCTGTATAACGACGCGCCGATGCCGTTCATGCAGCGGCTGACCTGGGACGGCGTGGCGCTGCATGCCGGTCGCAATCCGGGCTTTCCCGATTCGCATGGCTGCATCCGCCTGCCCGCCGGCTTCGCCAAGAAGCTGTTTGCGGTGACGCAGGTCGGCTCCACCGTCGTGGTCACCGATCAGGTCGTGGCTGGCGAGCCGCTCGACGCCTCGTTGCTGGTCGAGGCGGACGCCGCGCGCGCCAATCAGGAGCAGCTGGCGATGATCGACGCGCAGTAACGCGGGCGTCAGGCCGCGACCGGCAATCCCAGCGCGGCCAGTTGCGGGCGCAGCGTGCCCACATCGGTGAAGTGCAGCGCGACGATCCCCATCGCGGCGGCCGCTTCGATGTTGGCGGCATTGTCGTCGATGAACACCGCCTCGCCTGGCCGCAGCCCGAACCGGTCGAGCGCGAGGCGGTAGATCGCGGGGTCCGGCTTCACCAGCTTCTCGTCGCCCGATACCACCACGTCGCGGAACCGGTCGAACATCGCCGCCTCGCGCGCACGGAACGGCGGCCAGAATTCGTGGCTGAAATTGGTGATCGCGAACAGGGGCACGCCGCGGGCGTCGAGTTCCTCGACCAGTGCGTGCATGCCCGGCATCGGATCGCCGATGCTGTCCAGGAAGCGTGGACCCCAATGGCCGATCAGTTCGCGATGCTGCGGGAAACGCGCGATCAGCTCCGCCGATGTATCGGCGAAGTCGCGGCCGGCGTCATGCTGGAAATGCCAGTCATGCGTCAGCACATCGGCCAGAAACGCATCGAGCGCCCGATCGTCCTCGATCAGGCGCCGATACAGGAACCGTGGGTCCCAGTCGTACAGGACGCGACCGACGTCGAAGATGACGGCGGTCGGCTGTTCAGCGGACTGCACGGACCAACCCGTCCAGCCGGCCCGAATCAGCCCTGGCGCGCCTTGAAGCGACGGTTGGTCTTGTTGATGACGTAGGTGCGGCCGCGACGACGGATCACGCGGTTGTCCCGGTGACGATCCTTGAGCGACTTCAGGGAATTGCGGATCTTCATGATCGATTCGCTTCTTTTCGAATGAATGAGTGTCTGGAAAGTGCCGCCGCCTAGTGGTCCGCCGCCTGCAAGTCAAGGTTGGCGACGGACCTCTCCGCATATCTCGGGCGTTGCCTATCCGTAACGTCTTGCGCAAGGTGCTTCCATGATCGCACGCCCGCTCCTCCTCACCGCCCTGTCCGGCCTCGCTCTGTCCGGCCTGGCCGCCTGCACCACCACCGGCCGCTCCGCGCCCGCCGAGGTGATCCGCTACCATCTTGGCGAGCCGATCCCGCGCGGCACCGTTGCGGTCGAACCGCTTTCGCCCACCGGCCCCGCCTCCATCGAATTCAAGACCTACGCCGCCGCGGTCGAAACCGAATTGCTGCGCAGCGGCTATGCCACCCCCGCCCCCGGCGCGCAGCCGCAGTTCATCGCCACCGTCGCCTTCACCCGCGCCAACCATGTCGGCCCGCCGCGCCAGTCCCCCGTCTCCATCGGCCTTGGCGGCGGCGGCTTCTCCGGCGGACGCGGCGGTGGCGGTGTTGGCCTCGGCGGGGGCCTCAGCTTCCCGCTCGGCTCTTCCCGCGGACGCGACATCGTCACCACCGAACTCACCGTCACCATCAAACGCCGGGCCGACCAGTCCCCCGTGTGGGAGGGCAGCTCGCGCACCTATGCCGACGCACGCGCGGCCGACGCCACCGCCTCCAGCCAGGCCGCAAAGCTGGCCGGCGCGCTGTTCACGGGGTTCCCCGGCGAGTCCGGTCGCACTATCGAGGTGAAATGAGCATCACCATCAACGCCGGTTTCGACAGCGGCAACATCCGCGTCACCGGGATCGAGGGCGACACGGTCGATCTGGAGATCGTACAGGATCGCCAGTCGGACTTTTATCAATGGTTCTTCTTTCGCGTCGCCGGAGCGCGCGGACGGACGCTGACCTTTCGCATCACCAATGCGGGCGGCTCGGCCTATCCGTTCGGCTGGCCCGGCTATGCGGTGCGCGCCAGCACCGATCGCCGCGACTGGTGGATGACGCCGACCCGCTACGGCGATGGCGTGCTGGAATGGCAGTGGACCGGTGACAGCGAACTGGCCTGGTTCGCCTATTTCGAACCCTATACCACCGACATGCACGATGCGCTCGTCGCGCGCATCGCGGCGCGGCCCGGCGTCACCCATCTCGAACTCGGCCAATCGCTTGATGGGCAGGCGATCGATTATTTCCGCATCGGCACCGGTGCCAGGCAGGTCTGGCTTTATGCCCGTCAGCATCCCGGCGAATCGATGGCCGAATGGTGGATGGACGGTGCACTCGACTGGCTGACCAGTTCGGCGGCCGACGCGCTGCTCGCCAAGGCGACCGTCCATGTCGTCCCCAACATGAACCCCGACGGCACTCGCCGCGGCCATCTGCGCACCAATGCGGCGGGCGTGAACCTCAACCGCGAATGGCACGCCCCCACGCCCGATCGCAGCCCGGAAGTGCTGTGCGTGCGCAACCGGATGGACGAAACCGGCGTCGACTTCGCGATCGACGTGCACGGCGACGAGGCGATCCCCGCGAACTTCATCGCAGGGTTCGAGGGCATTCCGAGCTGGACCGAGGCGCAGGGCGCCAAATTCTACGAATTCGGCCGCCGCCTGGCCGCCCACACGCCCGATTTCCAGACCGAACTCGGCTATGAGAAGGCGGCCGCCGGCAACGCCAACCTGTCGATGTCGACCAACCAGTTGGCCGAGCGGTTCGGCGCGGTGTCGGTCACGCTGGAAATGCCGTTCAAGGATCACGATCCTAATCCGGACGCACGCCATGGCTGGTCCGGCGCACGCTCCGCCAAACTTGGCGTCGCCTGCCTGGAAACGCTGGCCGGGATGATCGACGAGATCTGATCCGGCCGCCCGGCCCGCCGTGGCCACCGAACACCTGGTTAAAAAGGGAAAACACCCATGCCCACGCTTGTCCTGATCCGCCACGGCCAGTCCGCCTGGAATTTGGAAAACCGCTTCACCGGCTGGTGGGACGTGGACGTCACCGCGCAGGGCGCAGCGGAGGCGCGTGCCGCCGGTGCGCTGATGGCGGACAAGGGCCTGGATTTCGACCTGACCTTCACCAGCCTCCAGACCCGCGCGATCAAGACGCTCAACCTTGCGCTGGAGACGATGGGTCGCCTGTGGCTGCCCACCGAGAAGCATTGGCGCCTGAACGAGCGTCACTATGGCGGCCTGACCGGGCTAGACAAGGCGGAGACCGCCGCCAAGCATGGCGAGGAGCAGGTGAAGATCTGGCGCCGCAGCTTCGACGTGCCGCCCCCCGCCTCGGAACCCGGCGGTGAGTTCGACATGACCAACGACCGCCGCTACGCCGATATCGACATTCCCGTCGCGGAAAGCCTGAAGGACACGATCGACCGCGTGCTTCCCTATTGGAACGGCCGCATCGCGCCCGCGCTGAAGGAAGGCAACCGCGTCCTCATCTCGGCGCACGGCAATTCGCTGCGCGCGCTGGTCAAGCACCTGTCGAATATCCCGGACGACGAGATCACCGGCCTGGAAATCCCCACCGGCCAGCCAATCGTCTACGAACTGGCCGACGACCTGACCCCGCGCGAACGCTATTATCTGTCCGAGCGCTGATACGTCGCCCTGGAACCCTCTCCCCTCCGGGGAGAGAGGCCCGTCGCGAAGCGATGGGAGGGTGAGGGGCCGCCAGGCAATACAAGATGTCTGCGAATTCACCTGACACGCACCTGTCTTGCCCCCTTTCCCCCATCCCGCTAGTCACCCCGCTTCGCGACACCGGCAGTTGAACGGAACAGGCAGACGAACATGGCGCTGGTCGGCATCATCATGGGCTCCACCTCCGATTGGGAGACGATGCGCCACGCGAGCGAAACGCTCGACGCGCTCGGCATCGCGCATGAAACCAGGGTGGTGTCCGCGCATCGCACCCCCCAGCGCCTCTATGATTATGCCACCGGCGCCGCCGATCGCGGCCTGCGGGTCATCATCGCCGGCGCCGGCGGCGCGGCGCATCTGCCCGGCATGGCCGCGTCGATGACGCATCTGCCCGTGCTGGGCGTGCCGGTCGAATCCAAGGCGCTGAAGGGCATGGATAGCCTGCTCTCCATCGTGCAGATGCCCGGCGGCATTCCGGTCGGCACGCTGGCGATCGGCAAGGCGGGGGCGATCAACGCCGGCCTGCTCGCCGCCTCCATCCTCGCCCTGTCCGACGACCGCCTGTCGGCCCGCCTCCAGGACTGGCGCGCCCGCCAGACCGACAGCGTCACAACCGACCCGCAATGACCGGCGGCGCCCTCCCCCCCGGCAGCACGATCGGCATCCTCGGCGGCGGTCAGCTCGGCCGCATGCTCGCCGTCGCGGCGGCACAGCTCGGCTACCGCACCCATATCCTGGCCCCCGACCGCGAAAGCGTCGCGGCGCAGACCGCGTCCAGCCTCACCCGCGCCGATTACCACAACCGCATCGTTCTCGCCGACTTCGCCGCCGCATGCGACGTGGTGACCTACGAATTCGAGAATATCGACGTCGCCCCCGTCGAATGGCTGGCCGATCGCGTGCCCGTCCATCCCCATCCGCGCGCCCTGCGCGTCGCGCAGGACCGGATCGCGGAAAAGCGGTTCGTCGACGGCATCGGCGGCCGCCCCGCCCCCTGGGCGCAGGTCGACAGTCGCGAGGACCTGTCCGTCGCGCTCGACCGGATCGGCACCCCGGCCATCCTGAAAACCACGCGCTTCGGCTATGACGGCAAGGGGCAGGCGGTGATCCGCTCTGCGGACGATGCGGATGCGGTGTGGGAGGCGATCGGCGGCCCTGCCGTGCTCGAAGGCTTCGTTACCTTCAGCCATGAATTCTCGATCCTGATCGCGCGCGGCCATGACGGCGCGACGGTGCGCTACGATCCGCCGCACAATGTCCATTTGGACGCGATCCTGCGCACCTCCACGCTGCCCGCCCCGCCCGCGATTCTCGCCCAGGCCGAGGAGGCGACCGCGCTTGCCTGTCGCATCGCCGCCGAGCTCGACTATGTCGGCGTCCTCGCCTGCGAGTTCTTCGCGACCGAGAACGGGCCCGTCTTCAACGAAATGGCGCCCCGCGTCCACAATTCCGGCCATTGGACGATCGAGGGGGCACAGATCTCCCAGTTCGAAAACCACATCCGCGCCATCTGTGGCCTGCCGCTCGGCGACACCGCCCTCACCGGCAGCGGCGTGACGATGACCAACCTGATCGGCGACGACGCCTGGGACGACGCATTGACCCAGCCCGGCGCCCATCTTCATCTCTACGGCAAGGGCACCGCCCGCCCCGGTCGCAAGATGGGACATGTCACCCGCATCCTGCGCTGAAGCGGCTTTCCAACCGCTCCAGTGAGATGACACCGGATTGCCCCCGTTCGTCTCGAATAGTCGCCCAGCAGCGGCAACGCCGCGTATCGAGAGACACGTCATGCCCGCGCGGCACTGTCTCGACCCGAACGGATCAGGATGATGTCTTCCTGATCCGGCTGTCACCCCGCCGGGTCGCGCGGCAGCCCGCGAAAGGCGGGTAGTTCGAAGACCACCGGGATGGTCAGCGGCACATCGACCACGGTGTTCCCGCGCATGACCGGCTTCAGCCGAAACAGGTGTATCATCGCCAGCGCGGCCTTGCCGAAGCCGACCCCCTGCGGATGCTCCTCTGCCACCACACAGCGCCGGGGCGGGCCGGGCCGCGGCACGATGCACGCCAGCACGACGCGCCCGCTCAGCCGCTCCCTTATCGCCCGGCGCGGCCAATAGGGCTCCATCTGCCGCCGTGTCGGCATGACGATCCACCCGGCGCGCTGCATCGCCGCACCCGGCCCCGATCCCGATCCCGACCCATGCGCGCTCCCATCTCCCGCTCCGCTCCCCCCAAGCCCCAACCCGCTCGCAGCCGGGCCCGCCACGCCCGCCGATGCGCGGTCCCCTGTCGATACCGGCAGATCGGCGAAGATCGGGGCGGCGGGCGTCAGTGCGGTGGGCAGCACAGGGGCCTCTGGCGCGCGCGGCGGCGGCGGCGCGGCGGTGCGAGCCTTTGGCAGGGGCACGGGTCGCGGTGCGCCGCCGGCATCGGCCGCCGGATCGATCCTGGGTGGCGGCGGTGGGATGGTCTCGGGCGGGGGCGGTGGCAGGGGCGTGTCGAACACCGCCAGACTGGATCCGCTGGCAGGTCGAGGCCGCGGTGGATGGGGCCATAGCATCAGCAGCAGCAGCGCCGCATGGACCATCACCGTGCCGATCAGGGCGACCGGGCGCCGCCTGTACCCTCTTGCTCGATACGCCCCCATGACGCCGTCTCCCCGCCGGCAGGATCGGCGCAGCGGGTCCTTCGCGTCAACCGAAAAGGCGGCCCGCAGCGTTGCCGCGGACCGCCCTTATAGCGCGCCGGTACCGTCCGGCCTCAGGCCTGACGCGTACCCGATAGCGGGAAGCTGCCAAAGGCGCCTGCGCCCACCGATCCGGTCAGCGTGTCGCCATCGGCCGTTGCCTCGCAATCCAGCGTCATCGGCATGGGCACGGTGATCGACATCTTCCACGTGATCGTGTTGCCGTTCACCTCACCCTGCACATCGGCGCTGCCCATCGCGCCGCTGCTGGTGCCCGTGAAGCTGCCGCCGTCGGTCTGCACGGTCATCGTCATGTTCTGGTCGCCCAGCGGGGATTTGACGGTGCAATCCCAGGTGCCGTCGATCTCGGCCATATGCATACTCTCCTTACTTGGCCGCAGCGGCGGGTGCCGCGGCGGCCGCGCCTGCCACCGATGCGGCAGACACGGTCTCGACCGCAAGGCCAAGCCCGTCAAGCTGCGGACGGACCTGCTTTGCGTCTCCCACCACAACCCAGATCGTGCGCTTGGGGTCCAGCGCGGACCGGATCGCGCCGTTCAACTGGTCACGCGTCATGCCACGATACCGCGCCGCCAGCGTCGTCTGGTAATCGTCCGGCCGCTTCAACAGGTCGTTATACTGCATCGCGCCCAGCACCGCATCGGACGTTTCGTAATCGCCCGGCAAGGAATTGATTCCGCCATTGATTGCGCGGTCGAACTCCTCCTGCGTCATTGGCTCCTTCCCGAGGAACGCCACCACGTCCTCGCGCGCCGACGCCAGCGCCGGCCCCGTCTTGTCCGCCTGCACCGGCGCACTGATAAGATAAGGCGCGGCCTCTGCCGCGGTCTGGAAGCCGCCCCGCGCGCCATAGGACCAGTGCCTGGTTTCCCGCAGATCCATGTTGATCCGGCTCAGGAAGCCGCCGCCCAGTGCGTCGTTCGCCGTGTTGACCGGCAACAGGTCTTCGGTCCCCTTCAGGCCGGTGGGGATCGCACCGACGATCATCGATTGCGGACTGTCGGGGCGATCGACCAAGAGGATCTTGGGCTGTGCCGGGGACATTCCGACCGAGAAATCCTTGATGCCGGCCTGGCCGGTGCCACGCCAGTCACCGAATTCCGTGTCCAGCGCCGCCTTCACCTCGGCCAGCGGACGATCGCTGACCACGAACAGCTTGGCCTTGTCGGGGCGGAGCCAGGCCTGCTGGAACGCCAGCAGATCGGCACGCGTCAACGCCGCTACCGCCTTCGGGTCGCCACCACCCTGCGCCTTGGCATAAGGATAGGCCGGGCCATAGACCAGCGGTGGCACCACACGACCGACCAGGCCGCTCGGATTGGTCAACTCCTGCGCGATTCCCGCCAGCGCCTGCTGCTTGACGCGCGCCAGCTCGGTTTCCGAGAAGGTCGGCTCGCGCGCGATCTTGGCGAACAGGTCGAGTGCGGGGGCCAGGTTGGCGCTGGGCACCTGCAGGTTCATCGTCGTACGATCGGCACTGCTCCCGCTGCCGATCGAGGCACCCAGCCGCTCCTTCGCCTCGGCGATCTGGATCGAGTCGAGCCCCGCCGCGCCCTCGTCCAGCATCGCCAGCGTCAACCCTTGCGTGCCGAGCTTGTCGGCGACGTCCGCGGCGGTGCCCGCATCGAACGACAGGGCAACCTGCGTCACCGGCACGGCGCTGCGCTGCGCATAGACCAGTTCGATGCCGTTCCTCAGCGTCGTGCGCTGAACGGCAGGGAAGCTCAGCCCCTTGACCTTGCCCAGTGCCGGAATGGGACCACGCGTACCCTTAACCGGCGTTTCAGCCGCGGGGGCCACATCGGCGCGCGGCGGCACCTTGGCCTCCTCATATGCACCGCGCGGACCCTGCTCGACCGTCAACGCATAGACCGGCCGGGTCAGCCACCGGTTGGCTGCGGCCTTCACACTGGCGGGCGTCTGCGCGGCAAGCACCGCCAGTTCCTTTTTGTAGAAGCCGGGATCGCCGTAGAACAACGCACCCTGCGCCAGCGCCACGGCCTTGCCGCCGAAGCCGCCGACCGACTCCAGCCCACGGATCGTGGCTGCCGCCTGCGTCGTCACGACGCGGTTCACCTCGTCGGCCGTCGGTCCGTTCTTCAGGAAATCGGCGAGAATTGCATCGATCCGCCGGCCGACCAGTGCAGGGTCCACCCCCGGTCGCACGATGGCGCGGATGCCGAAAGTTCCGACCTGCGCGCCGGTGCTGGCATAAGCGGAGACGTTGACCGCCAGCTTCTCCTTCTTGACCAGCGCATTGTCGAGCCGGCTCGACGCCAGTCCACCAAGCACTGCGCCTGCAACGTCCAGTGCGGCGGCATCCGGATGGTCACCACCGGGAATTGCCCAATACCGGCTGACCATCACAGCAGCGACGCGGTCCTTGATCGTCTCCGCCTTGGGAGCGGGCAGCGTCGGCACAGGCGCAGGCCGGGTCACCGTTTCCGGCCCCGCCTTGATCGCACCGAAATACTTCTCCACCAGCGGCTTGGCCGTGGCAACATCGATATCACCGGCAAGCACCAGCACGGCGTTGTTGGGGCCATAGTGGTTCCGGAACCAGTTCTTCACCGTGTCCAGGCTGGCGGCGTCCAGATCGGCCATCGATCCGATCGTGTCATGGCCATAGGGGTGGTCGGCGGGGAACAGCCCTTCCGTCACCTTGTAACGCGTCAGGCCGTAAGGCTGGTTATCACCCTGCCGCTTCTCGTTCTGGACGACGCCGCGCTGTTCGTCGAGCTTGGCTTGCGTGATCGCGCCTAGAAGATAGCCCATGCGGTCCGATTCCAGGAACAGCGCGCGCTCCAGCCCGGCCGTCGGCACCGTTTCGAAATAATTGGTGCGATCCAGATTGGTCGTACCGTTGAAGTCGGTGGCTCCCACCTGCTTCAACGGTTCGAAGAAGTCGCCCGGTGCGTTCTCGCTGCCGTTGAACATCAGATGCTCGAACAGATGCGCAAAGCCCGTCGATCCTTTGGGCTCATGCTTGGCGCCGACATCGTACCAGACGCTGACCGCGACGATCGGGGCCTTGCGATCGGTGTGAACGATCACGCGCAACCCGTTAGGCAGCGTGAATTGCTGATAAGGAATATTGACCTGGTTGACGAGCGTGGCGGCAGGGACCGGCTTTGCCGTCTGTGCGGCAAGAGGCGCGCCAAGGGCGATGAGAGCGGCGCCGCTAAGCGCAAGAACCTTGACGTGCATGAACTTCCCCCGATCTGGTGTCCTGTGAGACTATATCGGCCTGTTTGGGGGTGCAACGGGATGCGAAGACAAATTTCAACACTCAAAACCGCCCTTGTGTTCCCCATAAGCAACACCATCTGACACCCAATAGATACAGGGACTCCAGATGAACCTCGAAAAATTTACCGACCGGGCCAAGGGCTTTCTGCAAGCCGCCCAAACCGTCGCCATTCGCATGGGCCATCAGCGGATCGGCAGCGAACATCTGCTAAAGGCGTTGATCGAAGACGATCAGGGCATGGCCAGCGGCTTGATCCAGGCCGCCGGTGGCGATGCGCGCCGCGTCGCGGCCGAAACGGATGCCGCCCTCGCAAAAATTCCCGCTGTCAGCGGTTCGGGTGCGCAGGGATCGCCTGGCCTCGACAATGATCTGGTTCGCGTGCTCGATCAGGCTGAACAGGTGGCGCAAAAGGCGGGTGACAGCTTCGTCACGGTGGAGCGGCTTCTGCTCGCCCTCACCCTGGCGGGGACGACCCCGGCCGGCAAGGCGCTGGCGAGCGGTGGCGTTCGCGCGGAGGCGCTGAACGGCGCGATCAACACACTGCGCCAGGGGCGTACGGCCGACACCGCAGGCGCCGAGGACCGCTATGACGCGCTGAAAAAGTTCGCGCGTGATCTGACCGAGGCCGCCCGCGACGGCAAGCTCGACCCGGTGATCGGCCGCGACGAGGAGATTCGCCGCACCATCCAGATCCTGGCTCGCCGTACCAAGAACAACCCGGCCCTGATCGGCGAACCCGGCGTCGGCAAGACGGCGATCGCCGAGGGGCTGGCGCTGCGCATCGCCAATGGCGACGTGCCCGACACGCTGAAGGACCGCCGCCTGATGGCGCTGGACATGGGCGCGTTGATCGCAGGTGCGAAATATCGCGGCGAGTTCGAAGAGCGGCTGAAGGGCGTGCTGGACGAGGTGAAGGCCGCCGAGGGCGACATCATCCTGTTCATCGACGAGATGCACACGCTGATCGGCGCGGGCAAATCCGAAGGCGCGATGGATGCGGGCAACCTGTTGAAGCCCGCGCTTGCTCGCGGCGAATTGCACTGCGTCGGCGCGACCACGCTCGATGAGTACCGCAAATATGTCGAAAAGGACCCGGCGCTCCAGCGGCGGTTCCAGCCGGTCTTCGTCGGTGAGCCGACGGTGGAGGACACGATCAGCATCCTGCGCGGGCTGAAGGAGAAGTACGAGCTTCACCACGGCGTGCGCATCACCGACGGTGCGCTGGTGTCGGCCGCGACGCTTTCGAACCGCTACATCACCGACCGCTTCCTGCCCGACAAGGCGATCGACCTGATGGACGAAGCCGCCAGCCGCATCCGCATGGAGGTGGAATCGAAGCCCGAGGAGATCGAAACGCTCGACCGCCGGATCCTGCGCCTGAAGATCGAGCGCGAAGGGTTGCGCCGCGAAACGGATGCCGCCTCGGTCGACCGGTTGGAAACGCTGGAAGGCGAACTCGCCAATCTGGAACAGCAGTCCGCCGAACTGACCACGCGCTGGCAGGCGGAGAAGGACAAGATTGCGGGTGAGGCCAAGCTGAAGGAACAGCTCGACGCCGCGAGGCTGGAGCTGGAGCAGGCGCAGCGGCAGGGGGACCTCGCACGCGCGGGCGAGCTGTCCTACGGCCGCATTCCGACGCTGGAAAAGCAGCTGGCGGAGGCGGCGGCGACCACCAAGGGCGCGATGCTGCGCGAGGAGGTGACCGCGGACGATATCGCCGGCGTGGTCAGCCGCTGGACGGGCGTGCCGGTCGACCGGATGCTGGAGGGCGAGCGCGAGAAGCTGCTGAAGATGGAGGCGGTGCTCGGCCAGCGCGTCATCGGTCAGGCCGATGCGGTGCGCGCGGTCTCCACCGCGGTGCGGCGTGCGCGGGCCGGGCTACAGGACCCCAACCGGCCGCTCGGCAGCTTCCTGTTCCTGGGGCCGACGGGCGTGGGCAAGACTGAGCTGACCAAGGCGCTCGCCGAGTTCCTGTTCGACGACGCCAGCGCCATGGTGCGCATCGACATGAGCGAGTTCATGGAGAAGCACGCCGTCGCCCGGCTGATCGGCGCCCCTCCCGGCTATGTCGGTTATGAGGAGGGCGGCGTGCTGACCGAGGCCGTGCGGCGCCGGCCGTATCAGGTGGTGCTGTTCGACGAAGTGGAAAAAGCGCATGGCGACGTGTTCAACGTGCTGCTTCAGGTGTTGGACGATGGCCGCCTGACCGACGGTCAGGGCCGCACTGTCGACTTCTCGAACACGCTCATCATACTGACCAGCAACCTGGGCAGCCAATATCTGGCGAACTTGGAAGAAGGCCAGGACGTGGAAACCGTCGAGCCACAGGTGATGGAGATCGTCCGTGCGCATTTCCGCCCGGAATTCCTCAACCGGCTGGACGAGGTGATCCTGTTCCACCGGCTGGGTCAGGCGCATATGGGCCCGATCGTCGACATTCAGATCGGCCGCGTCGGCAAGCTGCTGGCGGATCGCAAGGTGACGCTCGACCTGACCGACGCCGCCCGCGCGTGGCTGGGCCGTGTCGGCTACGACCCCGTCTATGGCGCCCGGCCGCTGAAGCGCGCGGTGCAACGCTATCTGCAGGACCCGCTGGCCGAGGCGATCCTACGTGGCGAGGTGAAGGACGGCACCACGGTGCACGTCGATGAGGGGGATGGCCGGTTGGTGTTGGTGGTACGTTGAACAGCCGTATCACGATATACAAAGGGCCGGCTACGCCGGCCCTTTTTTGAGAAAAATTGAGGTCGCAAAAAGTTATCGTTTAGAGAACGAGCAACCTCTACTCAATTTTCTCATATCTTGCCACGAGCAAACATGATGCTTCTCGTGACAAGATATATGTTGTTTAAAATTCAAATCTTACCGCGGCAAAAAAGTCTCGACCAAGAACATCATATACACCCGGATAGGTATTCGCCTGCTCCTGATTTAAGCCCAGTATTTTTGGCTGCTTATCAAAGATGTTATTAACGCCAACCGAAAAATTCATGCTGCTGTTGACGGCAAAGGAAAAGGTGAGATCGAATACGTCATAAGACGGGATCCGTTCTACAAAATAGGTCGTATCGGGATTATCATCCCGGACACTCGAAAGATGGCGCCATCGGGCGCTGATCGTCGACGGTCCATCGAGTAATGAAACCCGCGAAGTCCACTTCCACTTCGGGGTTGGCGTCCCACAAGCTAGAATACCGAAGTTTCCAGCACAGCGGTTTATCTGATCCGGCAGATCCTGTACCGGGGTAAGATCGTTACGAGCCGTATAGGTACCCTGCAACGTTGCGTTCAGTCGAGTTTCCTCACCACCTAAAAGCGAGAATCCAAGCCGCGTGGATAAATCAGCAGCAAAATCGACACCCTCTACTTGCAATCGACCGACATTTGCATTCAGGATTTGTGGGGCTACAACACCGTCGAACTGACCGAGCGCGTTACGCGTTCCCTGAAACGCTTGGCAATACACACTATTCACGTTCTGTATGACATTGTAGCAGAGATTTAGCGCATTCGATACGCCTCCGCCCAACTGCGAAATGGTGTTTTCGACTTTGATATTAAAATAATCAACGCGAATCGATAGCCCACGGATGAACGTCGGCGTCAATACGACACCTGCGGTGTAGGAGTCAGATTTTTCCTCTTGGAGGTTTGGATTCCCACCAACAGTTGCCTGAATTTGTGAATTCAACGTTAAAGTGTCAGATCCAACCGATCCAGCTGGCACTCCCGTTGCGATACAAATGTTACGCACTGATGCATCGGTTGCCGCCGAAGCCAAGGCACAAGGATCCTGCGCCTGGTAGAATCCTGTGGCTTGGCCACCGAACAGCTCACCCACATTTGGTGCACGAACGGCGCGCTGATATTGGCCACGGAACATGATATCGCGGATGGGAGCCCAGGTGAAATCGCCGGCGTAGGTCCACACGCCACCTACAGCGCCAAGCGAGTAGTCGGAATATCGCCCCGCGCCATGCAATTCCAGCCTGTTGAAAAACGGCTTATCAGCAAGGATCGGAACGCGGATTTCGCCGAATACTTCCTTTACATTGTAGCTGCCAGCCGTGGGATCGCCGGCATTGAAGCCGATCACGTCACCCGAGGACAGTGCGGTATCAGGAATGAATTCGGATGACATCTTTCGATATTCGCCGCCCAGCGCAAATCCGATATCTTCCGCACCCATGCCGAGGTTGAACAGCGAACCCGACATGGACGCATTTGCCACCTGCAACACGGACGTATCGCCATTTTGTGCCAGGATCGTGATCTGGTCGAGCATAGCTGGCGTTAGCGTGCCTGGACCAAAGATGTTGATTGCATCAGCGGTGCCATTCAAACCCGCCTGAAATGCCGAGCGAGATATATTGCCACGCTGAACATTCGAGTTTCGGGTTCGTGCGTAAGAATAATACGCATCATAGTTCAACCACTCTGTGATGTCGCCGCGAACTCCGGCCAGTAGCCGGAATGCACTTCGCTCGTCCAAGGAGTTACGCCGCCCGGCTTCATTGATACGCCGCTGCACGGTAAGTGGCACAATGCCGTCGCCGACGGTATTACCCACTGCAGCAGCGGCATCCAGTACCCGCAGAGCGGCTATGTCATTGGCCGAAAGAAACGGCGCAACGGTGTTGATGTTCACTTGGAACGTCCCCGTTACCGGCGTCGGCGCCAATTCGTTAGCGACACGATTGTTGACAAATGTCGCCTCTAGATAAGCGGTATGACCGTCCTTGACTTCGTAATCCGCATATCCGCCAATCAAATACCGCTCTTGCGGAACCATCAGATAGTTGTCGACCGCGTAGTTATAAAGATCGGTCGCGGTCCGGGTGCGGCTGACACCAGGAGCGGTGAAGTATGCACCTGGAGAGCAAAACACGTTACCAGCGGGGCAATTGGGATTGGTTGAAGTGAAACGACCGAAGGGAGTGGTCGACGAACCGGCCGGGATCAGGCCGGTACTTGTCGCATTCTCGCCGAGTGCGCTTTCAGAAAAGTCGCGGGCGCCCTGAAAGATCGAATCACGGTTGTAATATTCGCCGTAAACCGTAGCATGACCTCGATCGCCTAGGTCACCTCCAACTGCAAGGTAGGTTTCATACCTAGCCCCGTCGCCACGCTGTGTTATGCCATATTGCCCGCCTACCAGAACGCCGTTCAGGTTGTTACGTAGCCGGAAATTAACAACACCAGCTACGGCATCAGAACCATAAACTGCCGATGCGCCGCCGGTTACGACGTCTATGCCTTCAAGAAGAAACGCCGGGATCGTGTTGAGATCGACAACTTGTGAAGTATCATAAGATACCCATCGACGACCATTGACCAAGACGAGCGTTCGTTGAGATCCCAAGCCCCGTAGATTGAGCGTCGATACGCCACCGCCGGGATTGTTTGAGAATGCAGTCGAGCCTGGAATTACCTGGGGCAGGGTATTAATGACTGACTCAACATTGACCGACCCGGAAAGCTGAAACTCCTCCTGACCGACGACCGCAACTGGCGCCGCTGTCTGCAATGCGCGACTAGCGATACGAGAACCAGTGACAACGATGTCCCCGCCCGAGCCGGTCTCCGTCTCAGAGGTCGTTTGCGCATCACCATCTGCTGGGGTTGCTTGCTGGGCAAAGGCCGGGAAAGCCGTTGAAACCACTCCAGCCATAAATACCGTCGCTAAGAGACGGAATTTGCACGTTTTCATTGTGAAACCCCCAACTTGTTAATGCGAGAATTTATCTTTCTCGCCTTTGATTTTCGTCAGAAAAGACAACCTAATCTGATGACAAGTTGAGAGTTAAGTTCTCGGGATCATGTTTTGCAATATTGAACGCGGGCTTTGCCCGGCAATTCGACGCTGGTGTTACATTGGCGACACACCATGGGCGATATATTACCGATCATCATCAATTATAATTTTCACTTAAATATTGTATTTCAGTTCGATACGAGCATAACTTCACAAAATTTCTACATCTCCTAAAAAGCATATCGCTTGCTGCATTGCCGATGTCATTCCGGTGGGACGATCGCTATGGGAACAATCCATGAACAATGACTGTCGGTTTGATGTAACCTGTGGGGATAGCTGGACATGGAACAAGTCTGACCAGCGACAGAACGCGGCGATGACTCACGTGATGCATTTCAGGATGCCGCCTTCAGCTCAGGAGAAGAAGACCCGCTAGGCGATGCCTTCACTCAATCATCCTCATCCTCAAACCCTACCAGCGCCAGCGCCCGGGCCTTGATCTGGCGGGTCATGCACCAGTGAACCAACGCCTCCTCCCGACCATGGGTCACCCAGACTTCCTTTGGCGCGATCTCGGTCAGGGTGTCGGTCAGTTCGTCCCAGTCGGCGTGATCGGACAGGATAAGGGGGAGCTCGATGTTCTTTTGCCGGGCGCGTTGGCGGATGCGCATCCAGCCGCTGGCCATGGCGGTGATGGGGTCGGGGAGGCGTCTGGACCAGCGGTCGTTTAGGGCGCCGGGGGGGCAGACGACGACGTGTCCGGCCATGGCCGCCTTTGGCGTGTCGGCGACCGGCAATAATTCCCCAAGATCAATGCCATGCTCCACATAGAGGTCGCACAGACGCGCCAGCGCGCCGTGAATGTAGATGGGCTGGCGATGGCCGCGGGCGCGCAGTTCGGCGATCACGCGCTGTGCCTTGCCGAGCGCATAGGCGCCGACAACGACGCAGCGATCGGGGTTCGCGTGCAGCCGCGCGATCAGCTTGTCGATCTCGTCGCCGGTATCGGGATGGCGGAAGACGGGCAGCGCGAACGTCGCCTCGGTCACGAAGACGTCGCAGGACACTGGCTCGAACGGGGCGCAGGTGGGATCCAGGCGACGCTTGTAGTCGCCCGACACCACCACCCGTTCGCCACGATAGTCGAGCACGATCTGCGCTGATCCCAGCACATGACCGGCGGGCACATAGCCCACCTCCACCTCGCCCAGCCGGATCGTTTCGCCATAGGCGACGGGCATGCCGTTCTGCGGCCCGTACCGACAGGCCATGATCGCCAGCGTTTCCGGCGTCGCCCACACCGTCTGGTGCCCGCCGCGCGCATGGTCGGCATGGCCATGCGTCACCAGCGCGCGCGGCACCGGTTCGGAGGGGTCCACCCATGCGTCCGCGGGCCGCACATAGATGCCGTGGGGGTGCGGTTCGATCCAGTCGCCTAGCTTTGCCATGCACCGAATTACGCGTGGGCCGCGGTTTCGGTGCCGTCACGGATCGAACATCGCCCCTATATCGTTGACTATGCTTGACGGGGCGGGACAGCGATGAAGGAGAATCCTGATGGAAGGTGGCCTTTGGGGCACGGTGGTGATCCTCGGTCCGATCCTGCTCGCCCTGGCGATCGGCTGGGCGATGCTGAAGAACCGCACGTCGAAAGCGAAGCTGCGCCAGACCGAACAGGCGACGCGCGACCTGTACGACCAGGGCACGACGGACCGAACCCGGCACTGACGCTTCCCGCGCCCTTGGCGCGCTGGTTCGAGAACCGCGGCTGGCAGCCGCGCGCGCATCAGCTCGCCATGCTGGAACAGGCGCAAGCGGGGCGACACGCGCTGCTGGTCGCGACGACGGGCGCGGGCAAGACGCTGGCCGGTTTCCTGCCGACGCTGGTCGACCTGATCGATGCGTCGGTGCAAGGTCTCCACACCCTCTATGTCTCGCCGTTGAAGGCGCTGGCGGTGGATATTCAGCGCAACCTGCTGGGCCCCATCGAGGAGATGGGGGTGGACATCCGGGTGGAGACCCGCACCGGCGACACCCCGTCCGACCGCAAGGCGCGCCAGCGCACCAAGCCGCCACACATCCTGCTGACCACGCCCGAATCACTGTCGCTATTGCTCAGCTATCCGGACAGCGTGACCCTGTTCGCGGGGCTGAAGACCATCGTCGTGGACGAGGTCCACGCCTTTGCCACGGGCAAGCGCGGCGACCTGCTGGCGTTGGCGCTGGCGCGGCTCCAGCGGCTGGCGCCGAATTTGCGGCGGGTCGCACTATCGGCAACGGTGGCGGACCCCGACGGCTACCGCGCCTGGCTGGCGCCCGATGGCGACATCGATGCGGTGTCGCTGGTCCAGGGCGAGGCGGGCGCACCGCCCGACATCTCGATCCTGTTGCCGCAGGACCGGGTGCCCTGGGCGGGGCATTCGGGCCGCTATGCCGCGGCACAGGTGATGCGCGAAATCGAGGCCCACCGTACCGCGATCATCTTCTGCAACACGCGCAGTCTGGCCGAGCTGATCTTCCAGGACCTGTGGAAGGCGAACGACAAGGGCCTGCCGATCGGCGTCCATCATGGCAGCCTGGCGCTGGAGGCACGGCGCAAGGTGGAATCGGCGATGGCGGCGGGCAAGCTGCGCGCGCTGGTCGCCACCTCCAGCCTCGACCTGGGGGTCGACTGGGGCGATGTCGACTGCGTGATCCAGATGGGCGCGCCCAAGGGATCGTCGCGGCTGCTCCAGCGGATCGGGCGCGCCAACCACCGGCTGGACGAGTCGAGCGAGGCGATCCTCGTCCCCGGCAACCGCTTCGAATATCTGGAAGCGCGTGCCGCGCTGGATGCGGTGGAGGCGGGCGAGCTGGACCCGGACCTGTTCCGCCCCGGTGCGCTCGACGTGCTGGCGCAGCATGTGATGGCCTGCGCCTGCGCCGCGCCCTTCGCTCAGGCCGCGTTGCTGGACGAGATCCGCTCCGCCCTGCCCTATTCCGCATTGACCGACGACCTGTTCGAGCGGGTGCTGGGCTTCATCCGCGACGGCGGCTACAGCTTGCGCGCCTATGACCGGTTCAAGCGGCTGACCCAGCAGGCGGACGGGCTGTGGCGGGTCAGCCACCCGCAATTCATCGCGCAGCACCGGCTGAACGCCGGGATCATCGTGGAAGCGACGATGCTGAAGGTGCGGTTCCGCAACGGCCGCAATCTGGGCAAGGTGGAGGAAGGCTTCGCCGCCACGCTGGCGCCGGGCGACACCTTCTTCTTCGCCGGGCTCAGCCTGGAGGTGGAGACGATCGATACCGAGGACCTGATCGTCCGCGCGACCAGCCGCCCGGCGCGCATCCCCAGCTATGGCGGCAGCCGCATGCCGCTGTCGACCAGCCTTGCCGCACGGGTGCGCGACTTTCTGGCATCACCGGACGAATGGCACCGCTTTCCGGAGGATGTGCGCGACTGGCTGGCGATCCAGAGCCGCCGCTCGATGATGCCCGCCCCCGGCCAGCTGCTGGTCGAGACCTTCCCGCGCGAGGGGCGGCATTACATGGTCGCCTACAGCTTCGAGGGGTGGAATGCGCATCAGTCGCTGGGGATGCTCATCACCCGGCGGATGGAGGCACAGGGGCTGAAGCCGCTCGGCTTCGTCGCGAACGACTATGCGCTAGCGTGCTATGGGCTGGAAAAGATCACCGATCCCGCCAGCCTGTTCTCCTCCGATATTCTGGAACATGAGTTCGTCGACTGGGTGCAGCAGTCGCACCTGCTCAAACGCGCCTTTCGCGAGGTGGCGGTGATCGGCGGTCTGGTCGAGCGCCAGCATCCCGGCCGCCGCAAATCGGGGCGGCAGGTGACGTTCTCGACCGACCTGATCTACGACGTACTGCGCAAATACGAGCCCAGCCACCTGCTGCTGCAGGCCGCATGGGACGATGCCCGCGCGCGGATGACCGATGTCGGGCGTCTCGCGCATCTGCTCGACCGCGCGGCGGGGACGATGCTGCACGTCGATCTGGAACGGGTCAGCCCACTCGCGGTGCCGGTATTGGTGCTGATCGGGCGGGAGAAGGTGTCCACCACGATCGGCGACGATGCGTTGCTGATCGAGGCGGAGGCGCTGGCGGCGGAGGCGATGCGGGTGGATTAGGGTGGCGGGGAGTTGGGGTTGGATGACATCGGGGTGATCCACCCGCTCCCCTCCTTGCCGTTCATCTCGAGTAGTCGTCGAGTAGCTGCGCAGCCGCGTCTCGAGAGACAGGTCGCTATGCGTGGCACTGTATCGGTCCGAACAGATCAAGGTGATGTGATCCTGCTTCAAACCTTCCTTTGGAGCGGGAGAAGCTTGGATGTTGCGCTGCTTGGCGGCCCCTCACCCTCCCACCGCTGGCGCGGCGGGCCCCTCCAGCATCAGGTAAACAGCGCGGGGCGCTGTTTACCTGATGCTCCCCAGAAGGGGAGAGGGGATACCGGCACTTGGAAAAAGCTTATGCTGCGCGCATGTTGCGCAGCATGAAGCGTGCGATTGCCGCCTTTTCTCTTACGGTTGCAGCCGCTTCGGCACCTGCCCAGCATGTGCCGCTGGTCATCCCGCCCTCGACGCCGCCGCCGCTCCCCATACCTGACGAGACGTTGCTGCAGCTGGGCGCGGTGGAGCAGCGCATGACCGTGCCGGTGATGATCGGCGCGCGTGGCCCCTGGCATTTCGTCATCGATACGGGGGCGGAGCGCACCGTGATCGCGCGCGAACTGGCGGGGGTGCTGGGGCTGACCGCTGGCCCCGGTGCACGCATCGTCGCGCTGACCGGCATCATGCCGGTGGAAACCGCGATCATCCCCGCGCTTCGGGTCAGCAGCCTGCCGCCACGCGGCGTGGTCGCGCCTGCGCTGGCGGCGCAACATATCGGGGCGCAGGGGCTGCTCGGCATCGATGCGTTGCAGGACCATGCGGTCACCATCGATTTCGATCGCGACCAGATGACGCTGATCCCCGCCCCGCGCCGCGCGCGAAAGGGGGCGGCGGACGAGATCGTCATTACCGCCCGGTCGCGGCTGGGACAGTTGATCGTCACCGATGCCGCGTGGCGCGGCACCCGCATCGCGGTGGTGATCGACACCGGCACCCCCTACAGCATCGGCAACGGCGCGCTGCTGAACGCGATGACCCGGCGGCAACGGACCTTGCCCGCCGTCACGCTCACCTCGGTGACCGGCCAGTCGCTGGTCGCGCCGTCGCTCCTCGCCGACGATCTGGTGGTCGGCGGCATCCACTTCGCGAGCGTGCCGATGGGCTTTGCCGACAGCGCGGCGTTCGACCGGCTGGGGCTGGGCGACAAGCCCGCGCTGCTGCTCGGCATGGATGTGCTGCGCCTGTTCCGGCGGGTGGCGATCGACTTTCCCAACCGCCAGATCCGCTTCCTCAACCACCGCACGGATCGCGGGCGCCCCGTCTGGCCCGGTTGAAGCGCCCCGTCAGGTCGCCCCGATTACCCTGATCGCATCAAATATATTGCAAAGCAGCGCGCGGTGACGCCATCTATGGGGTGTGCTCCGCCAGTATGAACTCGTCGACCGCGTGCTCGACTACGATCCAGAGGCCGACGAGGCGCTGTTGAACCGCGCCTATGTCTTTTCCATGCAGGCGCATGGCAGCCAGAAACGGGCCTCCGGCGACCCGTATTTCAGCCATCCGATCGAGGTGGCGGGCATCCTGACCGACCTGCATCTGGACGATGTGACGATCGCCACCGCGATCCTGCACGACACGATCGAGGACACGGTCGCCACGCCCGAGGAGATCGAGCGGCTGTTCGGGCCCAATGTCGCGCGACTGGTGGACGGCGTGACCAAGCTGTCCAAGATCGAGGCGCAGACCGAGAACGAGCGCGCGGCGGAAAACCTGCGCAAGTTCCTGCTCGCCATGTCGGACGATATCCGCGTGCTGCTGGTGAAGCTGGCCGACCGGCTGCACAATATGCGCACGCTGCACCACATCGCGAAGCCCGAGAAGCGCCGGCGCATCGCGAAGGAGACGATGGACATCTACGCCCCGCTCGCCGAGCGGATCGGCATGTACGAGTTCATGAAGGAGATGCAGACGCTCGCCTTCCAGCAGCTCGAACCCGAGGCGTATGAATCGATCAGTCGCCGGCTGGAACAGATGAAGGAGGGCGGCGACGACCGGATCAACGGCATCGCACTGGACCTGAAGCTGCTGCTCTCGCGCGCCGGCGTGGAGGCGGAGGTGACGGGCCGCGAAAAGCATCCCTATTCGATCTTCCGCAAGATGTCCGAACGGCACATCAGTTTCGAGCAACTGTCGGACGTGATGGCGTTCCGCGCGATCGTGCCGACCGAGGAGGATTGCTACCGCACGCTTGGCATCATCCATCGCAGCTGGCCGATGGTGCCGGGGCGGTTCAAGGACTATATCTCGACGCCCAAGCGCAACGGCTATCGCTCGCTGCACACCAGCGTGATCCATGCCCGCGACGCGCGTGTGGAGATCCAGATCCGCACCCCCGAAATGCATGCCGAGGCCGATTACGGGCTGGCCGCGCACTGGACCTACAAGCAGGCGACCCGCCACGACCAGCAGGTGAGCTGGATTCGCGATCTGGTCGAGATCCTCGACACCGCCGACAGCCCCGAGGAGCTGCTCGAACACACGCGCATGGCGATGTATCAGGATCGCATCTTCGCCTTCACGCCCAAGGGCGAGCTGATCCAGTTGCCCAAGGGGGCGACCCCGGTCGACTTCGCCTATGCCGTGCACACCACGCTGGGCGATCAGGCGGTGGGTGCCAAGATCAACGGCCGCGTCGTCCCCTTGTCGACGGTGATCGATAATGGCGACCAGGTGCAGATCCTGCGCTCCGCCGGGCAGACGCCGCAGATCAACTGGCTGAACGTCGCGATCACCGGCAAGGCGCTGGCCGCGATCCGCCGCCATCTGCGCCAGGCGGAACGCGCCGAGCAGGTGACGCTGGGCACCAAGCTGTACGAGGATATCGTCGAGCGCCTGCCCGCGCAGATCGGCGCGGATGCGCTTCCCGAGGCGCTGAAGCGGCTGAAGATGTCGGACGAAGGCCAGTTGATGGTCGCCATCGCGCGCCGCACCATCTCGGACGCGGCGGTGATGGAGGCGCTGATGCCCGGATCGGCGGGCGCCGACGTCGCCGAACTGGCGCCGCAATCCAGCGCGATCTCGATCAAGGGGCTGACGCCGGGCGTCGCCTATGAACTCGCCGAATGCTGCCACCCGGTGCCCGGCGACCGCATCGTCGGCGTGCGCCGTCCCGATGCCGGGATCGAGGTGCATGCGATACAGTGCCCGGTGCTCAGCGAGCTTGCCGACCGTTCGGACGACGAAACCGCCTGGGTCGACATTTCCTGGGGCGACGAGACCGAGGGCGCCACCGCGCGCATCACGGTGATGGTGAAGAACGAGCCCGGTGCGCTGGGCGTGCTCGCCTCGGTCATCGGCGCGCACAAGGCCAACATCATCAACCTGCGCCTCGACACCCGCGACGCACGCTTCCACACCAACATGATCGATGTCGAGGTGCACGACGTGCACCATCTGATGCGCCTGATGGCGGCGTTGCGGGCGACCGATGTGGTGGGCTCGGTGGAGCGGGTCTGATCTGAGTCACGCGAAGACGCGAAGACGCGAAGATTTTTGTTCACGCGGAGACGCGGAGGCGCGGAGATGTGTCGCCGAGCCGCAGGCTCATTCTCTTGTCACGGGTAGCAGCTTGTCTCCCGGCCGAGAGGGCGTGTGCGTGTGCGTGTGCGCCTGCGCCCGCTGAATCCCCTCCGCGTCTCCGCGTGCCCCCCTTCTTCGCGTCTTCGCGACTTCGCGTGAACCACCCAACAATCGACCGACGAAGCTGGACGATGAAGACCCGAACGGGCTAGCCACCGGATAACAGGTTCAGGGAGACAAGCGCATGAATCGCCGCAATTTCATCGGCGCCACCACGGCCGCGAGCGCGTTTGCGCTGGCGCCGCGTGCCGTGGCGCAGGCCGCACCCGGCGACGCCCGGCTGACGGCGGCGTTCGACACCATCCTGGCGACGACGCTGCAGGAATCGCCCGAGCTTGCCACCTCGCTCGGCTTCGACAAGGGCGCCAATGCGGGGCTGAAGTCGAAGCTGGACGACAATTCGCTTGCCGGCCGCAAGCGCAGCCTGGCGCGCGCGCAGATGGCGGAGCGCGAGTTGCGCGCGATCCAGCCCGATACGTTGTCGCCGCAAGGCCGGATCGACCGCGACGTCGTGCTATATTCGATCGAGCAGCAGCAGGTCGGCCCCGCCCGCTTCGACATCGACGCGCCCACCCAGCCCTATCGCATCACGCAGCAGCGCGGCGTGTATTTCGACCTGCCCGACTTCCTCGATTCGACGCATACGGTCGCCAATGCCGCCGATGCCGACGCCTATATCGCCCGGCTCGACCAGATGGGCACGGCACTCGACAACGACACCGCGGTGCAGGCGGCGGAGGCGGAGCGCGGCCTTGTCGCGCCCGACTTCTCGCTCGATCTGGCGCTGGGCCAGATGATGAAGCTGCGTCAGCCTCAGCCCGCGGCCAACACGCTGGTCGATTCGATCCGCCGCCGCACCGCCGAGGCGAACATCGCCGGCGACCATGCCGCTGAGGCCGCCGAGATCGTCCGGGCCAAGGTCTATCCCGCGCTCGACCGCCAGATCGCGCTCGTCCGCAAGCTGCGGGCGGGTGCCCGCAAGGATGCCGGGCTGTGGGCGGTACCGCAGGGCGAGGCGATCTACGCCGCCGCGCTGGCGGCGGCGACCACCACCACCCTGTCGCCCAGCGAAGTGCACCAGATGGGGTTGGAGCAGGTCGCCGACCTGACGAGCCAACTGGATGCGATCCTGAAGCAGCAGGGATTGACCAAGGGGTCGGTCGGCGCGCGCCTTGCCGCGCTCAATGCGACGCCGGCACAGCTTTATCCCGATACGCCCGCCGGCCGCACCGCGCTGATCGCCGGGCTGAACGACAGCGTGCGCGCGATGCAGGCCAAGCTGCCGCAGGCCTTTACCAATGCGCCCGATGCGCCGCTGGAGATCAAGGCGGTGCCCGCCGCGATCCAGGATGGCGCGTCGAACGGCTATTACTACCGCGCGCCGCTGGATGGTTCGCGCCCGGCCATCTACTGGATCAACCTGAAGTCGGTCGCCGACTGGCCGAAATACACGCTGCCCTCGCTCACCTATCATGAAGGCGTGCCGGGCCATCACCTGCAAATCTCCACCGCGCAACGCGCCGACACGCATGTGCTGCGCAAGATCAGCTTCTTTGGCGCCTATCTGGAGGGCTGGGCGCTCTATGCCGAGCAGCTGGCGGACGAGCTGGGCGGCTATGCCGGGCCGATCGAGCGCGCCGGATACCTGCAATCCTTCCTGTTCCGCGCCGCACGGCTGGTCGCGGATACCGGCATCCACACCAAGCGCTGGACGCGCGAGCAGGGGACGCAATATTTCGTCGACACGGTCGGCTTCGCCCGTCCCCGCTCGCAGCGCGAGATCGAGCGATACTGCACGATGCCGGGCCAGGCGTGCAGCTACAAGATCGGTCACGCAAGCTGGCTACGTGCGCGGGCAAAGGCACAGGAGATCTTGGGGGATCGGTTCGACCTGAAGCAGTTCCACGACATATTGGAGGCCGGTGCGGTGCCGCTGACCATGCTGGAACAACTGACCGAGGCGCGGGCGCAGGCGTTGCGGGGGTGACGCGGTGCTCCCTCTCCCCGGAGGGGAGAGGGAGCAATCACATCCACCTAAAATTAACCCTGATTCTCTAGACCCGCGTCCACGATGGACGCCGATTATTTCCTGACGCTCGCCAACCAGACGATGTGGGTGCTGGCGCTTGCCGCGGCGCCCATCCTGTTGCCCGTGCTCGTCTCGGGCCTGATCATCGGCATGATCCAGGCGGCGACCTCGATCAACGAGGCGACCTTGTCCTTCGTCCCCAAGCTGATCGTCGTTGCCTTCGCCATCCTGATCTTCGGCGGGCTGATCCTGGGGCTGCTCAGCGATTTCACCGTCAGCATGTTCGAGCGTATCCCGGACCTTGTGCGCTGATGCTCGGCTTCGGGCTCGCGATCGAGCCGCAGATCTGGGCGGTGCTGTTCGTGATGATCCGCGTCGGTGCCGCCTTCATCACCGCACCCGTGTTTGGCGCCGTGTCGGTGCCGCTGCCGGTGCGCGTCAGCCTGGCGGGCGCGATCGCCTTCCTGGTGCTGGCCACCCACCGCGTCGTGCCGCCGCCGGTGATCTTTTCGGTCACCACCATCCTGTCGGTCGCCGCCGAGGCCAGCGTCGGGCTGGCGCTGGGCCTGATCCTGCAGGTCGCGTTCGCCGCGCCGCTGGTCGCCAGTGAACTGATCGGCGGATCGATGGGCATCGGCTTTGCCTCCACGATCGACCCGCTCAACGGCCGCTCGTCCCAGGCGCTGGGCCAGTTCTTCACGGTCATGCTGACGCTGCTCTTCCTGTCGGTCGACGGGCATCTGGTGCTGGTCGACACGGTGGTCAAAAGCTATGACGCGCTGCCCCCCGGACGGGCGTGGATGACCGCGGCGCAGTTTCGCGAGATCGCCTTTTTCGGCGGCTATGCCTTTTTCGCCGGGCTGTTGCTGGCGCTGCCGGTCGGCTTCCTGCTGCTCTGCCTGAACCTCGTCGTCGGCATGATGAGCCGCGCCGCGCCCGCGCTGAACCTGTTCGCGGTCGGCCTGCCGGCGGCCCTTGCGGTCGGCGTCATCGCACTCGCCATCGCCTTCCCCGCGATGGGCGATTACATGCTGGTCATCATCCGCGAGGCGCTGGCCGCCGCGGAAAATCTGGTGCTGCGCTGACATGTCCGAGGAGGGTGGCGACAAGACAGAAGCCCCGACACCCAAGCGGCGCAAGAAAGCCGCGGAGGATGGCCAAATCCTGCGCAGCCGCGATCTCGGGGCTGCGCTTGTCGTTCTCGCCGGTGTCGCATGGATGCTGTTCTTCGGGCCGTCGCTGATCGCGGCCTGCCGCGCTGTGATGGCGGCCAGCTTCACCTTCTCCAACGCCGATGTGGAGGATTTCGAGCCGTTCCGCCCGCTGGTCCAGGCCGGCTGGCGCCTCGCGCCTGCGCTTGGCTCGCTGTTCGCGATCACCATGCTGGCTGCGATCCTGTCCCAGGCGGGGCTCGGCTCGCTCACCTTCAACACCAAGATACTGGCGCCCAAGCCGTCCAAGCTGAACCCGGCAACGGGGTTGAAGCGCATCCTGGGGCCGCAGGGCTGGATCGAGCTGGGCAAGTCGCTGTTCAAGGTCGTGCTGCTCGGCGCGATCGGCGGCTATATGCTGTGGACGTCGACACGCGCGACGCTGGGGCTGGCGCAATCCAACCTGCCGACCGCGCTGGAAGAGCTGGGCGACACCTTCATGGGCATCCTGCTGGTCATGGCGCTGGGCCTCGTCCTGATCGCCGGCTTCGACATCCCGATCCAGATCTTCCAGCTGTTCAAGAAGCTGAAGATGTCCAAGCAGGAGGTGAAGGACGAGCACAAGGAGACCGAGGGCTCGCCCGAGGCCAAGGCGCACATGCGCGCCAAGCAGCGCGAAATGTCCCGCCGCAGCGTGCGCAGCGCCGTCGCCGAGGCACATGTCATCCTGACCAACCCGACGCATTTCGCGGTCGCGCTGCGCTATGATCGCGGGCGCGATCAGGTGCCCGTCGTCGTCGCCAAGGGGCGCGGGGTCAGCGCGCTGGCGATCCGCGACGTGGCGGGCGAGCTGAAGATCCCGATCCTGGAATATCCGCAGCTTGCGCGCGCCGTCTATTACACCAGCCGCGAGAACCAGGAGGTGCGCGGCGACCTGTACCAGGCGATCGCGGTCGTCCTCGCCTTCGTCTTCAACCTCAACGCCCGCGCCGGCGGCACCGCGCAACCGCCGATCGACGTGCCGACCAGCGCCCGCTTCGACGAAAACGGCATTCCCCAACCCTGATTTCGCTAAAGCCCGGCCCTTACCGGCCGTTTACCCTTTGGAATGCGCGCCGGAGCCTGAGCCATGTCCACCGTCACCAGCACGACGACGACTGCTGCCACCACGACCACGACCAAGACGGCGACCCAATCCGCGACGGCCGCCGCCGCGCAGTCGCTGTTCACCTCGCTCAACACCGGGTCCGGCGTCGATCTCAGCACGCTGGTGCCGGGCCTGGTCGAGGCGCAGTTCGCCGCGCGCACCGCCGCGCTGAAGGCGAAATCGGAAACGCTGACCACGCAGATCTCGGCGGTCGCCAAGCTGAAGAGCGGCATCACCGACTTCAATTCCGCGCTGAAGTCGCTGACCGAGGGCGGCACGTTGGCGACGCAGCCGAGCAGTTCCAACAGCGCGGTGCTGACCGCCAGCGGCACGCCGGGCGCGAAACTGGCCGGCCTGTCCAAGTCGATCACGGTCAATGCGCTGGCCACCGCACAGACCGCCGCGACCGCCACATCGGTGTCGAAGACGGCATCGATCGGGACGGGCACGCTGACCATCACGCTGGGCACCGCGACCTACAGCGCCGATGGCAAGGCGATGAACGGCTTTACCGCTGGTTCTGCCACACCGATCGATATCACCATCGATGCCGAAAACGCGACGATCGACAAGATCGCGGCCAAGATCAACGCCGCCAATGCCGGCGTCACCGCCTCGGTGGTCACCAATGCCGATGGCAGCGCCTATCTGGCGATGAAGGGCAAGACCGGCGCGGCCCAGGCCTTTACGGTCAGCGGCACCGACGGCCTGTCGGCACTGAATGTCGGCACCGGCGCCACGGGCACGCGGCTGTCCGGCGCTGCCGCCAATGCCAAGCTGACCGTCGACGGTATCGATGTCGAACGCGCGAGCAACACGGTGGACGATCTGGTCGACGGCGTGAAGCTGACGCTGGTATCGGCGTCCTCGACACCGGTCACGCTGGGCGCCGCCCTGCCCACCACCGCGCTGACTTCGGTGGTGTCCGACTTCGTCAGCACGATCAATTCGATGATGACCGACGTGAAGGCGGCGACGGACCCGATCACCGGCGACCTGCGCAGCGACGCCGCGGCCAAGGCGCTGCAACGCTCGCTCCAGTCGATCACCTTGACCAAGGTCGTGCCGGGCAGCTTCACCGACGGCACGCCGACGACGCTGGCGGAGATCGGCGTCACCACCAACGAGAAGACCGGCGCGCTGCAGGTCGATACCAAGCGCCTGTCCGAAGTGCTGACCAAATATCCGGATGCGGTGGAGGCGATGTTCGCCCCCAGCAGCAGCAACCTGATGGGTCTGTCCGCGCAGCTCGGCAAGATCCAGCTCGCCGCCAGCAGCACCACCTATGGCCTGGATGCGAGCACCAAGCGCCTGAACGAAGCGCAAAGCGATACCACCCAGGCGCAGGACAAGCTGACCGACCAGCGTGAAACCACGACCACCCGCATGACCGCGCAGTTCGCCAGCATGAACAGCAAGGTCAGCGCCTACAAGTCGGTCCAGAGCTTCATGGACCAGCAGATCAAGATGTGGACCAAGGATAGCTGATGTACGCATCGGCCCTCGCCGCCGATCCGGCGGCCACCTATCGCCAGATCGACATTGTCGGCCGCTCCACCATGGCGGACGGGCCGGCGCTGGTGCAGTTGCTCTACGAGGAACTGATCGCGGCGCTGCGCACCGCCGCCTGGGCGACCGAGAACCGCCAGCTGGCGCGCAAGAGCGAGCGCGTGACGCGCGCCACCGCGATCCTGTTCGCGCTGGAAAACGGCCTGGACTTCGAT
The DNA here is from genome assembly GCF_009789535.1 of Sphingomonas carotinifaciens. Taxonomy (NCBI): domain Bacteria; kingdom Pseudomonadati; phylum Pseudomonadota; class Alphaproteobacteria; order Sphingomonadales; family Sphingomonadaceae; genus Sphingomonas; species Sphingomonas carotinifaciens. The sequence goes on along the minus strand of NZ_WSUT01000005.1, from coordinate 790,950 downwards.
CAGGGCGGCGACCTGTCGGTCACGCTGGCGCGGCTTTATGCCGGCGCGCGCAAGCAGATCGTCGATGCCTCGCTGGGGCAGGACCCGCAGCCGTTCCGCGACGTCGCCACCAGCATGGCGGAGATCGCCGAGGCCTGGCGCTCCATCCGCGGGTGATCGGCGCCGCGCCTAGCGCAAGCTGCGTGAAATCCGATCCACCTCGCTCCGTTCGTGCTGAGCGAAGTCGAAGCACAGCCACCAGCGCTTGGCCTTCGACTTCGCTCAGGCCGAACGGATATGATGACACAGGTTTAACGCACGATGATCTAGCGCTCGAACCAGTGGCGCTGGACGAAGTAGATGACGATCCCCGCCGCGATCACCGCGCACCCGCCCAGGATCGCGTCGAACGCCCAGGGCGCCTTTGCATAGGGAAGCCCTTCGACGTTCATGCCGTACAGGCCGGTGATGAAGGTCAGCGGCAGGAAGACCATCGCGACGATCGCGATGATCAGCGAGCGGCTGTCGATCTGTTCGGCGCGCAGGTCGCTCAACCATTCGTGGAGCAGGGCGGCGCGCTCGCGGATCGCGTCCAGTTCCTCGGCCATGCGCGCGGCGCGGTCGGCGGCGCCGGCGAGATGCAGGCGGTCGTCATCGTCCAGCCAGTCGCCGGGTAGCGACGCCAGCTTCTCCAGCGCCGCACGCTGCGGGCTGAGGAACCGCTTATAGCCGATCGCGGTGCTGCGCACCCGGCTGACCGTGCGGCGCAGGGCAAAGATCTGCGTGGCGTCCAGCTGTTCCTCGCACGCGTCCAGTTCGTCGCCGAGATTGGCGACATCGGGGTCCAGATCCTGCGTGATCGCGGTGGCGAAGCTGGTGATGAGGTCGCCGGGGTCGCGGATCGTGCCGGCCTTTACCGCTTCCTCCACCGCCCCCACCGCGATCAGCGGCTTGCGCGTGACGGAGAAGACCTGCCCCTTCACCGCCCAGATCCGCACCGAGGCGAGCAGGTCGGAGGTGTCGAGTTCCTCGCGACTGCGCCCACGCAGGTTGACGAAGGCGCCCTGGCCCACCGCCTCGCAACGCGGGCGCGTCTCGGTCGCGGTCAGTGCATCGACGACATAATCGGACAGCGCGGCGGTCTCGCGCAGCCACCGCTGCGCCTGTCCGTCGGTGGTTTCCAGATGGATCCAGACGAGGCCCCCGTCGTCGCCGCCCAGCGCCCGGTCGACCGGCACCGGCGCCGCACGGTCGCCGGTGACGTGATAGGCGAACCCCGTCACGCCCCCGGCGCCATCGTCAGGTCGACGGTGATACCCGCCCCCGGATCGGCGGGCGCGGTGTCACAGGCGACACGCTGCGCATCGGCACGCGCGCGGTCGAGGATCGCGGGCGGCACGTCCGCGCGGTGATACACGCAGTCGGCGGCGGCCAGCACCCGCGCCTGTGCCAGCGTCAGTGCGTCGGGATCGCGCGAGGCGAGGCAAAAGACGTGATGCCGGCTGACCCCGGCCGCCGGATCGGCCAGCCAGCGCGCGACATCGGGCGCCTCGCCCAGCGGATCGAGCACACCGCCCGCCGCCAGCGCCGCGCCGATCGCCCGCCGCCGCGCGGCCCCATCGGGAAAGCGCGCGCGCAGCGCCGCGCGGCCCGCATGCAACCCCTCGGCCAGCGCCCCGAGCGTCGCGGGCAACAGCATCTCCAGCCGCTGGCGCAATGCCGCAGCAAGGCCCGCGGAGACTCCGCCGGTGCCGATCGCGATGATCACCGCGCCACGCTCGACGATCGCGGGCAGGGTGAAATCGCAGTGATCGGGCCGGTCGACCGCATTGACCAGCACGCCACGCGCCTTCAGCCGGCCGATCGCGGCAAGCGCCGTCGCCTCGTCCTCGATCGCGACGATCCCGAGCGCGGCGACGGCGTCTTCCCCGACCACCACCGCACCGGCGCGTTCCAGCAGCCGGCGCTTGGCCTCCGCCGGCTCGCCCTCGCCCAGCAGGATCACCGGGCGGCCTGCCAGCCGCACGAACAGCGGCAGGCTGTGCAGGCTCATTTTTGCAGCCAGTCCGGCACGCGCTCGGCGGACAGGATCGTCTCGGCGGCGATCCGGTCGGCGACCACGGCATAGCGTTCGCCCTCGACCAGCACCTCGGGCACCAGCGGACGGCTGTTATAGGTGGACGCCATCGTCGCGCCATAGGCACCGGCGGTGCGGAAGATGGCGAGATCGCCCGACACGACCTTGTCGATCTCGCGGTTCATCGCGAAGGTGTCGCCCGTCTCGCACACCGGCCCGGCGATGTTCGCGGTCATCTTCTCGCCGTTCGGCCTGACCGCGACGAAATCATGATAGGCATCGTAGAGCGCCGGGCGGGCAAGGTCGTTCATCGCCGCATCGACGATGACATAAGGGTTCGCCACGCCGGGCTTCACCCACACCACCTCGGTGACCAGCACGCCGGCATTGCCCGCGATCACGCGGCCCGGCTCGAACATCAGCTCGACATCCCAGCCTTGCGTGACGCGCGCGACCATCGCGCCGTACGCGGCGGGCTCCGGCATCACGTCGCCGGGCTTGTAGGGAACGCCCAGGCCACCGCCCAGGTCGACGCGGCTGATGCCGTGCCCTGCGGCGCGCAGCTCCGCGACCAGCTCGCCGATGCGGGCATAGGCGGCCTCCAGCGGCGCCAGATCACCCAGCTGGCTGCCGATGTGGCAGGCGACGCCGCGCAGGTCGAGACCGGGCAGCCCCGCCAGCCGGTCGAACATGCCCGGCGCCTGGTCGATCGGCACGCCGAACTTGTTCTCCTTGCGGCCGGTGGAGATCTTGGCATGGGTGCCGGCATCGACGTCCGGGTTGACGCGGATCACCGCCGGCGCGGTCAGGCCGCGTTCGTGCGCCAGTGCCGCCAGGACGACGCCCTCCTCCTCCAGCTCCAGGTTGAACTGGCCGATCCCGGCCTCCAGCGCGGCGGCAAGCTCGGCGCGGGTCTTGCCGACGCCGGAGAACACGATGTCCTGCGGCTTCATGCCCGCGGCAAGGGCGCGGCGCATCTCGCCGACTGATACCACGTCCGCGCCGTATCCCTCGTCGGCCAGCACGCGCAGCACCGCGACATTGGGATTGGCCTTGATCGCATAGGCGAGGTGGACGCGGGGCAGCGCGCTCAACCCTTCGCGAAACACGCGCGCGTGCCGGCGAAAGGTGGAGGCGGAATAGACGTAAACGGGCGTCCCCACCTCCGCGGCGATCTGCGCGATGGCGACGTCCTCGGCGAACATCTCGCCGTCGCGATAGTGAAAATGGTCCATCAGCGGGGGGGCAAATCAAAATCGTCGGCGCGGCGCGCTTCCGAACTGTGGATAAGGGCGTCCGAGCGTTGCGGACGCTGCTGCGTGGTGGGCGTCAGCAACTGGCGCGGTGTCGGCGTGGCGGTCGCACCGCGCGGTGCGACGGGCAGCGACTCGCCGGGGGCGGGCTGCAACCGGTTGGCCGCGCCGCATCCGGCGAGCGCCAGCGCAGTGGCGAGGACGAGCAGGCGCTTCATCGCGGTTCTACCCGTGCCGCGGCGATCGCCGCGCGCACATTGGCCGGTGCGGTGCCGCCGAAGCTGGTTCGGCTGGCGACCGAGGCATCGACCGACAGCACCTCATACACGCCCGCATCGATCCGCGCATCGATCGCCTGCAGATCCGCCAGCGCCAGCGCGTCCAGCTTCAGCCCCTTGTCCTCGGCCAGCTTCACCGCGCGACCGGTGACGTGATGCGCCTCGCGGAACGGCAGGCCGGCGACCCGGACCAGCCAGTCGGCCAGGTCGGTCGCGGTGGAGAAACCCGCCTCCGCCACGCCGCGCATGCGATCGGTGCGGAAGGTCGCGCTTTCCACCATGCCGGTCATCGCCGCGATCGACAGCGCCAGCAGGTCGTGCGCCTCGAACACCGGCGGCTTGTCGTCCTGCATGTCCTTAGAATAGGCGAGCGGCAGGCCCTTCATCGTCACCATCAGCGCGGTCATGCACCCCATGATGCGGCCCGCATGGCCACGCACCAGCTCGGCCGCATCCGGATTGCGCTTCTGCGGCATGATCGAGCTGCCCGTCGACCATTGATCGGAAAGCGCGACGAAGCCGAAGGGCTGCGACGCCCACAACACGAACTCCTCGGCCAGCCGCGACAGGTGGAGCGAGCAGTTGGTCGCCGCCTGGAGGTAATCGATCGCGAAGTCCCGGTCGCTGACCGAATCGAGCGAATTGGCGGTCGGCCCGTCGAAGCCGAGCGCGGCCGCGGTCGCGTGCCGGTCGATGGGGAAGCCGGTGCCGGCAAGTGCGGCGGCGCCCAGCGGGCACCTGTTCATCCGCGCCCGCGCATCGGCGAAGCGGCTGGCATCGCGCACGATCATCTCATGATAGGCCATCAGGTGATGGCCCAGCGTCACCGGCTGCGCGCTTTGCAGATGGGTGAAACCGGGCATCACGCTGGCCGCATGCTCCTCGGCCCGCACCAGCAGCGCGGCGCGCAGCCCGCCCAGCGCCGCCAGCGTCTGGTCGATCGCATCGCGCACCCACAGGCGGAAGTCGGTCGCGACCTGGTCGTTGCGCGACCGTGCGGTGTGCAGCCGCCCGGCGACCGGGCCGATCAGTTCGGCCAGCTTCGCCTCGGTCTGCATATGGATGTCTTCGAGGGTCAGGTCCTCGGCGACGCCGTTCGCTTCATAATCGGCGGCGACGCGGTGCAGCCCCTCGGTGATCGCGGCGGCATCCTCGGGCGTGACGATCCCCTGTTTGCCCAGCATCGCCACGTGCGCCAGCGAACCGTCCACGTCCTGCCGCCACAATCGCTTGTCGAAGGGGATGGAGGCGTTTATCTCGCGCATCACCGCGGCGGGCCCTTCGGCGAAGCGCCCGCCCCACATCGCATTGGAACCGCCCATGGTATCGCGTGCCGTGATCGCCTGTCTCCTCGGCTTCAGTATCGCGGCGTGCGATAGGCAAAGCGGAAGCGCGGAGCAAGCCGCCACCACCCCCACCGCCGACGAGGTGACCACCGCCGCGCCCGCGCCGGAGAACCGCCCCACCGGCACCGTCGACCGGAGCCACAAGGGCGAGGCCGCCCTTCCCGCCGCCTTCCAGACGCTGGACGGCAAGCCCGCCAGCCTGGCCGATTTCAGGGGCAAGCCGGTGCTGGTCAACCTGTGGGCGACCTGGTGCGCGCCCTGCGTCGCCGAGATGCCGACGCTGGATGCCGCCGCCGGGCGACTCGGCGCGGCCACGCCGGTGATCGCGGTGTCGCAGGACCTGGACGGCGCCGCCAAGGTGAAGCCGTTTCTGGCGGGCAAGAATTTCGCCAACCTGAAGATCTATACCGATCCCAAGCTGGCGCTCAGCACCGGATATGGCGCGAACCTGCCGACGACGATCCTGTACGGCGCGGATGGCCGCGAGATCTGGCGCGTCACCGGCGGCTTCGACTGGGCCGGGGCAGAGGCGCGCAAGCTGCTCGCCGAAGCGGCGTGAACGCCCCGCCCGCAGGGGCGGGGCGCCACCATCAGAACTCCGCCGTCAGCCCGACGAACACCGTGCGACCCACCGCGTCATAGACGCCCGGATAGGTGTTGCCGTTGTTGAACCCGCCCAGCGCGCTCAGCGCCAGGATCGGCGGGTCCTTGTCGAACAGGTTGTTGACGCCCGCGCGGAAGACGATGCCGTCCTGCACCTTGGCGGTCGCGGCTAGGTCGAAATAGGAATAGGCCTTGATCCGCGAATTGAACACCGGCTCGGTCGAATCGAGCGTGGTCCCGCCGATATAGCGCCAGTTGAGCGAGATCGAGCCGACCTGCTCCGCATCCGACCAGGTCAGGCGGGCCTGATGCTTCCATTCCGGTGTCGGCTGTCCGCAGGTCTGGCCGTTCTTGCCCTTGCAGTCATAGGATTCCAGTCCGGGCAGCGGCTCGGTGCGCAGTTCGTTCAGCCATGTGCCCTGCGCATCCAGATTGAGCGCGCCCAGTGAGCCCAGCGGCTGTGCGAAGCTGAAGCCGATATCGATGCCCGAGGTCGCCAGCGATCCGGTATTCTGCGTGTTGCTGGCGATCGCGCCGACATCGCCGAAGATCACGCCGTTGCGCGGATCGCGGGTGATGAGCGCGCAGAAGAACGGGTTGGCGTTCTCGAAACACTGCTCGGTGGTCAGCGCGGGCGCGACGATGCCGATATAATCGCGCACCTTGATGTTGAAATAATCGACGGTCAGCGTCAGCCGCTTCAGGAAACCGGGATTGAGCACCACGCCCGCGGTATAGGTGTCCGCCGTTTCGGGCTTCAGCGCCAGATTGCCACCGGACAGGCCCGTGCAGAAGTCGGTCGGGCATTCCGACACCTGACCATAGAGCGCATCGGGCAGGCCGGTCAGGCGACACACGTCGCGCGAGGCGGTGGGGGTGGCGCCGGCGCAGCCGTCCTGCGCGATCACGTTGCCGCGGATCTGCGGCCCGAACAGTTCGGAGATGTTGGGCGCGCGGATCGCGCGGTTGTAGCTGCCGCGCAGGCGGATATCGCTGATCGGCGCCCAGGACACCTCGCCCTTGTAGGTCGATACCGCCTTGGACAGGTTGCTGTAGTTGGACAGGCGATAACCGCCGTTGATCACCAGTTCCTTGGCGAACGGCACGTCGGACAGGATCGGCACCTCGATTTCGGTGAACAGTTCGGTCACGTTGAACGCGCCTTGCGAGTTGAGCGTCCCCTTTTGCTGCGCCAGCGCATCGGCGGTGAAGCGCAGGCTCTCGCGACGATGCTCGATGCCCAGCACGAAGCCGACACCCTGCGACGACCAGGGCGACCGGATGCCGTAGGTGCCGAGATCGGCGCTGATATTGGCGTTCAGCACCGTTTCCTTGTCGACCCCTTCGGTCGAGGTCGGCGCATAGATATAGCTGAACGCCGCGTCGCTGATCCCGTTGTAGCGGAACACGTCCAGCGGCACGCAGTTCGGGTCGGTGCCGTCGATCACCGACTTGCAGGTCGGCACGCCGTTCACGTTCACCACCTGAAGCCCGCGATTGGCGCGCGCCGGGTCGATGTCGTTCTGGTAGGTTTCGTTGAACAGCACCACCGAATGCAGCGCGTTCACGTCGTAGCGCAGCCCTTCGGCAATCTCGCCGCGCACCCCGCCGGTGAAGCGGTAATCGGTATGGCGCAGATCGTCGCGCCGCGGCCGGGCGTTGCCCGCGACGGGGCGATAGCCGACGAACAGGTCCTGCGTTGCGGTGGAGCCGGGCGCCGCGCCACACAGCAGGCCATATTGCTGCGCGCTGAGCAGCGGATTGTCGCAGTTCACGCGGTAGGTGAAGCCCTGGAACAACGCCGACGGCGCCACCTGCGAAAAGGTGTGGTCGTCCATGAACATCGCGCTGCCATAGACTTCGGCGTAATCGGTCACCTCATATTTGGCGAACGCGCCGGCGGTGTAGCGTACGTCGGACCGCTGGAAATAGTTCAGCGGCGCATAATTGTAGAGGAAGGTCGGGCCATAGGGCACCCAGGTCTTGTTGCCGTCCTTGGTGTTGTTGAGCAACAGACCGCGGCCGGGGCCGGTCTGCGGATTGAACAGGCCGAATTCGTTGTTGCTCGATCCGCCGCACGATACCGTGCTGCCCCGGTCGCCTGCGGCGTTGAGCGCGCAGGAGGATACGTCGCGCGTGCCTTGCGTGATCGGCTTGTAATCGCGGTAGCCGAAATAGGCGGTGACGTTGCCGCGCCCGTCGCCCATCTCCGCGCCGAACGCGATGTTGGCATCCAGCTTCTGTCCATCGGCGACATTGCGATTGGACAGGCGGAAGCCCGCCTGCCGCTGGATGCCGCGGATGAACTCGTTGTTGTTCTCGTGAACGGCCAATCCGTACTGCACGTCGGCGCGGATGCCGTTCAGATTGTCGCGCAGGATGAAGTTCACGACGCCCGAAATCGCGTCCGAGCCATACACCGCCGATGCGCCACCGGTAACGACGTCGACACGCTGTACCAGGAAGGACGGCAGGAAGTTCAGGTCGTTGGCCTGCACCGGCAACAGACGCTGGCCGTTGACCAGCACGAGGTTGCGGGTGGAGCCCAAATTGCGCAGGTTGACGCGCGCGGTGCCGTCCGACCCGTTGGATCCGTTCTCGTTCGAATCCGGCGTCACCTGCGGCAGGCGGTTCAGCACGTTCTCGACCCCGACCGCACCCTGGTAGCGGATTTCGGCGGCATCGACGGAGGTCAGCGGGCTGTTGCTGGTCAGGTTCGGTCGCCGGATGCGCGTGCCCGTCACCACGATCGCGTCGCCGCTCTGCTGCTCGTCGGACACCGTTGCCGCTTCCGGCGTGGATTGCGCCTCTTCCAGGCGGGGGCAGGCCGGATTGTTGGGGTCGGTCTTACATGCCTCGACCTGCGCATCTTGCGATGGGAGCGAGGCTGCTTCCTGTGCGCTGGCGCCACCAGGTAGCATTCCCATGGCGATAAATGCGATTGCCGACCCGCCAGCCCAAGACATCTTCTTACGCATCGATAACCCCCTTGTTTTTATATTACGAACATCCTCCGATAAAAACGACCTGTCAAATATATTATACGGTATTAGGGATGAGGAGTGTTCGGCCGTCCCATCACGTCGGCGAAACGAAACCCTTCTCCGATCGCCGCGTTGCAGCATGAACTCGGCGCGAAAGACGTGCCTTGACCCGGGTCGCCGCGCATGACGGCGGCTCGAATGGCCGGGAGGTGACATGATCGATCCGACAAGGCGTGCGATGCTGGCGGGTGCCATCGCACTGGGGCTGCTGCCTCGCGCAGCGCTGTCGCAGGGTGCCGCCGCGCTGGGCGCGCCCAGGCCCTTCGACTGGGCTGCGCTGCAACAACGCGCCCAGGCTTTGTCGCGCCAGCCCTACCGCGCCGTGCCCGAGGTCGCAGCGGCCGAGGCGGTGGATTACGACCGCGTCGGCGCGATTCGCTACCGTGCGGATCGGCAACTGGCGGGCGGCATCCGCCTGTTCCCGCTCGGTCGCTACGCCCCCACGCCGGTCGGCATCAACATCGTCGAAGGCGGACAGGCCCGCCCCCTCACCTTCTCCCCCGACCTGTTCGAGGCGGAGGCGGGTCATGCCCCCGCGCTCGGCATCGCCGGTTTCCGCGCGGTGACAAAGGACGGCAAGAGCGACTGGATCGCCTTTCAGGGCGCATCCTATTTCCGCGCGTCGGGCGCGCAGGATCAATATGGCCTGTCCGCCCGCGGGCTGGCGATCGATACCGGCATCGCCGGCGCCGAGGAGTTTCCCGCCTTTACCGAATTCTGGATCGAGCGGACCGGCGAGCAATCCTATCTGATCCACGCGCTGCTCGACGGCCCCAGCGTCACCGGCGCATACCGCTTCGCCACCGCCTTCACGCCGGGCGTGTCGGGCGGCACGGTGCAGCAGGTGTCCGCGGTGCTGTTCTTCCGCCGCGACGTCCGCCGGCTGGGAATCGCGCCGGCCACCAGCATGTTCTGGTATGGCGAGGGCAACCGCGCCGCCGCCAGGGACTGGCGCCCCGAAATCCACGACTCCGACGGCCTCGCCATCTGGACGGGCGCGGGCGAGCGCATCTGGCGCCCGCTGACCAACCCGCCGCGCGAAACGCTGGACAGCTTCGCCGACCAGAACCCCAAGGGCTTCGGCCTCATCCAGCGCGACCGCGACTTCGATCATTACCAGGATGACGGCGCCTTTTACGATCGCCGGCCGAACCTGTGGGTGGAACCCGGCCAGGGATGGGGCAAGGGGCAGGTGATGCTCTATGCATTCCCGACGGGCAGCGAGACGGTGGACAATATCGTCGCCTTCTGGACGCCGGCCGCCGCGCCCAGGGCCGGGCAGCGTCTCGCCTTCGACTACCGGCTGCGCTGGGGGTCGCAGGACCCGTCGCTGCCCACCACGGCGCATGCGGTGGATAGCTGGACCGGTGACGCCGGTCGCCCCGGCGCCGAGCCGACGCCGGGCGCACGCAAGCTGGTCGTCGACTTTGTCGGCGCGGGTCTTGCCGGGCTCGATCGGCAAAGCGGCGTTTCGGCGGAAATCGGCGTGGCGCGCGGCCGGCTGCTGACCAGCGCCGCCTATCCGGTCGTCGGCCAGACCAATCGCTGGCGGGTCACTGCCGATATCGCACCGGAGGGGAGCGGTCCCGCCGATGTCCGCCTGTTCCTGAAGCGCGGCAACACCGCGCTGAGCGAGACGGTGCTGTTCCCCGTCTTCCTGCCGTGAGCAGCGCCGCCGCGCTTCCGCCGATCATGCCGCCACCGGCGCCGCTGGACATGCCCGTCCAGCGGTTCGACGGTGCGCCGCCACCGATCACCGCGCCGCTGCCCCGGCCGGGACTGGCGATCGCACCCGAGGACATTCTGGTGCGCCGCGTACTGCTGGTGCTGGTCACCGGCCTGCTGGCCACCGCCGCGGCGGGATCGGTCGAGGAATCGCTGCTCTCCGACGGATTCAGCATCGGCGACGCGCTTCTCCTCTTGTTGTTCTTCCCGCTGTTCGCCTGGATCGCCTTCGGCTTCGTCACCGCCGCGGTCGGCTTCTGGCTGCTCATGTCGGGCGCACATCCCGGCACCACCCGCGCCCCCCGCACCGATGCCCCCCTTACCGGCTGCACCGCGGTGCTGATCCCGGTGCATAACGAGGATGTGGATGCGGTGTTCGACCGGATCGCGCGCATGGGCGCGATGCTGGAGCGGACTGGCCAGGGCGATCATTTCGCCATCTTCGTGCTCAGCGATTCGGGCGAAGCGGCGGAAGCGGAGGAGCGTGCCGCCTGGGCCGCCCTCGCCCCGCGCCTGCGCGTGCCGCTTTACTATCGCCGCCGTACCGAAAATACCGGTCGCAAGCCCGGCAACGTGGCGGAATGGATCCGCGCGCATGGCGGTGCCTTCGACCATATGATGATGCTCGACGCGGACAGCCTGATGGGCGGCGATACCATGGTGGCGATGGCGCAGATCATGGAACAGCGCCCCTCCATCGGCCTGATCCAGACCGTGCCGATGGTGATCGGCGCGACCACGCTGTTCCAGCGCTGGATGCAGTTCGCCAGCCGCCTGTACGGCCCCATCTCCACCGCCGGCCTCGTCTGGTGGTCCGGCTCGGAGGCGACCTTCTGGGGGCACAACGCCCTGATCCGCACCTCGGCCTTCGCCTCGTCCTGCGGCCTCCCCGAACTCCCCGGCAACCCCCCGTTCGGTGGCACGATCATGAGCCACGACATGGTGGAGGCCGCCCTGCTGCGCCGCCGTGGCTGGCGCGTCCACATGATCATGGTGGAGGACACGTTCGAGGAATATCCCCCCACGCTGATCGATCAGGCCGTGCGCGACCGTCGCTGGGCGCAGGGCAATATCCAGCATCTGGGCGTTCTCGGCAGCTCGGGCTTCCACTGGATCAGCCGGCTGCAACTGCTGATCGGTGCCTCGGCCTATCTCACCTCGCCGGCCTGGCTGATCCTGATCGCCACCTCGATCGCGCTCGACCTGTCGGAAGGCGGCGGGTCGGTGCGGGCGGCCACCTCCGCACAGGTGCTGGTGACGACGCTGGCGCTGCTGTTCGGCCCCAAGCTGATGAGCGTGATCTGGGCGATGGCGAACCGGGAACGCCGGGCCAGCTACGGTGGCGCGGGTGGCATCCTGAAATCGGTCGCGCTGGACGTGCCCTTGTCGATCCTCACCGCGCCCGTCATCGCCCTGACTCAGACCATCGACCTGATCGCCATCCTGCGCGGCAGGAAGTCGGGCTGGGCCCCGCAAAGCCGGGTGCGCGACGGCCTGGCGCTGGCGGACGCGCTTCCCCGCTATCGCTGGCATCTCGGGATCGGGCTGGTGCTGGTCGCGGTGTCGTTGCTGCGCCCCACGCTGGGCTGGTGGTTGTCGCCGGTCACCATCGGCCTGTTGCTCGCCCCCTGGCTGGCGATGTGGACCGCGCGGCGACGACCGGGCGACCGGCTGGCGGCCCGCGGCGTGTTCCGGGTGCCGGCCACGCCGCTCGCCGACGAGACGTTGCAGCCGGCCGCCGCTTCCCCTTCGTTAGCGGTTCGCTAACGCCGCACCTTCCATAGCTTGCCCCAGATCAAGCTACGGGAAAGTCGAGTGGAAATGTTACAGCGCAGTGTCACCGCCAGGTTGATGGCGCCGCTGGTGGTGTCGCTGGCGCTGCTGATGCTGCTGGCCGGCGTCATGCTGCACGGCCAGCGGCAGGTGTCGCGCGCCAACGATGCCGCCCGGGCTGCGCAGGACCGGATGCTCGCGCTGGCGGAGCAGCGTTCGCTCAGCCGTGCGCTGCAACGCGATGCCCTGAACCTGGTCACCGAACCCGATGCCAGCGAGCTGGCCGCGATCCGCGGCCGTTTCGAGAAGCGCCGCGACACGCTGGTCACGCAGCTGGACGCGCGGGAGGCGGAACTGCGCGCCGCCACGATCCCCGCCGCCTATTTCACCCGGCAACGCGCACTCGTCGCCGATTTGGCGCGCGTCGCAGCCCGCGCCGATGCCGGTGATCGGGCAGGCGCGTTCCAGGCGTTTCGTCTGGAGGTCCGCCCGGTCGAACGCGCCGCATCGACCATTGCCGAGGCGCAGATCGACGCACTCGGCGAACAGGTGACCACGCTGCGCGCCGCGGCGGATGCGGAGGCCAGCTGGTCGCGCCTCGTCCTGCTCGTCGCCACCGCGCTGCTCGCGATCGCAGGTCTTGCCGCCGGCCTCGTCATCACGCGGCGCAGCGTCGTGGCACCCCTGCACCAGTTGCGCCAAACGATGGAAACGCTTGCCGCAGGGCGCACCGACCTGACGGTGCCGCAGGTCGAGCGGGCGGACGAGGTGGGGCAGATGGCCCGCGCCATGGCGACCTTCCGCGATCAGCTGGCGGGTGCCGAGCGGGCGAAGCAGGATCAGGAAGCCCTGATCGTCGCCAGCATCGGCGAGCGGCTGGCCAGCCTGGCGCGGGGCGATCTGGTGTCGCGGGTAAACGCCGACCTCGCCGGCCCGTTTGCCAAGCTGAAGGATGATTTCAACACCGCGCTCGCCGCGCTTCAGGCGACCATGACCCAGGTCGGCAGCGCGGCGGGCAGCATCGCCCATGGCTCCAGCGAGATACGCCATGCCTCGGGCGACCTGTCGCAGCGTACCGAACAACAGGCCGCCAGCCTGGAGGAAACGGCCGCGGCGATGGTGGAGATCACCGCCACCGTCGGCCGCACCGCGGACGATGCCGCGCACGCCCATGAAAGCGTCGAGCAGGCCAGTGCCGAAGCCGAGCAGTCCGGCGAGATCGTGCGCCGCACAGTGGAGGCGATGGGCGGCATCGAGCGGTCGTCCAGCGAGATCGTCGAGATCATCAGCGTGATCGACGGCATCGCCTTCCAGACCAATCTGCTGGCGCTCAACGCCGGGGTGGAGGCGGCGCGGGCCGGCGATGCGGGCAAGGGGTTCGCCGTCGTCGCCTCCGAGGTCCGCGCGCTCGCCCAGCGCTCAGCGGAAGCGGCCAAGGACGTGAAGGCACGCATCCAGGCCAGTTCCGAACAGGTCGAGGCCGGCGTTGGCCTTGTTGGCGAAACCGGCGCCGCGCTCGGCCGCATCGCCACGCGGATCGCGGAGGTCGGCACGCTCGTATCCTCGATCCGCGTCGCCACCGGGCAGCAGGCATCGGGCCTGCGCCAGATCAGCACCGCGGTGAGCGACATGGACGGCGTGACCCAGCAGAACGCCGCGATGGTGGAGGAAGCCACTGCCGCCGCCCGCAGCCTGGCCGGCGAGACCGAATTGCTGATGCAGCATATCGCCCGCTTCCGGATCGGCGAGACGCCGCCGGCACAAGCGCCGGCCAGCCCGGTCCATGCCCTGCAGAGCCGCGTCGCATCGGCCCCGGCGCGGCGTATCCGGACCGGCGCGGCGGCCTTGGCGGTGGAAGAGGATGACTGGTCGCGCTTCTGACCCGGAAACGGGGGGGCGACCGGAAAGGGACGCCCCGCTCAATCCGTAGTGACACAAGCCTGAGCGGGGCGTTGAGGACGTGCGGAAGCTCGCCTCATCACCCCGAAACGCGCGACATGCGAAAAGGCACCACGCCGCCTGCGCGAATCCTGCGATCCGTGTCGGCAATGCGGCAGGTGGATGAATGTGTCTGGATGCCCCGTGAGGATTCGAACCTCAATTGACGGAGTCAGAGTCCGTAGTCTTACCTTTAGACGACGGGGCAACGACAGGCGCGTGCCTCTAGGCTGGCGGGGGTGGACTGTCAACAGCTTCATGCATGGCATCGTCTTGTCGGAGCGGGGGGGACACGCTACGTTCCATGCCAAGCACCGGACGGGCGATCATGCCCGCGACGGCAGAACAGAAAAAGTGAGATACGGCGATGGGGGATGTTTCCGCCCGAAGGCCGTACCGGCAGGCCAAGCCGCCTGCCCGTTCGGCCCCGACCCGCCCCGCCCGAGGGCGGTGGTCGGATGCGCAGGCCTTTGCCGCGCTGGACCTGGGGACCAATAATTGCCGGCTGCTGATCGCGCGGCCACAGGGCGGCGGCTTTGCCGTGGTCGATGCCTTTTCGCGAATCGTGCGGCTGGGTGAGGGACTGGCGACGAGCGGGCAGTTGTCGGACGCGGCGATCGAACGGACGATCGCGGCCCTGCGCGTCTGCGCCGACAAGCTGAAGCGCCGCAACGTCACGCTGGCGCGCTCGGTCGCGACCGAGGCGTGCCGGCGCGCGTCGAACGGCCCTGCCTTCATCGCCCGCGCGCTGGAGGAAACCGGCATCCATCTCGACATCATTTCCGCCGAGGAGGAGGCGCGGCTGGCCGTGCTCGGCTGCCATGCGCTGATCGAACCGGGCGAGGATCCCGCGCTGGTCTTCGACATCGGCGGCGGCTCGACCGAACTCGTGCTGGTCGATACGCGCAGCCCCGTTCCCAAGGTGCTCGACTGGCATTCGGCGCCCTGGGGTGTCGTCTCGCTGACCGAGAGTGCCGGCGGTGGCGAGGGCGAGGAGGGGCGGCTCGCCGCCTATGCACGGATGCGCGGGCTGGTGGCGGACAGTTTCGCAGGGTTCGCCAGCCGCCTGCCGCGCAACCTGCGCAATCCCCGCCTGCTGGGTACCAGCGGCACGGTGACGACGCTGGGCAGCGTCCATCTGGGCCTCAGCCAATATGACCGCGCCGCGGTGGACGGGCTGATCGTGCCCGCCGCCGCGATGCGCACCATCAGCGCGCAGCTTTCGCGCCAATCGCTTGGCCAGCGCGCCAAGGTGCCGTGCATCGGTACCGAACGCGCGGACCTGGTGGTGGCCGGCTGCGCCATTCTGGAGACGATCATGGACCTGTGGCCGGCCGAACGGCTGGGGATCGCCGATCGCGGCATTCGCGAGGGCATATTGCGCCGCCTGATGGGAAGCCCCCCGCCCCAGAGCGCGCGCGCATGAGTCGCGGCGACAACGGCCTGCGCCAGCGGGTGCGCACCGCGCGCGGCCGCACCGCGCAATCGACCCGCTGGCTGGAGCGGCAGCTGAACGACCCCTATGTCCGCCGTGCCAAGGCGGAGGGGTATCGCAGCCGCGCCGCCTACAAGCTGATCGAGCTGGACGAGCGATTCGGGCTGCTGAAAGGATCGAAGCGCGTCATCGACCTGGGCATTGCCCCCGGCGGCTGGACGCAGGTGGTCCGCCGCAAGGTGCCGGGCGCCAAGGTGGTGGGCATCGACCTGCTGCCCGTCGACCCGATCGACGGCGTCGAGATCTTCCAGATGGATTTCATGGACGATGCCGCACCCGACCGGCTGATGGAGGCGCTGGGCGGCGCGCCCGACCTGATCCTGTCGGACATGGCGGCGAACACCGTCGGCCATCCGCAGACCGATGCGCTGCGCACCATGGGCCTGGTGGAAACCGCCTTCGCCTTCGTGCAGGACGTGCTGGCACCGGGCGGCGCCTTTGTCGCCAAGGTGTTTGCGGGCGGCGCCGATTCGCAGTTCGTCGCCGAGATGAAGCGCCATTTCGCCACGGTGAAGCACGCCAAGCCGCCCTCCAGCCGCAAAGGGTCGGTGGAATGGTTCGTCGTCGCGCAAGGCTTCAAGGGCCGCCGCGGCGAGGATTGAGGGCACGCAGGCGCAGAGCCTTTCGCGTCAGCGAAATTATGCAAGGGCCGCTGTTGCTGTGATCCAAGGCTTCCCCGCCCGCGCGCCCTCTTCGCGTCTTCGCGGCTTCGCGTGACATCACGACCGGCATTCACCAGGTGGATGTCGGTTCGAAGATTGAACTCACGCGAAGACGCGAAGACGCAAAGAGGTTTTGCCTGCCGCACCGTCCGGGGCTCGTTTTCTTCAAGACCATGCCTCAACCGTCGTGGGCAAGACAGCCTGCGGCGCCGGTCCTACAGCAGCGCCGTCACCGCATCGATGAATCGCGCCAGGCTGATCGGCTTGGACACATAGGCATCCGCGCCCGCCGCGCGGATGCGTTCCTCGTCCTCGCGGCCGGCATAGGCGGTGACGGCCATCACCGGGATCCGGCGCAGATCCTCGTCCGCCTTCAATTCCAGGATCAGGTCGTAGCCGGTGACGTGCGGCATCTGGATGTCCATGATGATCAGGTCGGGCCGCACCGCGCGCGCGCGCGCCACCGCCTCGCGCCCGTCGCGTACCGGCTCCGCCACGAAGTCGTGCGCGCGCAGCAGGTCGCAGAACAGCTTCAGATTGAGTTCGTTGTCCTCGACAACGAGCACCTTTCTTGCCACGCGGGTCCTCGAGTCCTTTCCAAAATGGGGTGATAGGCAATGGCCGAACCCGACACAATCGATGACGCAGAGGCGCTGGCGCTCCATGCCCTCGTCTGGACGCTCGGGCAGCAGGAGCGGGCCGAACGCCTGCTCGCCACGACCGGGCTGACACCCGCCGACCTGCGCGCCCGCGCCCGCGCGGGCGACCGGGCGGTGCTGGCGGCCGTGCTCGGCTTCCTTGCCGCGCACGAACCCGACCTGATCGCCTGTGCCGATGCGCTGGACATACGCCCGGAAGCATTGGCCCGCGCGCTGACCCTGCTGGAGTTCCGATGAAACCGCTACTGATCTGCGACTGCGATGAAGTATTGCTCCACATGGTGCGCCATTTCCGCGACTGGCTGGGCGAGCATCACGCGATCGACTTCGCCGTCGGCCATCATGACTTCGCCACCGCGATGACCCGCCGCGACGGCAGCGCCCCGCCGTCCCAGGCCGAGATGTGGCAGTTGCTCGGCGGCTTCTTCCCCGGCGAAATGCACCGCCAGACACTGGTGCCCCACGCTGCCGAGGCGCTGGCGACGCTGGCGGAGCAGGCCGACATCGTCATCCTGACCAACCTGCAGGACGAATGCCAGGCGCCGCGCCTGGCCCAGCTGTCCGCCTTCGGCATCGACCACCGTGTCCAATGCAACACCGGTGGCAAGGGCGAACCCGTCGCGCGGCTGGTGGCCGAACATGGCAACCCGGTCACCGTCTTCGTCGACGATCTCGCGGTGCATCACGCCTCCGTCGCGAAACACGCGCCGGGCGTGCACCGGCTGCACATGATCTCCGAGCCCGAAATGGCGTCGCACGTCCCGCCGGCGCCCGACGCGCACGCGCGGATCGATGACTGGCGGGAGGCGGTGGTGTGGATCGGCGAGCGATTCGCGGCGGGTCGGGCGGCGGATTGAGTTCACGCGAAGACGCGAAGACGCGAAGATGATTTGTTCACGCGGAGACGCGGAGAGTTCCGCCTACGGCATTCTCCCGAGCCGCCGGGGGCGGCTCTTGCTTGGGAAGCAGGATGATAAAGGCTCTCGCTGGCGCGAGACGCGGCCCTAAGCACAACTCTCCGCGTCTCCGCGTCTCCGCGCGAACCCCCTTCTTCTACCCTTCGCGTCTTCGCGTCTTCGCGTGAATCCCCCTCCTCACCCCCGCGCCGCACGAACCGGAACCTTGACCCGGACGCCGCCCCCACGCCACAACCCGCACCCATGACCACGCATATCGACCGCCGCCTGGAAGAACTGGGCATCACCCTTCCCGAGGCTGCCGCCCCCGTCGCCGCCTATGTTCCCGTCGTCGAGGCGGGCGGGCTGCTCCACATTTCCGGCCAGTTGCCGTTCAAGGACGGTCAGCTCGTCACCGGCCGGCTGGGCGAGGACGTCGCGCTGGAGGGCGGCACGGAGGCCGCGCGCCTGTGCGGGCTGATGCTGCTCGCGCAGATCAAGAAGCATGTCGGCGACCTGTCGCGCGTCACCCGCATCGTGAAGCTGGGCGTGTTCGTGAACTCCGCGGCGACCTTCACCGACCAGCCCAAGGTCGCCAATGGCGCGTCCGAGCTGATGGCCGACGTGTTCGGCGAGGCGGGCAAGCATGCCCGCTCCGCGGTCGGGGTGCCGGTGCTGCCGCTCGGCGCCGCGGTCGAGGTCGACGCGATCGTCCAGATCGGCTGATCTTGCGCAGCCGGATCGCCCTTCGCATATCGGTGTCATGACCGAGTGCGAAGGACGGCCGGCTTGACGGCGATCACTGCGCGCCTCGCAGATGGCGTGGCGAGCATCCCCGCCGCCGATTGGGATGCTTGCGCAGGCAACGGCAATCCGTTCGTCGGCCACGCCTTTCTTGCCGCACTGGAAACATCGGGCAGCGTCGGTGGCCGCACCGGCTGGCAACCCCTGCCCATCGTCATCGACGGCGCCGACGGCCGCCCGGCGGCGGTCGCCCCCGCCTATGCCAAGGCGCACAGCCAGGGCGAATATGTCTTCGATCATGCCTGGGCGGATGCCTGGGAGCGCGCCGGCGGGGACTATTATCCCAAGCTTCAGGTGGCCGCCCCCTTCTCGCCCGTGCCCGGCCCTCGTCTGCTGTTGCGCGATCCTGCGCTCGGGTCGGCCCTGATCGGCGCGCTGGAAAGCGTGGTGGACGGCAACGGGCTGTCCTCCGGCCATGTCACCTTTGTCGCGCCCGATCAGGTGCCCTTGTTTGAGGCGGCCGGCTGGCTGATCCGCCACGGCACGCAATTCCACTGGACCAATGACGGGTACGCGTCGTTCGACGATTTTCTCGGCGCCCTCGCCAGCCGCAAGCGCAAGGCGATCCGCAAGGAGCGCGCCGCCGCGGTCGAGGGGCTGACGATCCGCCACCTGACCGGCGCGGAGATCACCCCCCGACACTGGGACGCGTTCTGGACCTTCTATCAGGATACGGGCAGCCGCAAATGGGGCCGCCCCTATCTCACCCGCGCCTTTTTCGCGCGGTTGAACGAGACGATGGGCGACCGGGTGCTGTTGATTCTGGCCGAGCGTGACGGCCACCCGATCGCGGGCGCGCTGAACCTGATCGGCGGCGATACGCTTTACGGCCGCTATTGGGGCGCGGTGGAGGAGGTGCCGTTCCTCCATTTCGAGCTTTGCTATTACCAGGCGATCGACGCCGCCATCGCACGCGGGCTGAAGACGGTGGAAGCCGGTGCGCAGGGTGAACACAAGCTGGCGCGCGGCTATGCCCCGGTGCCGACCTATTCGGCGCACTACATCCCCAACGCCTCGTTCCGCCGCGCGGTCGCCGACTTCCTCGCGATGGAGCGCGACGCGGTGGCGGCGGAGGCGGAGTACTTGGACGAACTGACGCCGTTCCGGCGCGAGGGGTGAGCGCCGACCGGGCACTCTACCCTGCCCGTTCGTGTCGAGTAGAGATTGAGTCGACCTCAACGGATGCCTCGCGGCCCACCCCCGTCAGATCGCGATCCGGCTGGGCTCCGCAGGTGGCGGCCGCCGGATCGGACGCGTCAGCCGCTCATATTCTTCGGGCGAGATGATCGGGCGGCGGTCGTCGATGCGGAACAGCACGCTGCTGCCGTCGCGCCAGATCGGCGTCATGCCCCTGGTCAGGGCCGGGTCATAGGCGGGCGGCTTGACCATCCAGACATAGTCGAACGCGTCGCGCGGCAACAGTTTCAGCGCGGTGCTGATCGGCCTCCACCATTGCCCGCGGCAACGCCGGCCGGTGACGATCTCGGACGGATCATGCGCGAAACGACCCGCCGCGCGGTAGTTGACGGTCAGCAACTGCCCGCCCGCCATCGACCATTGATCGTTGGCATAGGCCAGCTTGCGTTCCAGCGCGAGGCCGGCGACATGCTCCAGCCGCGAGGATTCCCAGTCGTCGATGCAGCGCCGCCCCACGAACGTCACGAGGCGGGCACGCTCCGGAATGTGATCCAGCGCCGCCAGCGTCCGGTCGTAATCGCGGTCGTACAGCCAGTTGCTGTAGGTGCCCGCGGCGATCCGCACGCCAAAGAACGCCAGCCCCAGCGCGGCAAAGGTCGCCGCCCCCCGGAACGACAGCCCGCGCTTGGGACGCAGCCCGATCAGCGCGATCGCCAGCACATAGGGGGCAAGGCGCATATCGGCATAGGCGGAGCCGAACACGATGCGCGGCAACAGGATGTAGACCGCCGCCAGGAACAGCGCCGACAGCGCCAGGTTGCGCGAATATTCGATCCGCTCGTCGCGCACGCCCTTCAGCAGGATCAGGAACATGACGGTGACGGAGGCGAGGTCGAACGCCATCCACCGGTCGCGCAGCACCATCTGCACCCAGTTGATCTTCCACCGCCAGTTGAACCAGTCCGCGGTCTGCCCGGTGACGTGATCGCCCGATCGCCACAGCACCATCATCACCATCGGCAGCGCCAGCGGAATGCACCCGATGCCGGCCCGCCAGAAGGCATGGACCCAGCCATGCCCGCGGTCACGCTGGCGGATCAGCTCGCCGGAAAAGGCCAGCACGCCCAGCACGCCCCAGCCAAAGGTGTGGCACACCCACAGGATGCACGACAACGGCACGAAGATCGCGGTGCGAAGGGCCACGCGGTCATAGCGCCCCAGCCGCAGCCACAGGGCGAACAGGTTGAGCGCCCACGCCATCGACAGCGCGAAGTTCACGAAGCCGAACTGGAAGGGGTAGCTATAGGCCAGCGGCAGCGCGAACAGCGCGGTGGCGGGGATGCGGCCATGCACCTCCCGCGCGATCCACAGCAGCCCCGTCACGGTCAACACCGGGATGGTCAGCACGATCAGCTTGACCGCCGGCTCCAGTCCGATCAGCGGCGCCAGCGGCACGATCAGCAGATCGATGCCGAGATTGCCGATCACCTGCCAGCGGAAATCATACCACTGGTTCAGCCAGGGCTGGCGACCGATTTCGAGCTGGACGCGGTAGCGCCCCATATGCCCCGGCAGGTCGACCAGCGGCGCGATATCGGGCCAGAGCAGCGGCACCGCGGCGAGCAACGCCATCGCCGCCACGAACCACCGCGTCTGCCACCAGTGAAGCGTACCCCCGTTCATCGACCCGTGCCTAGCGGACGGACGGGCTCCGCGACAAGCATCGGCTTTCGCGAACGCGGTAGATCGCAGACGCGCCGTCACTCCAGGCGACCGAAAGATCAGCGGCTTGGGCCCGGCCGGGCGGAAAACCGATCGTCCAGACCAGAGCGAAACTGCACCGGTCGAATGTCCGGATCGCCGTGTCGAAGTCGGTCGCCCCCGCGACCAGCCCGGGAGGATAGACGATGTGCGAGGGATCGCGGTCGAAGGGCGCGGCGCGCGGGTGTCGCGGATGGACGAGCTGTTGCCCGGCCAATGCCCATTGCTGGTTGGTGAAGATGCGCCGCCGGGCGATGGCGATCCCGGCGATATGGGTCAGCCGGTCGTTGCCCCACAGCAATGCCGGCGCTTCATTTACCAAAGTCAGCACCGCCGCGCCCACCGGCAACGCCGGCACCGCGCGCAGCGTCTCGGCCTGCGCTTGCGAAACCTGGACGAAAGCCAGTGTGGTAACGCCGATCCGGGCGACGAAGAACAGCGTGGCGAGCCCAGCCATGCGCGCCGCCAGCACGTCCTCGCCTGTGCGCGGCGCGATCGACAGGATCGCCAGCGCCACCGACGGCGCCAGCATCCGCATGTCGACATAGGCGCCGCCCTGGAACAGCCGCGGCAACGCGATAAAGGCCGCCAGCCCCGCCAGCGCCGGCCAGCCGAGCAGCCCTGAGATGCGCAGCCGGGGCGAGCGTATTGCAGCAAACAGCAACAGGGATATGACGAGCAGCGCTGCAACGTCCCACAGCGCCCATCGCTCACGAAAAAGCGACACCGTCCATCGCAGCTTGGCGGCCCAGTAGAACCAGTCGCCGGTATCCCCCGCCAGCGCATCCGCATGGCCGTGGAGCATCAGCAGCACCGGGCTCGCCATCGGGGCCACGGCCGCGCCTGCGCGCAGCAGGGCGGGCACCGCGCGCTCCCCCGCTTCCACGCGGCGGCGCCATTCCAGCATGCCGGTGAACAGCCCCAGCATTGCCCAGCCGAAGCTGTGACACAGCCAGACGATCGGCGCGAAGGCGGCGAACGCCGCGATCCGCACCCAGCTGGCCCGCGTCCGCGCCAGATACAGCCACGCCGCCAGCCCCAGAAAGACCAGCGACTGCGCCAGACAAAAGTTCACGAAACCCAGCTGGAACGACCAGCCATAGACCAGCGGCAGCGCAAACGCCGCGCTCGGCGGGATGCGGCCATGCACCTCGCGCGCCAGCCACAACAGGCCTGCGACGCCCAGCGCCGGGATCGCCATCACCGCCAGCTTCGCCGCCGGCTCGACATCGAGCAGCGGGTGCAGCGCCAGCACGATCAGGTCGACGCCCAGATTGCCGATCACCGCCCAGCGCACCCCGAAATGCGCTGCCAGCGGCCCTTGCCCCGCTTCGCTCAGGATGCGGTAGCGCCCGATATGGCCGGGCAGGTCGGTCAGCGGCGGGATTGCCGGCCACAGCAGTGGCACCACGGACAGCATCACGCAAAGCGCGACAAAGGTCCGCGACCGCCACCAGCCTGCGCTCAAGGCGTCACCCGGTACAGGGTGGTCGTGCCCACGCGCGCGATGCCGGTCAACGGCGCCCGGCCCTGCTGCAATGCCGCCGCCATGCTGCCCGGCACTTGCCGATAGGGCATCGCGGCACAGGCCAGCACGTAGCGGACACCCAGCCGCTCGGCCATGCGCCGCGCCGCCGGCGGCGGCAGGCGGTAGAAGCGGTAGCTCGCCAGGATCGCCTCGCCCGCGCGGTGATAGGGCGCGGCAAGCACCCGGTGCGGCGTATGCGCGATCAGCATCGCGCCGGCATCCACCGGCGCCAGCACCAGCCCCGCCGGTTGCCGCGCCAGCGTCGCCAGCATCGCCGGCGGCGTGCAGCCCATGTCGGCGGTTCCGCCCGCCGCCGATGCGGCCGTCGCCGGCACCGTCATCTGGGCGACCAGCGCATAAACGATTCCCGCCGACCCCAGCCACGCCCCCGCCATCCGCCATCCCCCGCGCGCCCGAGCCAGCACGACGATGCGCGCCAGCGGCAGGCAGGCGAGCAGCGCCCCGCCATTGGCCGCTCGCGCCTGCACCATCGCCAGGCCCAGCGCGCCGACCAGCAGCACGAGGATGATGATCCAGCCCCGTGTCCGCTCGGCACGCACGGCATGGACCGCGGCCAGCGTGCCTGCGACCAGGAGTCCGCCATAGCCGATCGCCACCGCCGGCGTCGCCAGCAGCGGCCGTGCCTCCGCCACCTGCGACAGCCAGACGCGCACCAATAGCGGGTCGAGCGCGCCATAAGGCGACAGGCAGGCCGGCGTCAGCCGCCACACCGCCCATGCGGCCAGCGCGGCCACGACGCCGATCGCCGCCAGCCGATGCCGCCGGTCGCGCAAAGCCGTGGCGCCCGCCCCGGCAAACACCGCCGCGGCCCCGATCACGCTCGCCACCCAGGCATTGGCGGTAAAGCCGTCGCACGCCGGGTAGAACCAGAAGTTCGGTGCAAAGCACCGCGCGGCGACCAGCCCGAACGCCAGCCCGCCACCATAGCCGACCAGCCGGTCGCGCCGCCCGCTCCACGCCGCCTCCGCCAGAAGGATGGCGGCGAGCAGCGCGAGCAGCGGTGCGGTTTCCATCCCGACCACCAGACTGGCCGCCGACGCCCCGCCGATCAGCGCGCCGATCCGGCCCCAGCAGCCCCGCGACCGCGATCAGCCACAACAGCATCTGCAACCCGTGATGATCGATCCGCCCCGGCGCGAAATATGTGGTGGCCGGGTGGGCGAGCGCGGCAAGCAGCATCGCGACCGGCGCGATCCTGTTCCCGCCCACGTCGCGCGCCGCCCGCGCCATCACGAACAGCACGCCCGCGAACAGCAGGGCGGGCCATGCCACCACCGCGATCCGCTCGGCGGTGGCGACGCCGGCCAGTGGCGAAATGAGCAGGATGATCGCCGCCGGCCCCAGATCGGCAAGGCGCGTCCAGTGCATCGGCACACCGTCGAACCCCAGCCGGTGCTGCGTCAGATCGGCGAAGCGCTGTCCGCCCAGCCAGTCGCGGATCTGGACGAGGCGCATCAGGTCGTCGGTATCGGGCAGCCGCATCGCCGCCAGCGCGGCCGCGTCGCGCAGCGTCCATGCCGCGGTCAGGACGGCCGCCAGCAATACCGCCAGCAGCGCGTCCCGTCGCCATCCCGTACCCAGCGTGGTCATCGTACCACTCATAAGGCCGGGATGGTTAAACGCGAGTTGGAGTCTGTTCGAAAACGTGCCCAAAAGCACGTTTTGCGGTGCCGGCCAGTGCCGGGTGAACAGCGCTCAGCGCTGTTCAGATCATGCCGGGGGCATGATCGACCCGTCACTCCCCCACCCGGCCGCCCATCAAGGATACTCTGTGGGCGGTCGGGTGGGGGAGTGGGCCGGCACCGCTTCAAAACTCGCACTTCCGCGAGTTTTCATACCAGAGCTTGGATCAGCGGTCCCGCCGACCGAGCAGGCGCAGGCGCAGCGCGTTCAGCTTGATGAAGCCGGCTGCATCGCGCTGGTCGTAGGCGCCCTGGTCGTCCTCGAACGTCACCACCTTCTCGCTGTACAGCGAATAGGGCGACTTGCGGCCGGTGACGATGCACGAGCCCTTGTACAGCTTCAGGCGGACGGTGCCCGTCACCTTGGTCTGGCTGTGGTCGACCGCGGCCTGCAGCATCTCGCGCTCGGGCGAGAACCAGAAGCCGTTATAGACCAGCTCGGCATAGCGCGGCGCCAGTTCGTCCTTCAGGTGCGCGGCACCGCGGTCCAGCGTGATCTGCTCGATGCCCCGGTGCGCCATCGCATAGATGGTGCCGCCCGGCGTCTCGTACATGCCGCGGCTCTTCATGCCGACGAAGCGGTTCTCGACCAGGTCGAGCCGGCCGATGCCGTGCTTGCGACCCAGTTCGTTCAGCTTCGCGAGCAGGGTCGCCGGGCTCATCCCCTCGCCGTTCAGCGCAACGCCGTCGCCGCGCTCGAAATCGATGGTGATCGTCTCCGGCGCGTCCGGCGCGTCCTCGGGGTTCACCGTGCGCGAATAGACATAATCGGGCACCTCGTCCCACGGGTCCTCCAGCACCTTGCCCTCGGACGAGGTGTGCAGCAGGTTCGCGTCCGTGGAGAACGGCGCCTCGCCGCGCTTGTCCTTGGATACCGGGATCTGATGCGCCTCGGCGAACTCGATCAGCTTGGTGCGGCTGGTCAGGTCCCATTCGCGCCACGGCGCGATGACCTTGATGTCGGGATTGAGCGCGTAATAGCCCAATTCGAACCGCACCTGGTCGTTGCCCTTGCCGGTCGCGCCGTGGCTGACCGCGTCGGCACCGACCTGCCGGGCGATCTCGATCTGGCGCTTGGCGATCAGCGGCCGCGCGATCGAGGTGCCGAGCAGGTACGTCCCCTCATAGACCGCATTGGCGCGCATCATCGGGAAGACGTAATCGCGCACGAACTCTTCGCGCAGATCGTCGATGAAGATGTGCTCGGGCTTGATGCCCATCAGCTCGGCCTTGGCGCGCGCCGGCTCCAGTTCCTCGCCCTGGCCCAGATCGGCGGTGAAGGTCACCACCTCGCAGCCATAATGCTGTTGCAGCCACTTCAGGATGACGCTGGTGTCGAGGCCGCCGGAATAGGCGAGAACGACGCGCTTGATATCTTCGCTCATGCGGGGGTCCTTGGATGGATAAGGGCTTTGGTCGCGCCCCTATGCGCAAGCGCGGTGCCGTGCAACCGGGTGCGGCGCCATTCATTGGGCATACAAGCCGCAGGTCCTAGCGACCGTGCCCAAAAGCCATCAGGAGTCGACCACCCCATGCCCCGTTTCGCCCTTCTCGCCGCCGCTGTTGCCGGCACGCTTGCCCTGCCCGCCGCCGCGCAGGAGACGCAGGCCACCGCCGCCGCCAAATTCTCGCGCGAGTTCAAGGCGACCGACACCAACAAGGACGGCGTGTGGAGCAAGGCGGAGGTTACCGCGCGCATCGCCCGCATGGGGGCTGCCAACAAGAAGTTCGACAAGGCGCATGCCGACCGGCTGGCGACCAAGTGGTTCGCCGCGGCAGACGCCAACAAGGACGGCAAGGTGACCGAAAAGGAAGCACAGGCGCTGCTCGCCGCCACCTTCCAGGCCTATGACGCCAATCGCGACGGCCGCATCGGCGCGGGCGAACGCTCCACTGCCAAGAAGGCGATCCAGGGACGCTGAGCGTTTGTTTTAAAACGTGCTGTGGCACGTTTTGCGGCGCCGGCCCGCTCCCCCACCCGACCACCCATCAAGGATACTCTGTGGGTGGCCGGGTGGGGGGAGCGGGCCGGCGCCGCCTCGAAACTCGCCCTTTCGCGAGTTTCCAAATGGACATGACAAAAAAGACCCGGTGCGTCACCGCACCGGGCCAGGTCGTCCGCAGGAGGAACATCGTGGGGGGCGGGCTCTGCCGGTCCGCCCCCGATCTCTTAATTGTAAGCGCGCTCGCCGTGCTCACCGAGGTCGAGGCCTTCCTGCTCGACTTCCCTGGAGACACGCAGGCCGGTGACCGCCTTGGCGACGAACATCGCGACAACCGTGCCGATCGTCGCCCAGACGATGGTGGTCGCCACCGCGCCGAGCTGGACGAGCAGCTTGGCGCCCATCGCGTAATCGGCCGCACCCGGTCCGCCGAGCGAAGGGGCATAGACGATGCCCGTGCCGATCGCGCCGACCATCCCGCCGACGCCGTGGACACCGAAGGCGTCCAGCGAGTCGTCGTAACCCAGCCGAGGCTTCACCACCGACACCATGTAGAAGCAGATGACGCTGGCCACCGCGCCCAGCACGATCGCGCCGAACGGGCCGGAATTGCCCGCCGCCGGCGTCACCGCGACCAGCCCGGCGACGATGCCCGAGCAGAAGCCGAGCGCCGACCCCTTGTGGCCGTGCAGCCGCTCGGCCAGCATCCAGAACAGCGCGCCCGATGCGGTGGCGACAAAGGTGTTGATCATCGCCAGCGCCGCCGACCCGTTGGCCTCCAGCGCGGAGCCCGCGTTGAAGCCGAACCAGCCCACCCACAGCAGGCCGGTGCCGACCCCGGTCAGCGTCAGCGAGTGCGGCGGCATCGGCGTGGTCGGATAGCCCATGCGCTTGCCCAGGATGATCGAGGCGACGAGCGCGGAGACGCCGGCATTGATGTGCACCACCGTGCCGCCCGCGAAATCCAGCGCTCCTGCCTTGAAGAACAGGCCGGAGGCCGCCCACACCATGTGCGCGACGGGGAAGTAGACGATGGTCAGCCACACCGCGGCGAACACCATCACCGCGGAAAACTTCATCCGCTCGACCACCGAACCCAGCACCAGCGCGATGGTGATCGCGGCAAAGGTCATCTGGAACGCGACAAAGACATATTCCGGGATCTCTACGCCCGCGGTAAAGGTCGCGGCCTGGCTGGCGGGCGTCACGCCCGACAGGAACGCCTTGCCGAAACCGGCGATGAAGTTCGACGCGCCGCCCGACAGGTCGGGACCGAAGGTCAGCGAATAGCCGTACATCACCCACAACAGCATCGCGAGGCACGCCACCGCGCCGATCTGCGTCATGGTGGACAGCATGTTCTTGGCCCGCGTCAGGCCGCCATAGAACAGCGCCAGCCCCGGCAGGATCATCATCAGCACCAGGACCGTGGACGTCATCATCCACGCGGTATCGCCCTTGTTCACCACTCCGGCGGGCGCGGCCGGCGGCGCCTGCAACGCCGCCTCCTGCGCCACGGCCGGCAACGCGGCGAACAGTGCCGCCCCCAGCGCCAGCCCCGCCGCGGTACGAATCGCTCGGTTCATACGGTCCCCCCTCACAACGCGGTATCGTCGGTTTCGCCGGTACGAATGCGCACCGCCTGACCCACATCGAGTACGAAGATCTTGCCGTCGCCGATCGCGCCGGTGTTTGCCGCCGCCTGGATCGATTCCACGACGCGGTCGGCCAGATCGGTGGCGCACACAACCTCGATCTTGATCTTGGGCACCATGTTGGTGCTGTACTCGGCCCCGCGATAGATTTCGGTCTGGCCCTTCTGCCGACCGAATCCCTTGACCTCGGTGACCGTCATCCCCGCCACGCCCAGAACGGTCAGCGCTTCGCGCACCTCGTCCAGCTTGAACGGCTTGATGATGGCAATGACCAGCTTCATCGCACCCCCTTTTCGGTTACCCGTCAGGCAACTTTGCAAGGGGTGTGCCAGTTACGTTTCGTAAGGGCCCGCCGGGGTTTGAGGGAAACGGGCCACCGATCCCGGTAACTTATTTAGGCACCGATCCGGCCCTGCCCGAAAATCAGGCAGCGTCGACGATTTCGCGCGCCGCATCCAGATCATCCTTGTCCACCATCACCCGCACCGGGATCAGCAGCCACGATCCGTCCGCGATGCTGGCCCCACCATCGAAGGCCAACGCCGGAATGCCCTCGCTCTCCAGCCGCGCCACCAGGATGTGCGCCTCGTTGCGATCATAACGGCCGAGTTCGACGAGGCTCATGGATCAGTACCTTGTTGTGGCGTAGGAAAGATGCGCATATCTTTTGCGCATGGCAACGACCCAACGATCGGCGGCGCCCCGCCGGCCCACCAATGTTTCCCTGCCCGTCGACACGGTCGCCGCGGCCAAGGACCTTGGCATCAACGTTTCGCAGGCCTGCGAGCAGGGTCTGGCCGCTGCCGTGAAGAAGGCGCAAGAGGAACGCTGGGTTTCAGAAAATTGGGAAGCCATCCAGTCCTCCAACGCATGGGTGGAGAAAAACGGTCTGCCCTTCACCAAATACCGCATGTTCTGATGGCGCGGTTCGACGTCCACCGGCTGCGTGATGATGGAGCCTATGCGCTGAATTGTCAGGCCGACACCCTGTCGCACCTGAACACACGTCTTATGGTACCGCTCTGGGCTCCGGATCGCGCCCCCCTTCCGATGCGACGCCTGAACCCGATCTTCGAGGTCGATGGCAGACGCATGATGATGGTGACCCAATTCGCCGGCGCGTTGCCGATCGCCGAAATCGGCGCGCCGGTTTACTCGCTTGCCGAGCACGACTTGATCATCATGGCCGCGCTTGACCTGCTTCTCACTGGCGTCTGAACACGCCTTAAACCGCAGTCCCGCCCACCGTCAGCCCGTTCACCAGCAGCGTCGGCTGGCCCACGCCCGCGGGCACCGACTGTCCGCCCTTGCCGCACATGCCGATGCCCTCGTCCAGCGCGAAGTCGTCGCCGATGCCCGCCACCTTGGTCAGCACGGTCGGCCCGTCGCCGATCAGCGTCGCGCCCTTGATCGGCGCGCCCAGCCTGCCATTCTCGATCCGGTACGCCTCGGTGCAGGAAAACACGAACTTGCCCGACACGATATCGACCTGCCCACCGCCGAAACTCTTGGCGAAGATGCCGGACTTGACGCGCGACAGCAGCTCGGCCGGATCGTCGCGGCCGGCCTTCATGAAGGTGTTGGTCATCCGCGGCATCGGCGCATGCGCGAAGCTCTCGCGCCGCCCGTTGCCGGTGGGTGCCACCCCCATCAACCGTGCGTTGAGCCGGTCCTGCATGTAGCCCTTGAGGATGCCGTCTTCGATCAGGATGGTCTCGGCGGTCGGTGTCCCCTCGTCATCGATCGACAGCGAGCCACGGCGATCCTGGATCGACCCGTCGTCCACCACCGTTACGCCCGGCGCCGCGACCCGCTCGCCGATCCGACCCGAAAAGGCCGAGGTGCCCTTGCGGTTGAAATCGCCCTCCAGCCCGTGGCCGATCGCCTCGTGCAGCAGCACGCCCGGCCAGCCCGGCCCGAGCAGCACGGTCATCTCGCCCGCCGGTGCGGCCACCGCGTCGAGGTTCACCAGCGCCTGCGCCAGCGCCTCGTCGATCGCGCGATTCCATGTCTCGGGCGCCATCAGCCGGTCGTAGAGATAGCGGCCGCCCATACCGAAATTGCCGCTTTCGCGCCGGCCATTCTGCTCCACCACCACCGAGACATTCAGCCGCACCAGCGGCCGCACATCGGTGGCGAGGAAGCCGTCGGCGCGGACGATCTCAACCACGTTCCACGTTCCCGACAGGCCGACCGACACCTGCACCACGCGGGGATCGCGGGCGCGCGCGGCGGCATCGATCGTCTGGCACAGGTTCACCTTGTCGGCGAAGGGGACGAGGTCGAGCGGATCGGCCGCGGTATAAAGATGCCGGTTGGTCCCCTGCGGCGGCGCCGCAGGCGCGGCGCCCGACGGATCGATCAGCGCCATCGTCTCGGCCGCGCGGCGGATCGCCGCCTCGCTCATCTCATTGGCATGGGCAAAGGCGGTCATCTCGCCCGACACCGCGCGCAGGCCAAAGCCCGAATGCGTGTCGTAGCTGGCGGTCTTCAGCCGGCCGTCGTCGAAGCCGAAGGCTTCCGACCGCTTATATTGCAGGAACAGCTCGCCATCGTCGGCGCGCGCCAGCGCCGCCGCGGTCAGGCGCCGGGCGGTGTCGGGATCGAGCGTGTCGCGGTACAGGAACGAGCGGGGATCGGGGGCAAGCGTCATGCCCTTGATATAGGGCACGGTGGGTACAGGTAAATGGCCCCGCCGATCAGCGGCCTGCGCCGTCCCCGTGATCGCGCAGCTGCGACTGGTCGGCCCCGTCGGCGGGTCCGCCGATCAGGATGAAGCGCCGGTCGCAATAGCCGCAATCGACATAGCCGGTCTCGTCGATCTGGAGCCAGACGCGCGGATGGCCGAGCGCGGCTCCGCCGGCAATGTCGGTGGCGCCGTCACAGGCGACGCGGGCGTGCGAGACGCGGGTGGTTTCGGGCGGCGGCAACATGATGGACCCGCGATTAGCAGGCACGGACCTTCTGTTCAATTCCCGGTTGTTGGTGGCCGCACAGACGCCTATCGCGATTGCCATGACGCAAGCGGCCATCTCGATCGACGGATTGTGCAAAACCTATGCGGGCGGCAAGCGCGCGCTGGACGGGGTCAGCTTCGATGTGCCGCGCGGCCAGATCTTCGGCCTGCTCGGCCCCAATGGCGCGGGCAAGTCCACGCTGATCAACATCCTGGCCGGGCTGGTCAACAAGACCGAGGGTCATGCCAGCATCTGGGGCTTCGACATCGACGCGCATCCGCGCAACGCCAAGGCGTCGATCGGCATCGTCAACCAGGAAATCCTGTTCGACCCCTTCTTCACCCCCATCGAGACGCTGGAGATCCAGGCCGGGCTCTACGGCGTCCCGAAAGCGAAGCGCCGCTCGATGGAATTGCTGCGCGCGGTGCATCTGGAGGACAAGGCCAACGCCTATGCGCGCACCCTGTCCGGCGGCATGAAGCGCCGCCTGATGGTCGCCAAGGCGATGGTCCACACGCCCCCGGTGCTGGTGCTGGACGAGCCGACGGCGGGCGTCGACATCGAGCTGCGCCAGCAACTCTGGGCCTATGTCCGCGAGTTGAACCGCGGCGGCGTCACCGTGGTGCTGACGACGCACTATCTCGAAGAGGCCGAGGAGCTGTGCGACCGCATCGCGATCATCAATCACGGCCGCCTCGTCGCCAACGAGCCGACCCGCGAACTGGTCGGCAAGGCGCAGGAGAAGATCGTCGCGGTCACCGTCGACCGTGACGTCGCGGCGGTCCCCGACAATGCCTGCTTCGGCAAGATCGTGCTGAAGGGCACGCGCACGCTGGAGATCACCTACGCCAAGGACCGGGTCAACGCCGGCGAGGTCCTCGCCGCGGTGACCCGCGAAGGCTACGGCATCGTCGACGTCTCGACCAAGGAAGCCGACCTCGAAGACGTGTTCCTCAGCCTGACCCGCTCGGCGGGGTAAACGGAATGCCCTCTCCCCTCCGGGGAGAGGGCATAAACCTCAAATCGTCATCACCGACCCCGCATCCACCCGCATGTTCGCGCCGGTGATGAACCCTGCCCGCTCCGAACACAGGAAAGCGATCATCGCCGCCACCTCTTCGGGCTTGCCGCGCCGTCCGCGCACCATGCCGGGGCGTTCCTCCTTCAGGAAGCTCTCGATCGCCTCCTCGCGGGTGGTGCGGCGCTTCCTGGCGCGTTCGTCCATCATCGCATCGGTCATCGGCGTGGCGATGAACGCCGGCGACACCGCGTTCACCAGGATGTTGTCCCGGCCATAGGCCTTGGACAAGCCCTTGGAGAGCGACAGGATACCGGCCTTCGACGCGCAATAGGGCAGTTCGTCGACATAGGGCTGCACGCCGTCCTCGGACGCCAGCATCACGATCCGGCCCCAGCCCTTGCCGCGCATCCCCGGAATCGCCGCGCGGCACATGCGCACCGCACCCAGCAGGTTGATGTCCAGCGTTTCCAGCCAGCCGCGCTCGTCCACCGACAGGAAGTCGCCGGTCGCACCGGTCACCCCGGCCGCGTTCACCAGGATGTCGGGATTGCCAAGCTGGCGGTAGACCGAGGCGAACAGCCGCGACACGTCGATCGTGTCGGTCACGTCCGCCGTCACCGCGATCACCTCGCCGTGGCTCGCCAGCATGCTGCGCGCCTGTTCCAGCGGCTCGTGCGTCTTGTCGGTGATCGCGACACGGCACCCCGCCTCCAGCAGCATCCGCGCCGTCTCCAGCCCGATGCCGCTGTCCGCGCCCGTCACCAGTGCGATGCGCCCCGCAATCTCCAGATCCATGTCATTCTCCAAATGCTCCGGGGGCGGGACGAAGGGACGGGCGCTGTTGTTCCACGTCCCTTGCGCCCGCGCGCCCCGCCTGCCATCCGAGGCGCTTTAGGCCTTGCCGGAGATTGCCCGACGTGACCGGTTCCGCATCGACGAGCGACATCCTGATCGTGGGGTCCGGCGCGGCCGGGTTGACCGCCGCGCTCAACCTCGCGGAACGCTTCCACGTCACCGTGCTTGCCAAGGGCGCCCTGAACGAGGGCTCCACCGCCTGGGCGCAAGGGGGGATCGCGGCGGTGCTGGAGCCGGGCGACACCTTCGACAACCATGTCGAGGACACGATGGTCGCCGGCGCCGGGCTGAACGACCGCAGCATCGTCGAATTCGTCGTGGAGGGCGCGCCCGCCGCGATCGAGCGCCTGCAAAAGCTGGGCGTCCCCTTTGCCGAGGAAGGCGGCACGCTGCACCTGACCCGCGAGGGCGGGCATTCGCACCGTCGCATCGTCCATGTCGCCGACGCCACCGGCTGGGCGGTGCAGGACGCGCTGCAAAAGGCGGCGGAGGCGCATCCCAACATCACCCTGATCCCCGATCAGGTCGCGATCGACCTCGCCACCAGCCGGCACGAAATGCGCTATTCGGGCGCCGGCAACGTGTGGGGCGTCTATGCGGTCGATCGCCGTACCGGCCGCGTCGGCCTGCACACCGCACGCGCGACGATATTGGCGACGGGCGGCGCGGGCCGCACCTATCTGTTCTCCACCGCGCCGCGCGGCGCGACCGGCGACGGCATCGCCATGGCGTGGCGTGCAGGTGCGCGCGTGTCGAACATGGAATTCATGCAGTTCCACCCGACCTGCCTCTACAATCTGGAGGTCAAGAACTTCCTGATCACCGAGGCGGTGCGCGGCGAGGGAGGGCGGCTTTGCAACCCGCGCACCGGCCGCCGCTTCATGCCCGACGTCGACCCCCGCGCCGAACTGGCCCCCCGCGACGTCGTCGCCCGCGCGATCGATGCCGAGATCAAGCGCGACGGCCTGGATTACGTCCATCTCGACATCAGCCACATGCCGGCGGATTTCATCCGCGCGCACTTCCCCAACATCCAGGAAAAGCTTGGCGGCCTCGGCATCGACATGACGACCGGGCCGATCCCCGTCGTGCCGGCACAGCATTATACCTGCGGCGGCATCGTCGTGGACCGGGACGGACATACCGACCTGCCCGGCCTGTATGCGGTGGGCGAATGCACCCAGTCCGGGCTCCACGGCGCCAATCGCCTCGCCTCCAACTCGCTGCTCGAATGTTTCGTCTTCGGCGAGGCGGCGGCCAACCATATCGCCGCGCACTGGGCGGACCTGCCGCCGCCGCCGGCGATCCGCCCCTGGGACGAAAGCCGCGTCACCGATTCGGACGAGGAAGTGGTCATCAAGCAGAACTGGACGGAGATTCGCCGGTTCATGTGGAATTATGTCGGCATCGTGCGCACCACCAAGCGGTTACAGCGCGCCGCCAACCGTATCCGCATGCTGAACGACGAGGTGGCCGAGCATTACGGCCATTTCCGCGTCACCCCCGACCTGATCGAGTTGCGCAACCTGCTCCAGACCGCCGACCTGATCGTCCGCTCCGCGCTGCATCGCAAGGAGAGTCGGGGCCTCCACTATACGCTCGACTATCCCGAAACCCTGCCGCACGCGGTGGACACGATCCTCGTCCCCTGACCGCCACCCCCGGCTTCGCGGTTCGCCGCACCCCTGCCGCGCTTCATCGCAACCCGCGGAAATCCGCGGTTTCCTGACACCGCTCGACCGGTCAAGGATCGCGGCATCGTGCGGGGTGCTTTTGTGAACATGCGTATGGCCGGGTTCGGCAGATGGGCGACGGTTGCGGGTCTGCTGGCGCTTGCCGGATGCAATGTGGTGCCAAGCCCCGGCGCCAGCGCCAACGCCCCGGCGCGCGAACCGGAGGTGGCGGTGTCGATCCCCGTGCCGCCGCCCCGCCCGCGCAGCGCACCCGCCGCACCGCAGGGCCTGATCCGCACCGTTCAGAGCCTGTATGCCGGGTTCGAGGGCAAGAAGGGCATCGCCATCCGCGCCGTCGATGACGGCTGGACGGTGGAGGCCGGCGGCCGCCAGCGCCTGCCGCAGCAATCGGTATCCAAGCTGTGGGTCGCGATCACGCTGCTCGACCTGCGCGACAAGGGCAAGGCGCGGCTGGACGACCCGATCACCGTTCGCCGCGAGGACCTGACGCTGTTCCACCAGCCGATCGCCTATCTGGTGAAGGGCGACGGGTTCCAGACCACCGTCGGCGGCCTGCTCACCCGCGCCCTGACCCAGAGCGACAACACCGCCAACGACCGCCTGCTCACCTATGTCGGCGGGCCGGCGGCGGTGCGGCGGATGATCGCGGAGAAGCGGCTGGGCGACATCCGCTTCGGCCCCGGCGAACGGCTGCTCCAGGCCAAGACCGCCGGCCTGACCTGGCAGCCCGCCTATGCGCTGGGCAACGCCTTTTCCGTGGCGCGCGCCCGGCTCGACCCGGCGGCGCGCGCCACCGCGCTCGACGCCTATGTCGCCGATCCGCCCGACGGTGCCGCGCCGATCGCGATCGCCGACGCGCTCGCCCGGCTGACCCGCGGCGAGTTGCTGTCCGAAACCTCGACCCGCATCCTGCTGGAGACGATGGGCGCTTCACGCACCGGTCATGCCCGCCTGCGCGCCGCCGTGCCGGCTAGCTGGCAGATCGCGCACAAGACCGGCACCGGGCAGGATCTCGGCCGCCGCAACGCCGGGTTCAACGACGTCGGGCTGCTCACCGCGCCCGACGGCCGCCGTTTCGCGGTCGCGGTGATGATCGGCGACACGACCGAGCCGATCCGCAACCGCCAGGTGCTGATCCAGAACGTCGCCGCCGCCGTCGCCACCTATGCCGGTTCCGCGCAGGGGCCGGGGTCGGTCGCGAACTGACGGAAAGCCGCCCCCGCCGCTATCGCCAAGGCGGGGGCTGTTTACGCACCCCCGCATCCGCTACACCCCCGAACCGTCATGCCCCATCTTTATCTCGTCGACGGCTCCGGCTATATCTTTCGCGCCTATCACCGGCTGCCGCCGCTCACCAACAAGCATGGCGAGCCGGTCGGCGCGGTCTATGGCTACACCACCATGTTGTGGAAGCTGGCGGACGAACTCCACGCGGCCGAGGGCCCGACCCACATGGCGGTGATCCTCGACAAATCGTCGAAGACGTTCCGCAACGACCTGTACGACCAGTATAAGGCGCACCGGCCGCCCCCGCCCGAAGACCTGGTGCCGCAATTCCCGATGATCCGCGACGCCACCCGCGCCTTCTCGCTGCCCTGCATCGAGACCGAGGGGCTGGAGGCCGACGACATCATCGCCTGCTATGCCAAGGCGGCACTGGCGCAAGGCTGGCAGGTGACGATCGTCTCGTCCGACAAGGACCTGATGCAGCTGATCGAGCCCGGCCTCGACCTGTACGACACGATGAACAACCGCCGGCTGGGCCCGGAGCATGTCGCGGAGAAGTTCCACGGCATCGCGCCCTCGCAACTGGGCGACGTGCTGGCGCTGATGGGCGACAGCGTCGACAATGTTCCCGGCGTTCCCGGCGTCGGGCCCAAGACCGCGGCCAAGCTGATCCTCGAACATGGCGATCTGGCGGGCGTCCTGGCCGCTGCGGAGGGGATGAAGAAGGGCAAGCTGCGCGACAATCTGATCGAGCATGCCGACATGGCCCGGCTCAGCCGCGAGCTGGTGTCGCTGCGCTGCGACGTGGCGCTGCCCGAACCGCTGGAAGACCTCGAACTCAAGGGCATTCCCGACGCACCCTTACGCGCCTTTCTTGAACATCACGGCTTCCGCTCGCTCCTGACCAAGCTCGGTCAGGTCGCCGACGCCCCCGTCGAGAACCCGGCGTCCGTCGATCTGCCCGAGGATGACGATCCCCCCTGCAACCATGACGGGTACGAGACGGTGCAGGATGTGGATGCGCTCGATCGCTGGATCGCCGTCGCGCGCCACCAGGGCTGGATCGCTGTCGATACGGAGACGAGTTCGACAGACGCCACCCAGGCCGAACTGGTCGGCGTCAGCCTCGCCCTCGCCCCCAACCTCGCCTGCTACATCCCCCTCGGCCACGGCGGCAACGACCTGCTCGCCGAGGTGCCGGTGCAGATCGACCGCGAGGTCGCCCTGGCGAAGCTCAAGGACCTGATGGAGGACCCCTCGGTCCTGAAGATCGGCCACAATCTGAAGTTCGACATGATCGTGCTGGGCGAGCGCGGCATATCGGTCGCGCCGCATGACGACACGATCGTGATGAGCTTCGATCTCGACGCCGGCCTGCATGGCCATGGCATGGACGAACTCGCCGCCACCCATCTCAGCCATGCCTGCATCGCGTTCAAGGACGTGGTCGGCACCGGCAAGACGCAGCGCGGCTTTCACGAGGTCGATCTGAACGCCGCCACCCGCTACGCCGCCGAGGATGCGGATGTGACGCTGCGCCTCTGGAAGCGCTTCAAGGCGCGCCTGCCCGCCGAAGGCTCGACCCGCGTGTACGAGATGGTCGACCGCCCGCTCGCTCCCGTGATCGCGCGCATGGAGCGCCGGGGCATCAAGGTCGACCGCGAGGTGCTGGCCAGGCTGTCCGACGAGTTTGCCGGCCGCATCGCCGAGCGCGAGGGCGAAGTGCACGCGCTCGCCGGCCAGCCCTTCACCATCGGCAGCCCCAAGCAGCTTGGCGACATCCTGTTCGAGAAGCTGGGCCTGAAGGGCGGGCGCAAGGGCAAGTCGGGGGTCTATTCCACCGACGTCACCGAGCTGGAGCGCCTCGCGCGCGACGGCGGTCCGGGTGCGGAGATCGTGCGCAAGGTGCTCGACTGGCGCCAGCTCACCAAGCTGAAGAACACCTATACCGATGCGCTGCAGGCACAGATCAACCCCAAGACCGGCCGCGTCCACACCAGCTACTCGCTGACCGGCGCGCAGACCGGCCGCCTGTCCTCGACCGAGCCCAACCTCCAGAACATCCCGATCCGTACCGAGGTCGGCCGCCAGATCCGCGACGCGTTCGTGGCTGAACCGGGCAACGTCATCCTCGCGGCCGACTACAGCCAGATCGAACTCCGCCTCGCCGCCCACATGGCGGACGTGCCGGCGCTGCGCGATGCATTCGCGAATGGCGACGACATCCACAGCCTGACCGCCACCGAGTTGTTCGGCGAAGTGAACCGCGACACCCGCGCGCGGGCCAAGACGATCAACTTCGCGATCCTCTACGGCATCAGCCGCTGGGGCCTTGCCGGCCGTCTCGAAGTCTCCGCCGACGAGGCGCAAGCGATGATCGACCGCTATTTCGAGCGTTTCCCCGGCATCAACCGCTACATGGCCGAGACGCTGACCCAGGTGCGCGACCACGGCTTCACCCAGACGCTGTTCGGCCGCAAGACGCACTTCCCGCGCATCAAGTCGCGCAACCAAGGCGAGCGGCAGGGTGCCGAGCGCGCCGCGATCAACGCGCCGATCCAGGGCACCTCGGCCGATATCATCAAGCGTGCCATGGTCCGCATGGAACCCGCGCTGGAGGCGGCCGGCCTGCCCCAGGTCCGCATGCTCCTCCAGGTTCACGACGAACTGGTCTTCGAACTGCCCGAAGGCGATGTCGACGCCGCCAGCGCGGTGATCCGCGACGTCATGGAGCGCGCCGCCGAGCCTGCGGTGATGCTCTCAGTCCCGCTGGGCGTCGAGATCGGCACGGGAGCAAGCTGGGGAGCGGCACATTGACCGCCACCACCCGGTCACCCTCACCCTTCCGCGGCTTCGCCGCGCCCTCCCTCTCCCAGCGGGAAAGGGAAGGGGCCCGCCTGGCGCAGCCGGGTGGGAAGGGTGAGGGCGATCCGGTGGCGAAAGCCTGACCCGCATGGCCTCCTCCTCCCAGGACATCGACACGCTCGCCAAGGGCGGGCGGACCAATATCGCCGGCTTCATCCTGCGTCTGGCCGCGCGCATCCCCTTCCTGTTCATCGCCGGCCGCATCTACGGCCCCGATCTGGTCGGCCGCTTCGCCATCGCGGTGGTGGTGGTCGAACTGGCCGCGCTCGTTGCCACGCTGGGGCTGAAACGCGGACTGGCGCAGGCGCTGTCCTCGACCGACCGGCCGCATGTGAACGTGGTGTGGGACGCGATGGCGCTCGCGCTGATCGCCAGCGTGGCCGCCAGCAGCTTCCTGTGGCTCTTTCCGGAGATCATGTACCCGAACACGGCGATCACCGGGCTCGACCGGTGGTTGCCCGCGATCATCGTCGCCTCCGCCTGGTCCGATGTCAGCCTCGCGGCGCTTGCCTACCGGTTGAACGTGAAGGCGGCGGTCACCGCGCGTGCGGTGGTGGAGCCGTGGACCATCTCGATCGCCGCCTGGATCTTCTCCTTCTTCACCATCCGCGACGGGCTCGTCCTCTCCTACGTCGCCTCGATGATCGCCGCCCTGATCGCCAGCATCGTCCCCCTGATCCGCAGCTACGGCCTGCCCCGCGGCTGGTCCCCTGAGCTCACCCAGCTCTTCGCCCTCGCCCGCGCCAACGCCCCCCTCGCCGGCGCCGACGCCCTCGAATGGGGCAGCCGCAACGTCGACCGCTTCATCCTGGGCGTCATGTTCGAACCCAAGATCGTCGGCATCTATTACATGGCGCAACAGGTCGCAAGCCTGCCGCAGAAACTGAAGACCAGCTTCGACCCCATTCTCGGCCCCGTCATCACCCAAAGCCTCGCCGTGCGCGATTACGTTGCAATCGCGCGACAGGTGCGCCAGGTCGCATTCTGGATCATGGCGGCGCAGGGCGGCCTCGCGCTCATGGGATCGATCCCGGGCGAGGCGGTGATGGGCGTCGTCGGCCCGCAATTCGTCGCCGGCACGGCCGCACTCGCCTTTCTGCTCACCGCCGAAGTGCTCGCCTCGACGGGCGCGGTATGCGAGTCGGCGCTGGTCTATACAGCGCGCCACCGCAACCTCATGATCTCGGTGGTCATGCTGGGGGTACAGGTAGGGCTCAGCTTCGCGCTGATCCTCGGCATGCGCGCGCTCGGCTGGCCCGCGACATGGCAGGCCGCGGGCCCGGCCGTCGCGCTGATGCTCAGCCTCGGCATCACCTCGATCGTCAAGGCGACGCTGCTGTCCCGCATCCTGAAAGCGTCGGTTTCGCCGCTGCGCTGGCCGCTCTTGTGGGCGCTCGGGGCCGCAATGGTGGTCGGCGTGGGCTTCACCGCCCTGCCGGCGCATCTCGAATGGGTGGAACTGGTCGTCGGCGAACCGGCGATCCTGGCGACCTATCTCTTCGTCCTCTGGCGCTTCGCCTTCGGCCCTGCCGACCGCGCCCTGTTCGGCAAGATGCCCGATGCCGAGGAAGCGACCCTGCCGCATGCGGGCGGGGTGACGCGCTAAGCGGTTCAGTCGATCACGTCGACCGTGACGGTATTGCTGAACCACTGCTGATAGCGAGCTGGTGTGGCCGCGATGTTCATCAGCGAGACGAGAAGCCGCACCCGGTAGCGGCCGGGGCCCGGAAACACCCAGCGTGGAAACTCTGCCACCTGCAAGGTCATGGGCTGGCCTGGGCGCACCACAGTAAGCCCGTCGGACGACTGTGGCGGCGCCGGCGGGGATGTAGCCGGCGGTTCCAGCGGCGCAACCCGTCGACCCTGCATATCCATCACATCGAAGGCGATCCCGCCTGTCGGCTTGAGGAAGCGCGAAATCCTGAATGCCGAGCCTTGTACGGCAAGGACGGCGCGCAACTGCACTTCGCCGCGCATCGAAATCGCGGTATCCGGACGTTCGAGCCGCACGTTCAGGTGATGCTCGTCCCCCGACGCCCATTCCGCCTGTGCCGGCACCGTCCACAACGCGACGGGCGCCTCAATTCCCAGTGCCAGCACTACCGCCATGGCAAGCATCGACGTCCCCCCTCATCCCCGCGCAAGGCTTTTGTGGCTGACCCGGCCATGGCGCGAACAGCACACAAGGCCGGGTCAGGTCGGGTGACATCAATGCCGGAAGTGGCGCATGCCGGTGAAGACCATCGCCAGCCCGGCCTCGTCGGCGGCGGCGATCACCTCGTCGTCGCGGATCGACCCGCCCGGCTGGATCACCGCGGTGGCGCCGGCCTCCACTGCCGCCAGCAATCC
The DNA here is from genome assembly GCF_009789535.1 of Sphingomonas carotinifaciens. Classification (NCBI taxonomy): domain Bacteria; kingdom Pseudomonadati; phylum Pseudomonadota; class Alphaproteobacteria; order Sphingomonadales; family Sphingomonadaceae; genus Sphingomonas; species Sphingomonas carotinifaciens. The sequence goes on along the minus strand of NZ_WSUT01000005.1, from coordinate 749,723 downwards.
GTCGGCGAACGGGAAGAATGCATCCGACGCGACTGCCGATCCGATCGTGCGCGGCTCGGCCCAGCCGGCCTTGTCCGCGGCGTCCTTGGCCTTCCAGGCGGCGATGCGCGCCGATTCGAGCCGGTTCATCTGCCCGGCGCCGACGCCGGCCGTGCTGCCGCCCTTGGCATAGACGATCGCGTTCGACTTCACATGCTTGGCCACCGTCCAGGCGAAGCGGCAATCGGCCAGCTCCTGCTCCGTCGGCGCGCGCCTGGTCACGACCTTCAGCATGTCGTCGGTCAGCCGGCCATTGTCGCGGCTCTGCACCAGCAGCCCGCCCGCGATCGACTTCACCATCAGGCCGGGGCGTGCCGGGTTCGGCAACTCACCCGACAGCAGCAGGCGCAGGTTCTTCTTCCTGGCAAAGATCGCCCGCGCCTCCGGGCTGGCATCGGGCGCCACCACCACCTCGGTGAAGATCCCCGAGATCGCCTCGGCGGTTTCCGCATCCAGCGGGCGGTTGCACGCGATGATGCCGCCGAACGCCGACACGGTGTCGCACGCGAACGCCGCCTTGTATGCATCCAGCAGCGTATCGCCGCTCGCCACGCCGCACGGATTGGCATGCTTGACGATGACGACGGTGGGCGGCCCGTCGATGAACTCGGACACCAGCTCCAGCGCGGCATCGGCATCGTTCAGGTTGTTGTAGCTCAGCGCCTTGCCCTGCAACTGCTCGGCCTGGGCGATGCCTCGCGCCCCCTTTTGCGGCAGGTAGAGCGCTGCCACCTGGTGCGGATTCTCGCCATAGCGCAGCGGCTCGTGATGACGCGTATAGGCCATGGGCAGCGTCGTCGGAAATGCCTCGCCCTGGTCGGCAAAGGCGAACCACTGCGCGATCGCCGCATCATAGGCCGCGGTCGCGGCATAGGCCTTGGCGGCGAGGCGGCGGCGCATGTCGATGCCGCTGGCGCCGTCGTTCGTGGCCAGCTCGGCGAGGAACGCGTCATAATCCGACGGATCGGTCAGGATCGCGACATAGGCATGGTTCTTCGCGGCCGAACGCACCATCGAGGGGCCGCCGATATCGATATTCTCGATGATCTCGTCGCGCCCGGCGCCCTTGGCCACCGTCTGCTGGAAGGGGTAGAGGTTGACGACGACGAGATCGATCGCGCCGATGCCATGCTCTTCCATTGCGCGCGCGTGGGCCGCATCGTCGCGCACCGCGAGCAGGCCGCCATGCACCATCGGGTGCAGCGTCTTGACCCGCCCGTCCATCATCTCGGGGAAACCGGTGACGTCGGAAATGTCGCGCACGGGCAGGCCGGCGTCGCGGATCGCCTTGGCGGTGCCGCCGGTCGAGACGAGGTCGACGCCCCGTTCGGCAAGCGCGCGGGCAAGGTCGATCACCCCCGTCTTGTCGGATACGGACAGAAGGGCGCGCTTCACGGGAATATGGGTCATCGGGGCTCCGGGAGTGGAGGGGAACACCGCCGAAGCCCTGTAACGGTCACAGCGCGCGCTTCAAGGCCCAGCTTACATGCCCGCCGCCCGCCGGCGCCTCACCGGTGACGACCAGTTGCTGCGTCTCGACCGGGCGACCATCGGGATCGATCCACAACGAATCCTCGATCACCAGCGCACCGCCGCGGCAGCGGAACTGCCACAAGGCGCCGCTGGTCATGCGCAGCACCGCCGCCGATCCTTCCGGGCTCAACACCGCCTCCACCTCCTCGCCCAGGTGGAAGCGCAAGGCGAAGGGCGTCGTGCCGGTGCGGCGCTTGCGCCCTTGCGGCAGCAACGCGTCCTCGCCACGCAGTTCGCGCCCGTCACCGGTCAACAGCAATTGCCGGCGGTGGACGAAGCCCCAGCGGCGGACATAGCCGTCATGGCTCGCCTCGATCCGGCTCGCCGCCTCCGATTCCTGGCGGCTGAGTTCCACCTGTCCGACGCCCCGGCCCAGCGTGCCGTCGGCATGGATCGCGGTGGAGTTCGAATCGCCCACCACCAGGGTCGAGTGCGCCGCGGTGGTGCGCAGGCCATCGGCCAGCCGCATCGGCAATTGCTCGATCGCGGCACGCGCGCCGCCGCAATTGACCACGATCCGTTCCGGCCCGTCCGAGAACTCGAACGCCAGGGTCGAGGCGCAGCCGCCATCCACCACCTGCGCGATCGGCGGCGGGGCGGCATCGACGACCAGCACCGCACCGCCGCCGGCGAGACGCTGATACCCCCAGTTGCGCGGCTGGCGCAGCGGCCGGGTGCGCACGCCCGACGCCTCGATGATCGCGGCGATCTGTTCGGGCTGTTCGGGACCGGCACCCTGCCAGCTCGACAGCGCCCGGTCGGGATGCATCACGCCCAGCAGCGCGGACACCATCCGTTGCAGCGTCGCCGCGATATCCTCGGGCAGCGTCTTGCCGACCGCGGCATAGGATTCGCGCAGCATGGCGAGCAGCATGATCGAATCGAGCAACTGGCCCGGGCTGCGCGACACCGATCCGCCATCGTCGAACAATCCGGTGCCCAGCGCGCGCGTCAGCCCTGCCTCGCCAAAGGCCAGCCGCGGCTCGCCGCCGGGGATCAGCAATCCCGCCGCCACCACGCCGCACCATGCCGCGATGCGCGGCGCGCCCGCCGGGGCCTTGTCCGCCCCGCGGTCCAGGTGCCGCGCCCCGCGCGCCATCGCGTTCAGCACCTTGGAGCGGTACACCAGGTCGGTCGACGACAGGATCAGCGGCGCATGGCTGGTCCAGAACAGGATGCGCCTGCCCCACAGATCGGGCCGCCACGCCAGCGCGTCCACCGTCTCGGCATGCGCATCCAGCCAGCGGGCCATCAGGAACTCCGCCACCGGCGCGCCCTGTTGCCGCGTCGCCACCGTGGACAGGTCGCGCAGCCAGGCGAAGCCGTGCAGATATTCGGCGATCGGCCCGGTCAGCCCGGCCTGCGTAAACCACAGCTTGTCGATCTCGCGCTCCGCGCCGCGATAGCGGACAAAGCCGTCGAGCAGCGCATAGCCGCGCGTCGCGTCGCCCAGCACGGGATCGTCGGGCACCGCGATCAGCTTCAACGGATGCCGGCCGTTCAGGCGCATGCCGTGGATCGGCGTCCGCCAGGTCAGCCGGTGGAAGCGCTCGGCAAGCCGCTCCGCCAGCGACAGCCCGCTCGTGCCCCCGACGCGGACAAGGCGCTTGCCCTCCTCGATACCGTCCGGCGCGTCCAGCGGCTGGTTCATCCGCGCAGGGCCGCGATATTGGCGGCGTACATGTCGGGCCCGCCCCGGAACGCCGCGGTGCCCGCGACCAGCGCGTCCGCGCCCGCCTCGATGCATCGCCGGGCATGGGTGGCATCGACGCCGCCATCCACCTCCAGGTCGATCGCCCGGCCGCTCATCTCGATCATCTTCCGGATCGCGGCGATCTTCTTCAACTGGCTGTCGATGAAGCTTTGCCCGCCGAAACCGGGATTGACGCTCATCACCAGCACCAGGTCGACCATGTCGATCAGGTAATCCAGCATCTTGGCCGGCGTCGCGGGGTTCAGCACCACGCCCGCGCGCTTGCCCAGCCCCTTGATGTGCTGGATGGTGCGGTGGATATGCGGCCCCGCCTCCGGGTGCACGGTGATCGTGTCCGCGCCGGCTTCCGCAAAGGCATCCAGATACTGGTCGATCGGCGAGATCATCAGATGCACGTCGAACGGCTTGGTCGTGTGGGGGCGCAGCGCCTTCACCACCGCCGGGCCGATGGTGATGTTGGGCACGAAATGCCCGTCCATCACGTCGATATGGATCCAGTCCGCGCCGGCGGCGTCGATGGCGCGCACCTCCTCCCCCAGCTTGGCGAAGTCGGCGGACAGGATGGACGGGGCGATACGGACGGGCTGCATGGGCAATGGTCTCTAGGGCTAATGAAAGGTTAAGTCAGCCGTTGCGTTCCAGCAGCGCGATAAAGAAGCCGTCGCACCGCCCCTGTTCGGCCATGTCGCTGGGCAGGGTGCGGATATAAGGCGTGGATTTGCCGACGGGCAGCGGCGCCTGGACGCTGCACAGCGTATAATCCGGATGCGCGGCCAGAAACGCCTCCAGCTGCGCCTCGCCTTCCTCCGGCTCCAGCGAGCAGGTGGCATAGACCATGCGCCCGCCCGGCCGCAGCCATCCGGCGGCGCGCGACAGGATTTTGGCCTGCAGTGCCGCCATCTCGGCGATCACCGAGGGGCGGACGCGGTACAGCACGTCCGGATGCCGGCGGAAGATGCCCGTCGCGCTGCACGGCGCATCGATCAGGATCGCATCGACGGGTGCGGGCGGCGCCCATTGCAGCACGTCGGCGCACACCACCTCCGCGGCCAGCCCGGTCCGCTCCAGATTGGCGCGCAGCCGCTCCAGCCGGGTGGGCGATGCATCGAGCGCGGTCACCTGCCACCCCGCCGCCGCCAGTTGCAGCGTCTTGCCGCCGGGGGCGGCGCACAGGTCCAGCACGGTGCCGGCGCCCGACCCCAGCAACCGTGCCGGCATCGACGCGGCCGCGTCCTGCACCCACCACGCGCCTTCCTCAAACCCCGGCAGCTCGGGCACCGACGCCGCATCGTGCAGGCGGACATGGCCCGGCATCAGGCTGGTACCGCCCAGCCGCTCCGCCCAGTCCGCGGTCGCGCCGGGATCGGCCAGCGTCAGGTCGAGCGGCGGCGGCGCGGCGATCGCCTGCTCGGCCGCATCCACCATCGCATCGCCCCACTGCGCCGCCCAGCGTTCCGCCGTCACGCCCGGCAACTCCGGGACTTCCGGCAGGGACACCCCCTGCCGCATCAGCGTGCCGAACACGCCGTGGACCAGCTTGCGCGGGCCGCCATCGACCAGCGGCAGTACGGTGGAGATGGCGGCATGCGGCGGCGTACCCAGCGACAGCACCTGGACCAGCGCGATGCGCAGTGCCGACCGCGCCTTGGCATCGTCGGGCAACTGGTTCCTGGTCGCCGAATCGATCAGCGCGTCCAGATCGGGCAGGCGGCGCAGCGTTTCCGCCGCGATCGCATGGGCCAGCCCGCGATCGGGCCCGCCATGCAGGTCGCGCGTCGCCGAGGCCAGCGCCGCCTCCAGCGGTTCCCCCCGGCGCAGCACCGCGTCCAGCAGGCGCAGGGCCGCGCGCCGGCTTGCCGTGCCCAGCGGCTCGGCTTGACGAACGGGATGATTGGGCCGGCGCGGGGGTCGATTCACTTGGCAAAGCTCCTTGGCACCCCGATGTGGGGGGCACACCCCGCTACCGAAAGGCACGCCCATGGGCCAGCGCCCAGACCATGTGAAACCACCGGCCTATCTCTCTCCCAACCCGCCGGTCCCCGAACCCGAGGCGGAGAAGCGCCCGGAGCATGATCCGCTCGGCAAGGACCCGACCCGTTATGGCGATTGGGAATTGAAGGGTATCGCAATCGATTTTTGATGCGGTCCTGACGCAACCGGAACGAACGTGCGGCTGGCGCGTCGGGCAAAGGGATGCGCACGATCATGAAGGGGCGGACGGCACGGATCGTCCTGGGTACGGTTGCAGCGACCTTGCTGCTCGGCCTGCTGGTCCTGGCGCTGTTCCCCTGGGGCGTGTTGCGCGGCATCGTCACGCGTGAGGCGACCGAGCGCTTTGGTCGCCCCGTCACGATCGGCGCGGTCGAGCGGGTCGACACGATCGGCTTCCACCCCGTCATCGCCATCCGGCACCTGCGCATCCCGCAGGCCGCCTGGGCCGGCAGCGGCGATTTCGCGCGGGTCGATACCGCAAAGGTTCGTTTTTCCGCCTGGGCGCTGCTCACCGGGGATTTCCGGATCGAGGCGGTGGAGGCCAGCGGGCTGCGTCTCGCGCTGGTTCGCGACCGGAATGGCCGGACCAACTGGTCGCGGCCCGGCCGGCGCGAAAGCGGCGGCGGCGCCACCGATCTTCGGGATCTTACCCTCACCGGCAGCATCATCAGCTACCGCGATTCCAAGCAGGACCGGACCGCCACCGTCCGCTTCGCCGCCGATCCCAATACGGGATTGCGTGCCGAAGGCCGCGGATCGATTCGCGGTGCCGATGTCGCGATCCGCGTCACCGGGGCACCGGTCCGCCCCGGCCCCTGGCCGTTCACCGCGGTCATCGACGGCCCGGCACTGGCGATGCGCGCCGTCGGCCGCATGGACCGCGCGCTCGACACCAATGCGATGACGCTGGATCTGACCGCACGCGCCAGCGACCTGAAACTGATCGATGCGGTGGTGGAGGCCGGGCTGTTCCGCACCCGCCCGGTGCAATTGTCCGCGCATGTCCAGCATCAGCGTCCGGTCTGGACGATCACCGACCTGACAGGAACGATCGGCCGCTCCGATCTCACCGGCCGGATCACCGTCGACAAAAGCACCGACCGCACGAAGCTCGACGGGGAGATCACCTCCCGCCAGTTCGACTTCGACGATCTTTCCTCGGCCGAGGGTCGCGCGGAGGCCGCTGCACTCGAACGCCGCATCGGCCCGCGCCTCGTACCGAACACCCGTATCGACATCAGCAAGATCGATTCGACCGACGGCACGATCCGTTTCAAGGTCGGTCGCATCGTTAGCGCTCAGGGCCCCTCTCCGATCACCGCCATGGCGGGCAGGCTCGTTCTAGACCGCCAATTGCTCCGCATCCCCGAATTGCGCCTGAACCTGACGGAAGGGGTGGTCCGCGGCTCGGCCCAGGTCGATCAACGGGGTGGCGCGACCCGGCCGACGCTGACGCTCGACCTGCGGCTGTCGGATGCCAGCGTGGTGTCGCTGGCCGGCGGTGGCGGCGACTTCACCGGCCGGGTTTCCGCCCGCGCGCAACTGACCGGCGCGGGGGAGACGATCCGCGACGCCATCGGCCGGTCGCGCGGGTTCATCGGGCTGGTCGTGCGAAACGGCACCCTGCCGGACCGCTATGCCGCGGCGCTCGGCTTCGATGCCGGACGCATGCTGGTGGCCGGCGACGACTCGACGGCCGGCCTGCGCTGCCTCGTGCTGCGGCTGAACATGCGGGACGGCACCGGCCGCGTCGATCCGCTGGTGCTGGATACCACGCGCAGCAAGCTGGAGGGCACGGGCACGGTGCGCTTCCCCGAAGAGCGCATCGCACTGCGCCTGACCGGCGCGCCCAAGGGCGATGCGATCCTCCGGCTCGACGGTGCCGCCCTGATGAACGGCACGATTCGCCAGCCCGATCTGGTCATCCCGCGCGAGGTGAAGTCGATCGGCAACATCTTCCGCTCGATCGGTCGCGCGATCACCGGTCATGGCGGGCCGACTGCCACCAACGCCGATTGCGGCGCACTGGCCAACCGGGCGCTACGCTGAGGCCGATATGGAAACGCCGGCCTTTTTAAGGGCCGGCGTCCGGGAAACTCAGAGGCTGTCTGGAAACGCGATGAAGCGCGTTTGAAAACGCCTTCAGTCCTTCCAGGCCCAGTAAAGCTGGGCGGGGGGCACGTTCCACCATTCCATGTCATGGTCGATCCGCTGCCAGTGGGGCAGCAGGAAGTCCTTCACCTTCGGGCTGAACTGATAGACCAGGAAGGCACCGTCCGGGCGCAGCACCTCATGCGTGGCGGCGGCGATCGCGGGACCGACGCCGGCCGGCAGCGTGGAGAAGGGCAGGCCCGACAGCACATAATCGGCGTGCTCGTGGCCGTGATCCTTGATGATCTGGGCGACGTCCGCCGCCGACCCGTTGATCGCGACAAAGCGGGAATCGGTGATCGTGTGGCGCAGATAGCCGCAGAAATCTTCGTTCGTGTCGATCGCGATCAGCGTCGCATCGGGCGCCATCCGCTCCAAAATCGGTCGGCAGAAGGTACCGACGCCTGGGCCATATTCCACGAAGAGCTTGGTATTCGCCCAGTCGACGGGCGCCAGCATCTTGCGGATCAGCTTGTTGGAGGAAGGGATGATCGAGCCGACCATCACCGGATGTTTCAGAAATTCTTGGAAGAACATCTGGCCGGGGGACGGCACGCCGGCGGGTCGGGAACGCGCACGGCGCGCGGCGGTGGTCGAGCTGGGCATCGAGATCCTGTCGTTCGTGGTCCCCACACGGGCGGCGAGGTCTCCCCCTCCGTCGCACAGGTGGCAAACGTGTTTCAAGCTTTTGGGTTGCATCGGTGCGGCGGACGACCCTGGCGCCCCCATTCGCCCACGCCTAAACGGTGCCCGGACGGGGCAGGGTGAACATATGGACAGAACCGGGCAGATCGCCGTCATCTTCGTGTCGCAGCGCACCGACGCCGATGCGGCCGGCTATGCCGCAGCCGCCGAAGCGATGGATCGTCTGGCCGCCGCGCAGCCCGGATACCGTGGTGTGGACGCGGCGCGCGGCACCAACGGGTTGGGGATCACGGTCAGCTGGTGGGCGGACGAGGCCGCCGCCATCGCATGGCGCGAACACCCCGCGCATGCGGCGATCCGCGCCGAGGGTCGCGCACGCTGGTACGACCGCTGCGAGATTGCGGTGGCCGCGGTGACGCGGTCCTACGAATGGGAACGGCCATAACCCCCTCTCCCCGCCGGGGAGAGGGGAAAGGCGTCACTCCTTCGACCGGTTCGGAAAGGCAAAGCCGATCGGCTGGATCGCGGCCGCATCCTGCTTCAGCTTGGCGGCGATCTGCTCGTAATCCTGCTCCATTTCCGGCGTGACGCTGGCGCGTGCCTCGTCCAGCGCTTCCTCGAAATCGGCCATGGTCACTTCCTGCGACCGGATCGAGCGCCTGAGCGCGACCAGGCCGGCGCGGCGGACCACATCCTCCAGATCGGCGCCGGTAAACCGCTCGGTCCGCCGCGCGACGATGTCCAGGTCGACGTCGCCGGCCAGCGGCATCTTCTGCGTCTGGATGCCCAGGATGCGGCGGCGCCCTTCTTCATTGGGCACGCCGACATAGATCAGCTCGTCGAAACGGCCGGGGCGCAGCAGCGCGGGATCGACCAGATTGGGCCGGTTGGTGGCGCCGATCACGACCACCGACTGCAACTCCTCCAGCCCGTCCATTTCCGCCAGAATGGTGTTCACCACGCGCTCGGTCACCTGCGGCTCGCCCAGCCCGCCACCGCGCGCGGGCACCAGCGAATCAAGTTCGTCGATAAAGATCACCGTGGGCGCGACCTGTCGCGCGCGGGCGAACAGCCGGCTGATCTGCTGCTCGCTCTCGCCATACCATTTCGACAGCAGGTCGCTCGATTTGGTGGCGATGAAGTTCGCCTCCGCCTCGCGCGCCACCGCCTTTGCGAGCAGCGTCTTGCCGGTGCCCGGCGGCCCATACAGCAGGAAGCCCTTGGCGGGGCGGATGCCCAGCCGCCGGAACGCATCCGGGTCCTTCAGCGGCAGCTCGACGCCTTCCTTCAGCCGCATCTGCGCGGCATCCAGTCCGCCGACATCGTCCCAGCGCACGCTTGGCGCCTGCACCATCACCTCGCGCATCGCCGAGGGCTGAACCCGCTTCAAGGCTTCGAGGAAATCCTCGCGCGTGACGGACAGGGTGTCCAGCACCTCGGGCGGGATCGTACGCTCCTCCAGATTGAGCTTCGGCATGATCCGCCGCACCGCCTCGATCGCCGCCTCGCGCGTCAGTGCCGCCAAGTCGGCCCCCACGAACCCGAACGTGGTCCGCGCCAGTTCGTCCAGATCGACCCTGTCCCCCAGCGGCATCCCCCGCGTGTGAATGCCCAGGATCTCCCGCCTGCCCCGCTCGTCCGGCACCCCGACCACGATCTCCCGATCGAACCGCCCCGGCCGTCGCAGCGCCTCGTCGATCGCCTCCGGCCGGTTCGTCGCCGCGATCACCACGAGGTTCGCACGCGACTCCAGTCCGTCCATCAGCGTCAGCAACTGCGCGACGAGGCGCTTCTCCGCCTCGCCCTGCACCCGGTCGCGCTTGGGGGCGATCGAGTCGATCTCGTCGATGAACACGATCGAGGGCGCGGCCTTGGTCGCCTCCTCGAACACCTCGCGCAGCCGCGACTCGGACTCCCCGTAAGCGGAGCCCATGATCTCCGGCCCGTTGATCAAAAAGAACTGCGCATCCGATTCGTTGGCGACCGCGCGCGCCAGCCGCGTCTTGCCCGTTCCCGGCGGGCCATAGAGCAGCAGTCCCTTGGGGGGATCGACCCCCAACCGCTGGAACAGCTCGGGATAGCGCAGCGGCAGTTCGACCATCTCGCGCAACTGGTCGATCGTCGTCGCCATGCCGCCGATATCGTCATAGGTGACGTCGGCACGCCGCTGCGCCGGCTCCTCATATTCGGGGCGCAGCTCGATTTCGGTATTCTCGTCGATATGCACCACGCCCTTGGGGCTGGCCTGCACCACGGCGAGCCGGATCTCCTGCAAGGCATAGGCGGGCGCGTTCATGTAGCGCTGCACGCCCGGCGGCATGTTCGTCACCCGCTGCTGCCCTGCGGTCGCGACCACATCGCCCTGGCACAGAGGACGCCCGAAAAAGGTGCGCTTCAGCGCGTTGGTGGAGCCTTGCAGGCGCAGATTCTGCTGCGCCGGCGCAAAGACGACGCGCGACGCCGGCTTCGATTCCACCCGCCGCACTTCCACGAAATCGCCCGAGCCGACGCCGGCATTGGCGCGCTGCAACCCGTCGATCCGCAGGATATCGAGCCCTTCATCCTCGGGATAGGGGCCGACCGCACGTGCAGGCGTCGCCTGCTTGCCGACGATCTCGATCACGTCACCCTCGGCGATCTGCAACGCCGCCATCAGCGAGCGCGGCAGGTGCGCGAGGCCGCGTCCCGAGTCCTCGGGGCGGCTGTTCGCCACCTGTATCTTGCGCGTCGGCGCGTCGCTTTCGGCCATGCTGTTCCTCGTGCTTTTCGTATCGCCAAGAGCGCGCCACGTGGGGGCGGGTTCCGGATCGCGAAAGGGCGAGGCGGCGTGCAGTGCCAAAAAAAAGGGCCGATCCGCAGACCAGCCCATGAAAGTTTTTAGGAGAGGATGCCTGAAAGGCCCGTGCTTTTTGCGTCGCGGCGGATTATGTTGCAAGTGCGAAAAGCGTGTTGACGCTTGCAAGATGTGCAACCGTTTGATCCAAGTGTCCCAGGAGGAGGATGTCGATGCGCAGGCTGCCGCCCTTGGGGGCTATCGAGGCATTCGTGCAGGTGGCGCGGCTCGGTTCGATCAAGGCCGCCGCAGAGGAACTGGCCCTGTCCGCGCCCGCGCTCAGCCGCCGGGTGCAGACGCTGGAGCGATTCGTCGGCAAGCCGCTGTTCGCGCGGCGGCATCAGGCGATGGTGCCCAATGACGATGGCGAAACGCTGATGACGCAGATCGCACCGCTGCTCGATCAATTGTCGGATGCGGTGGAGGCGATGTCGAGCGGGCAGGAAGTGCTGCGCCTGCGTCTCGGCGTGCTGCCGCTCTATGCCTCGCAAAAATTGTTTCCGCGGCTCGGCGAACTGCGCACCGCGCATCCCGAACTGCATCTGGACATCGACACCGCGGGCCATGGCATCGCGCGGCTGGGCGAGGGGCTGGATGCGGTGATCGCGCTGGGGCGCGAGATCGATCCGGCGCTTTATGCCAAGCGGCTGGATACCAACCGTGTCTATGTGATCGGCGCCAAGACGTTGCTCGACGGGCCGAACCCGATCGTCCGCCCGGAACAGATGAACGGCATGACCGCGCTGCTCCACCGCGAAATGCCCGACGCCTTCACCGCCTGGACCAGCGCGGTCGGCCTGCCGAACGTGAAGCCCAAGGCGATCGACTTTTTCGATTCGGGCGGGCTGATGCTGGAGGCGGTCGCGCAAGGCCTCGGCATCGCCTTCATGCATGCCAGCCATTTCGAGAATGCGCACGACCCGCGACTCGTGCGGCTGTTCGATATCGAGGTGGAAAGCCCCTACAGCCACTGGTTCGTCTGCCGCCCGCGTGCGCTCCAGCAAAAGCCGGTGAAGCTGTTCCACGACTGGCTGATCCGCACGCTTTACCCGCAAGCGGCGTAAGGTTCACACGAAGCCGCGAAGACGCCAAGATGGCTCGTCCGCGGCAGCGGACCCTAACCCCTTCTCTTCGCGCCTTCGCGGCTTCGCGTGAACATCTTTTCGCGCCGAGGCGCGGAGAACGCAGAGGGGTTGCGCGCGCCCGAACATCCGTCGCCGCTTATCCGCAAGGACTAGTATTTGGCGACGCTCGCAACAGCCGGAGCGCAGGCCCAGCAGCGCAATCTCCGCGCCTCCGCGTCTTCGCGTGAAAAAAAGCCCTCGCTCCAACGAAGCGAGGGCTTCGATAATCAGGCCGCGCGGGCCTTCACGATCTTGCCCGGCTCACGCGGAGGCTCGCCCTTGGGCAGCGCGTCGATCAGCTCCATGCCGCTCGAAACCTGGCCCCACACCGTATACTGGCGGTCGAGGAAGCGCGCATCGTCGAAACAGATGAAGAATTGCGAGTTGGCCGAGTTCGGGTCGCTGGTCCGCGCCATCGAACAGGTGCCGCGCACATGCGGCTCGGCATTGAATTCCTGCTTCAAATTGGGCTTGTCGGACCCGTGCATGCCCGTGCCGGTCGGATCACCGCCCTGCGCCATGAAGCCGGGGATCACGCGGTGGAACACGACGCCGTCGTAGAAACCCTCGTTCGCCAGCTCGCCGATGCGGCGGACATGCTCGGGCGCCAGGTCAGGGCGCAGCGTGATGACGACGTCGCCGTCGTCCAGCGTCAGGGTCAGCGTCTCAAAGGTATCGGCCATCAGTCTTCCTTCCTCTAGTGCCCGCGCAGGTAGGGATTCGTTCGCCCGCTGGCAAATCGCGTTGCACCGCGATAGAGCGCGAACGGCACGCGAAACGTCAGGGAGGCAGCGATGAGCGACACCGAGCTTCCCGAGGTGGAGGGCGAAACCCAGCTGGACGAGGACGATCGGTTGAAGCCCGAATTCGTCCGCGCCGTGCTGGACGCGGTAGAGGACGGCAATGACGAGGGCGCCCGCGCGCTGGTCGAGCCGCTGCACCCCGCCGACATCGCCGACCTGTTCGAGCTGACGCCCGAGGAGGATCGCGGCACGCTGGCCCGCGCGGTCGCCGACCTCTTGAACGGCGACGTGTTCGCCGAGATGAACGATTATGTTCGCGAACAACTGATCCAGGCGCTGGAGCCACATCAGGTCGCGGACATCGCCTCCGAACTCGATACCGACGACGCGGTCGCGATCATCGAGGACATGGACGCCGACGAGCAGCGCGCGGTGCTGCGCGCGCTCGACCCGGACGACCGTGCCGCAATCGAGGAGGCACTGTCCTACCCCGAGGAATCCGCCGGCCGCCTGATGCAGCGCGAGCTGATCGCGGTGCCCGAGCACTGGACGGTGGGCGACGCGATCGACTTCCTGCGCGGCCATGACGAGCTGACCACCGACTTCTGGGAAATCTTCGTGGTGGACGAGCGGCACAAGCCAGTCGGCACCTGCCAGCTGTCCTGGATCCTGCGCACCCCCCGCGACATCGCGCTGGCCGACGTCATGAAGCGCGAACAGACGCTGATCCCGGTCGACATGGACCAGGAAGAGGTGGCGCTGCGCTTCCAAAAATATGCGCTGATCTCGGCCGCGGTGGTCGATGCCAGCGGCCGGCTGGTCGGCATGGTGACGGTGGACGACATCGTCCACATCATCCAGGAAGAGGCGGGCGAGGACACGCTGCTGCTGTCCGGTGCCGGCGAAGGCGACATCAACGAACCGATCCGCTTCACCGTCCGCACCCGGCTGACCTGGCTGCTGATCAACCTGCCGACTGCGATGCTGGCCGCCACCGTGGTCGGGCTGTTCGACGACCGCATCGCGCGCTTTGCGGTGCTGGCGCAGTTGATGGGGATCGTCAGCGGTATGGGCGGCAATGCCGGCACGCAGACGCTGGCGGTGGTCGTCCGCGCGCTCGCCACCAACCAGTTGACCGGATCGAACACGCTCAGGATGATCGTGCGCGAACTGCGCATCGCCGCCAGCAACGGCACCGGGCTCGGCCTGCTGGTCGGCGCGGGCGCCTATCTGTGGTTCGGCAATCCCGGCCTTGCGATCGTCTTCGCGCTGGCCCTGTTCATCAACAACATCGTCGCGGGCCTGGTCGGCGTGCTGGTGCCGGTGACGCTGGACCGGTTCAACGTCGACCCGGCGGTGGCGTCGTCGGTGTTTGTCACCACCTGCACCGACTCGATGGGCTTCTTCACCTTTCTGGGGCTGGCGGCGCTGTGGGGTCTGGGCGGCTGACTTGTCGCGGGCGGGTTTCGCCCCCAAATCCAGCGGCGTGGCACTGCATCTGACCAAAGTCGCGTTTGGCGCGACCAGTATCGATCACCTTGCCGAACGACTGGCCCTGCGCGCCGCCGACGGCCCCGTCTTTCTCACCACCCGCTATCTGCCCAAGCGGCACGAGGAGGTGGCGGGACAGGGATCGCTGTTCTGGATCCTCAAGCACCAGCTGATCGCCCGCTCGCCGATCCTGTCCTTCGGCGAGGCGGAGGGTGGTCGCTGCGCGATCCATATCGATCCCGCGCTGGTGCTGGTCCAGGCGCGCCCCAAGCGCGCGCACCAGGGCTGGCGCTATCTGGAAGCCACCGACGCCCCCGGCGATCTCGGCGGCGACGCCAGCGGCGCGGACGTGCTGCCGCCCTCACTGCTCGGCAAGCTGGCCGAACTGGCGTTGATCTAAGGCATCAACTCACATCCGTTCGCCTCGAGTAGGGATCGAGCTTGTCGAGAGCCCGTATCGAGAGGTACTCGCCTGAGGGGAAGGTCTCTCGATACGCCGTCTCGACACGCTCGACGACTACTCGAGACGAACGGGTAAGGGTGATTGGAGGTTCTGGGGCCCTACAGCTTCGGCCCCGACACCGCCTTGCGCGTCTTCTTGGGCGTATCGGCCAGCACCTTGGCGATGGCGGCGTTGCGCGGGTCCTGCGTGGCGTAATCGCGCGCCGACATGCCGGCGAGCAGGTCGCCCTGGTCCGGATCGGCGCCCGCCGCCAGCAACTCGCGCACCATGGTGATGTCGCGGCGCTGCACCGCACGGATCAGCGGCGTCTCGCCCGCCGAATTGGCGATGTTGGCGTTGGCCTTGGCCGCCGCCAGGATGCCGATCATGTCGGTCTGCCCGGTGGTGACGACCAGCAGCAGCGGCGTATTGCCGCGCCCGTCACGCAGGTTCGGGTCCGCCCCCTTTTGCAGCAGGAAGCGCAGATAGGTTTCGTCGCCCCGCTTGATGACGGTGTGCAGCGCCCCCTCGCCCGTGCTGGGATCGCGCGTGTTGATGATGTTGCTGCCGGGGCGGCCGAGCATCTCGGTCACCTCGTTGCCCTTGGCGTCCTTGACCGCCTGAAGGAACTTGTAGCTTTCGGACTGTTGTTGCGCACCGGCCGGTGCTGCAACGAGAACGCCCAGCAGCATGGCTGCCAGGAGGGAGCGGACGGACATGCGGAGATCCTTGGAATCCATGGCTTGCGATCCGCTGCCTAACACAGCAAGGCTGCGCGCGTCATGACCCTGTTGCGCCTCATGCCGCTGCTTCTCGCGCTGGCCGCGTGCAGCCCGTCCGACCCCGATGCCGCCGCCGCGCCGCCGCTGGCGGGTGCGAAGATCGGCGGCCCCTTTCGCCTGACCGGCGGCGACGGCGCGCCGGTGACCGACCGTTCGCTGGGCAAACGCTGGCGCGTCATGTATTTCGGCTACACTTTCTGCCCCGATGTCTGCCCCACCGACATGCAGGCGATCGGGGCCGGCCTGCGCCTGCTGGAGGCACGCGATCCGGCCAAGGCACGCGCGATCGTCCCCGTCTTCGTCACCGTCGACCCCGCACGCGACACCGCCGCCGTGGTGAAGCGCTTCGCAGAGGCCTTCCACCCCCGCGCCATCGGCCTGACCGGCAGCGAGGCGGCGATCGCCGCCATGGCCAAATCCTACGGCGTCTATGCGGAGAAGGGCGAGGCGTCGCCCGGCGGCGGCTATCTCGTCAATCACGCGCGCACCACCTATCTGATGGATCCGAACAACCTGCCCATCGCGCTGATCCCTGCCGACGAGGGACCGGAGGCCGTGGCAAACGCGCTGGAGCGCTGGGTCCGATGACCGTGAAATTCTGGGAGCTGCCGATCGAGCAGCTCGACCGTGCCCAGTGGGAGGCACTGTGCGACGGCTGCGGCAAATGCTGCCTGCACAAGCTGGAGGACGAGGATACCGGCGAGCTGCTGCCGACCAACGTCGCCTGCCGCATGCTCGACCGGCGTACCGGCTTCTGTTCCGATTATCGCAACAGGCGCGCCTATGTGCCCGAATGCGTGCGCCTGACCATGCGCAACGTCCGCGATATCGACTGGCTGCCGCGCACCTGCGCCTATCGCCTGCGCGCCGCGAACGAGCCGCTGCCCGACTGGCATTACCTCGTCTCGGGCGACCGCGACGCGGTGCACCGCGCCGGCGAATCGGTACGCGGCTGGACGGTCAGCGAAGACGATGCCGGCGAGTTCGAGAATCACATCGTCGAACGCGACCTGTGAGGCCCCTCGCCCCATCGGGGAGAGGGATATCAGTCCCGATATGATCGACCAGATCATCCGCCACCCCACCGCGCGGCGTATCCGGCTGGTGATCGACCCCGCCACCGGCACCACCCGCCTCGTCATCCCCAAGCGCGCCGCGCTCAAACCCGCGCTCGCCTGGGCGCAGGGCAAGGGGGAATGGATCGCCGCGCAGCGCGCCGCCCTGCCCGCCCCGCGCCCCTTCGTGCCCGATGCGACCATCCCCTTCGGCGACACCGAGCTCACCATCCGCTGGACCGAGGGGCGCAGCCGCCTGCTCCGGCGCGAGGGCGACGTGCTGCACGCCTCCGGCCCGATCGAAACGCTGCCCCGCCGCGTCGCCTTGTGGCTGCACCGCCAGGCGCTCGACCTTCTGACGCAGGAAACCGCCGAGTTCGCGGCAAAGGCCGGCGTCACCGTCACCCGCGTCGCGATCGGCGATGCCAAGGCCCGCTGGGGAAGCTGCGCGTCGTACGGCGCGATCCGCTATAGCTGGCGGCTGATCCTAGCGCCCGATTTCGTCCGCCGCGCGACGGTGGCGCACGAGGTGGCGCACCGCGTCCACATGAACCACGCCCCCGCCTTCCACGCGCTCGTCGCGGACCTGCTGGGCGAGAACCCCGCGCCCGCCACCGCCTGGTTGCGGCGGCATGGCGCGGCACTTCACTGGGTCGGCCGGTCGTCCTGATCGAAGCGCGGCGGCGCCAGCCCCTCGCGCGGCGCCGGGCGCGGGCGTGACGGTTCGCGCGGGCCATCGCGCCCGGTGACGCGGTCCAGCCAGTCCTGATCCAGCCGCTGCGGCGGTGCGGCCTGCACCGGCGGCCCGTCCTCGTCGCTGCCGCGGCGCACGTCCACCGGTGCCTGATCGTCGTCATAGCCGTCACCCGGCACCGCCGGCGCGATCGGATTGCCATCGGCATCCACCGCCGCGGTGCCATTGTCGGGGGCGCCGAAATAGCTCTCCTCGTCCGGCTCCAGCTGCCATTCGGGGAGCGTCACCTGCGTCTCGAACTGCTCGATCGGCCGGCTGGCGGTCGCCACCTTCATATATTGCGCAAAGGCACGCGCCGGCGCGGTGCCGCCGTGCAGCCCGGCGACCGGTCGCGCATTGTCGCGCCCCATCCACACGCCCGTGGTCAGCCCGCTGGCGAAGCCGACGAACCAGCCATCCTTCATGCTGCTCGTCGTGCCCGTCTTGCCCGCCACCGGCCGCCCGATCTGTGCCGCACGCCCCGTGCCGGTGTTGACCGCGGTCTGCAGCAGGTCGGTCATCTCGGCCGCGACATAAGGGGCGACCAGCACATGGCTGCGATCCACCTCGTGGCGATAGATTTCCTGCCCGTTGGTGGTCACGCGGGTGATGCCATAGGGGGCCACCGCCACGCCCTTGTTCGCCACCGAGGCAAAGGCGCGCGTCATGTCGATCAGGCGCACGTCCGACGTGCCCAGCACCATCGACGGATGCGTGTTGACCGGTGTGGTGATGCCGAAGCGGCGCGCCATGTCGGCCACCGTGGTGAAGCCGACCTCCTGCCCCAGCTTGGCCGCCACCGTGTTCAGCGAATAGGCAAAGGCGGTGCGAAGCGACACCTGCCCCGAATTGCGCCGCGAATCGTTGCGCGGGCTCCACCCGTCGATCGTCACCGGCTCGTCCACCACGGTATCCTCGGGCTTGTGGCCCGCCTCGAGCGCCGCGAGATAGACGAACAGCTTGAACGCGGAGCCCGGCTGGCGGACCGCCTGCGTCGCACGGTTGTAGTTGGTGGACACGTAATCCTTGCCGCCGACCATCGCGCGCACCGCGCCGTCACGGTCCAGGCTGACCAGCGCCCCTTGCGTACCGGCCGGCGCCTGCTGCCGGATCGCGGCATCGGCGGTGCGCTGCATCCCCAGGTCCAGCGTCGTCCACACCTCCAGCGGGGCCTGCGTCTCGTCGATCAGCGTATCGAGTTGCGGCAAGGCCCAGTCGGTGAAGTAGCGGACGCTGTTCTGCTTGGGCTCGGGCGCCAGGTGCAGCGATTTCGGCTCGGCCTCCGCCGCTTCGGCCGCGGTGATGAAGCCGTTGCGCACCATCTGGTCGATCACCACGCCCGCGCGGCCCACCGCCGCCTCGGCATCGGCGGTCGGCGAATAGTTGGACGGCGCCTTGACCAGCCCGGCGATCACCGCCGCTTCCGACAGGCTCAGCGTGTCCGCGCCGTGCCCGAAGAATTTGCGGGAGGCCGCGTCGATGCCATACGCACCGCCGCCATAATAGACCTTGTTCAGATAGAGTTCGAGGACCTGGTCCTTGCTGAACTTGCGCTCCAGCGCCAGCGCCAGGATCCATTCGCGAAACTTGCGGCCGAACTTCTTCTGGTTGTTCAGAAAGATGTTGCGCGCAAGCTGTTGCGTGATCGTAGAGCCGCCCTGCACCCACCGGCCGCGTTCATACCGGACCATCACCGAGCGCACGATGCCGATCGGATCGACGCCGGGGTGCTGGCGGAAACGGCGATCCTCCACCGCCACGGTGGCATCGCGCATCACCGCGGGGATGCGGCCATAGGACAGCCATTCGCCGTAACTCGGCCCGAGCGATACGATCACCGTGCCGTCGGACGCATGGACGCGGATCATCTGGCCGTTGGGCGAGGATTTCAGCTCCTCGAAACTCGGCAGTTGCGACCGCGCGACATACACCGCGATCAGCAGCGCGCCGAGCGCCAGCACGGCCAGGCCGATCAGGATCTGGAGGGAAACGACGATCCGGCGCCGCCAGGGCGAACGGGGACGTGAGCGGGAAGAACGCGCGCGAGCCATGAAGGATGCGCGAAATACCCGGCTTCGCGCGCCATCACAAGCAAGCTTTGCGTGCGGCCTGCCGCTGCCTCCATGCGGTCCGGCGCACGATCACGCCACCCGCGTCGCCCGCGCGATCAGCCGCACCAGCGCCGGATGCGCCAGCCGGGGGAGCGCGCCGCGTGCCCACCCCTCCGCCAGCGCCCGGACCCCACCGGCAACCGCGATCGGCATCCCGATCCGCCGGGTGAACACGCGCTGCCAGTCGGGCGCCGCGGCCGCGCCCCCGGCGATATAGCTTTGCGCCGCAGACACGCCGCTGGCCAGCGCGATGCCCATGCCTTCCCCGGCCAGCGACGGGATCACGCCGGCCTGATCCCCCAGCCGGAACAGCGCAGCCGGAGCCGCCCGCCAGCCATAGGGCACGTTGGCCACCGCATCGACGTGCGACTCGCCCGCCATGAACGCCAGCCGCTCGGCCAACCGCGGTACCTCCCGCCCGAGTTCGGCGAGCAGTGCCGCCGCGGTCCCCGCCGCGCGCAGGCGCGACCGGCGGACTGCCATGCACAGATTGGCGCTGCCGTCCTCCTGCAACACCAGCCCCGCATAGCCACGGTCGAACAGATGCAACTCGATCGCGTCGTCCACCAGGGCGGACAGTCCCGGCGCCGCCGCCAGTCGCACGCGCAAGCCCAGCGCCGGGTCCTCGCCCGCATCGCCCCGCTCTGGCGTTCCGCGCAGGTCGTGCTTGCCGGTCGCCAGGAACAGCGCATCCGGCAACAGCACATCGCCCCCGGCCAGCCGCACGCCGTCCTGCTCCACTGCGCGCACACTCACGCCGCGCTCGATCCGCGCGCCCACCGCCTCGGCCTGCGTCAACAGGATGGTGTCCAGCCGGTGGCGCGACAGGCCGATAGCGGGTTCCGGCAACGCCGCCTCGCTGACCGCGCGCGGCGTTATCATGCGCAACCGCGTGACCCGGTGGCCGCCCGGCTCCACCCCCAGCGCCCGCACCTGCGCCACCGTCCGCCAGCTCAGAAAGCCGCCGCACAGTGCATCGCCGATCACGCGCTGCCGCTCGACCAGCAGATGCGGCGTGCCGGCACGTGCCAGCGTGATCGCCGCCGCCGCACCCGCCGGCCCGCCGCCGACGATTAGCGCCGGCGTGCGACGCATAACCGAAAGGGGAAGCGGCGCTCGATCTTCGCCGCGCTGATGTTCGCGGCCGCCAACAAATCGCGCCATTCCGCCGGGCGGAAGCTGCGCGCGATCGACAGGCGGCCGTCATGCCGCACGATCGGATGCCACCGCGCCGCCCGGGCGAGCAGCGGATAACCGACATGGGCGAAGCGGTGCCGGTGCAGGTCGTTGACGAACCAGCCGACCCGCGCCTCCTGTTCCATGAAGCGCAAAAAGGCGATCAACTCCGCCTCGCTCATATGATGCGCGACCAGGCTGGAGGCGATCACGTCCCACTCCTGCCCTGCCAGCGCGGCATAGTCGCCGGTGCGGTAATCGATCGGCATGTCGCGCCCGGTCTGCGTCGCGGCGATGCCGGCACTGTTGGGATTGAGGTCGATCCCGACCAGTTGCGCGACGATGCCCCGCGCCTTTGCCCAGCCTGCAATGCTGCGCAGCATATCGCCGTCGCCGAACCCGACATCGAGCAGCCGGAGCGTCGACCGCCCCCGCATCACCGAATCGAGAAACCGTAGCGTCGGCCGCCGCGCCATCGTCACCGTGTTCACCCGCGCCAGATCGTGCAGCACCGCGCGGTATGTGCCGGGGTCCAGGTCCTCGGCATCCATCAGCTCCGGGCCGGGGGCGCGGGTGGCAAGGCTCACGCCGCGCTCCGGAAGCGCAGGCCCTCCGCCGCCAGGCCGGGTCCGAAGGCCAGCGCCAGCCCACGCTCGATCGGCGCCTCGAGCATCATTCGCGCCAGCACGAACATCAGCGTCGCCGACGACATGTTCCCCTTCTCGCGCAGCACCGCCCGCGACGACGCCAGCGCCCCCGCATCCAGTGCCATCGCCCGCTCCACCGCATCCAGGATCGATCGCCCGCCGGCATGGACCGCCCATGCCTCGATCGGTCCGCCATCGCCCGACAGCGCGGCCCGCGTCTCCGCCGCGCCCAGCGCCTCCGCCAGCCGCCCCGGCACTTCGCCCGACAGGTGCATGGCAAAACCGCGATCGGTGATGTCCCAGCGGATCAGCTCGGCGCTTTCCGGCAGGGCGAGCGACACCCCCGCCTCCAGTTCCAGCCCGCCCGGCTCGCCCGTCACCAGCGCCGCCGCGGCACCGTCGCCGAACTGCAACTGGCCCATCAGCGCGCCCACCTCCGGCGTCGCCTGCAGATGCAGCGTGCACAGCTCTACGGTGATGACCAGCACCCGCGCCTGCGGCTCGGACCGCACGATGTGTCGCGCGGTGCGCAGCGCCGTCACCGCGGCGTAACAGCCCATGAACCCGATCAGCAGCCGCTCGACCGAGGGCGACAGGCCAAGCCGCCGCGCCAGGATCTGGTCGATCCCCGGCGCCACGAAGCCGGTGCAGCTTGCGACCACCAGATGGGTGATCCCGCCCAGATCGACCTGCGCGGCGCACGCCGCCACGGCGCCGGCGGCAAGCTGCGGTGCGGCCTCGGCATAGATGGCCATGCGCGCGGCCGTGCCGGGGAGTGGCGCCTTGTCGTAGAACCCGCCATCGCCGATCTGCGGCCGGCCATCGGGGCGCGGCGGCAGCACGGAAAAGCGATGGTCGATCCCGGCACGTGCCGCCATCCGCGCAAAGATGCGGGCCTCGCGGGGGTCGAGCAGGTCGGTCGCCCAGTCGCAATACATGGCATGAACATCATGGCCCGGCACCGCAGTGCCGATGGCGTGGCAATAGGCAGTCACGGAAATCCTTGCGCCAGAGATACTTCTCCAACGCACGACCGCTTGCCAAGTGCCTTCAGTTCAGATGTTCCACAGGGTCGGGCCGGCCGCACGTTCCGTCACGTTCCGCCAGATGGTCGCCCCCCACCGCATAGCGCCCCTCGACCAGCGCCATCGCCTGCCCGACATGCGCGGCGATGTGGAAATCCCCGGCATCCTCCAACAGCATGCAGGCCTGTTGCAGGAGCGCATATACGCGCTGAGCATCCATGACGTCGCCCTTCCCCAAGTTAACCTTGATCAAACATAATGCAGCGCCAATGTCCATGCGCTCATATATGTTACGCAGGCCCCGTCCCGGCCGGCGCGATCATCCATGTGGACGAGGGAACCAAAAGATTGTTTGGGACATCATGCCATTGTAGATAACGTAATGAGATCAATAACAAAACTACCGCCATTTCGGCGGGCATGTGGGAGCATGCTGGGAGGTGTCAGGGGTGAGCAACGAAGCGGCTATCGGGCTGGTCAACGAACTGGCGACGCGCTTGTCCGGCATTGTCGAGGAATTCGGGCGTCGAACCGACTCGCTGGTGGCGGCCTCGCGCGAGACGGACGGGCCGGATGAGGAAACGCTGATCCGTATCGCCGGCCGGTTGATCGACCAGCGCAAGCGGCGACGCAATTTCCTGCCGGACGAACTGTTCCACGAACCGGCCTGGGACATGCTGCTGTCGCTCTTCGTCGCCTATCGCCGACGCCAGACCCTGAACATCAAGTCGCTGGTATCCACTGCCGACGCCCCCGTCACCACCTCGCAGCGCTGGATCGAGCATCTCGACAAGCTGGGCCTCATCACCCGCGTGATCGATCCCGCCGACCGCCGCCGTATCGAGGTGTCGTTGAACGAAACCGGCCACGCCGCGATGACGCGCTATCTGGAGGATGTCGCGCGGCGGCAATGATGCCGCCGACACTGGCCTGCATCCCCTGCAGGCCGGTTCATCATCTGGATGGAAAGATGGTGCGGTCGAGAAGACTCGAACTTCCACGGCCTTTCGGCCACAACGACCTCAACGTTGCGCGTCTACCAATTCCGCCACGACCGCACACTTGATCCACCGGGCTGGCCGGTGGCTGGTAGGCCGGTGCCCCTAGCAGAGGCTTTTGCGTCCTGCAACACGCTTCGCGTGCAAACTGTTCATTCCCCGGCGAAGCTGAGTTCCAGCCGCTTGGAATTGGGCGGCACGTCCAGCTTGGCCGAGTTGAAGTCGATCGCCGCGCCAGGCCCCAGCGTGCGCTGCTGCGGGGTGATCGTCCAGTTGAACACCACCCGCCCCTGCGCATCCTTCAGCTCGGCCCGGATATCGGGCACGCGCTGCCGGTCGCTCGACGGGTTGGTGATCTGGCCGCTGACCGCGAACAGCTCCGATCCATTGGCCAGTTCGCGCCGCTCGATCGGATTGTCGCGCAGCCGCAGCGGCGATTCGGTCGTGCCCAGTCCCAGGCTGGCGCCGATCCCCGGCGCACCCAGCCACAGGATTGCGATCACCCCCACCAGCATCAACAGCCCGGCCGCCACTGCACCGATCGTCCAGCGGCGCGCATTGTTGCGGCGCTGGCGGAACGGCGGCTGGTGCGCAAAGGCGTCAAAGGTCTCGGTGGCGGGCGCTTCCACCACCGGCGGCGGCGGCGGCGGCGGGGCTGCGGACACGAAGCTGGGCAGGGGCGGCATCGCCGCGGCACCCGCGCCATCCGATTCGCTCGGGTCCCGGTCCACCGGCTTGTCCAGCGACACCACCGGCTCCGGCAGCGGTTCGAGCGGCAATTCCGGCGGCGACTGGAACCAGCTGTGCCGGCAATTGGCGCAGCGCACCGTGCGCCCGTCATGCCCAATCGCGCTGTCGGGCACCAGATAGCGGGTGCGGCACTCGGGGCATTCCAGGATCATGCGGGTTGGCGCTTCACGAAGGGGCCCGGATAACCTCGGGCCTTTGAACCGATCCTCAGTAAGCACGCCGCTCGGTCATGTGGCAAGCTTGAAGCGTCGGCCCGCTCATGCCAAGGCCGGATCGACGGCATGACACGAGCGATCGCGACCCTTTGAGCGCCATGGCGAACATCGTCCAGTTCGAGAATGTCGGACTGCGCTACGGCGCGGGCGAGGAAACGCTGGCCGATCTCAGCTTCACGCTGCGCGCCGGCAGCTTCTATTTCCTGACCGGGGCCAGCGGCGCCGGCAAGACCTCGCTGCTGCGCCTCCTCTACCTCGCCCAGCGCCCCAGCCGCGGCATCATCCGCCTGTTCGGCGAGGATGCGGTCATCATGCCGCGCGAGCGCCTGCCCGGTTTCCGCCGCCGCATCGGCGTGGTGTTCCAGGACTTCCGGCTGGTCCCGCACCTCAGCGCCGCCGACAACATCGCGCTTCCTTTACGCGTCGCGGGCATGTCGGAGGCGAGCATCGCCCAGCCGGTGCGCGAGATGCTGGCGTGGATCGGCCTGTCCGAACGCGCCCAGTCCCGCCCCGCCACGCTGTCGGGCGGCGAGCAGCAACGCGTCGCCATCGCCCGCGCGGTGATCGCCCGTCCCGAGATACTGGTGGCCGACGAGCCGACCGGCAACGTCGACCCGGCGATGGCGGAGCGCCTGCTCCACCTGTTCGATTCGCTGCACAAGCTGGGCACCACCGTCGTCGTCGCCACCCACGACCTGCACCTGATGAACCGCCTGCCCTCGGCCCAGATGATGCGGCTGGAGGGCGGCCGGCTGCTCGATCCCACCGGCGCGCTGCGCCATCCCCCCGTACGCATCGAGGGGGAGGACGGCGGATGAGCGGGGCGGGCACCGAACGGCGGGTGCTGGACGAGGCACCCGGCATCCGGGCGATGACCTGGGTGATGGCGATCATGCTGTTCCTGACGCTGCTCGCCGCCGCCGGTGGCCTGGGCACCGCCCGCGCCGCGCGCGCGCTCGACCGCCAGCTGGCCGGCCGGCTGACCGTGCAGGTGGTGGAGGGCGAGCCGACCCGGCGCGAGGCGACCACCCGCCGCGTACTCGCCGCGCTCGGCGACCGCGAGGAGGTGGTGCGCACCGTGCGCGTGCCGCAGGCGGAACTCGCCGCCATGCTGAAACCATGGCTGGGTGCCGACGCCGCCGATGCCGGCCTGCCCGTACCCGCCCTGATCGATGTCGATCTGGTCGATACCGATCCCGCCACGGTCGCCCGCGTCGCCACTGTCGTGCGCGCCGTGTCCCCCGCCACCGTTCAGGTTGAGGAACATGCCACCTGGATGACGCCGGTCAGCGGTTTCCTGTCGTCGATGACATGGCTGGCCGGGCTGGTCGTCCTGCTGATGATGGCGGCGACGGGCGCGGTGGTGATGCTGGCCGCGCGCGCCGGGCTGGAGGCGCATCGCACCACCATCGGCGTCATGCACATATTGGGATCGACCGACGTGCAGATCGCCCGGCTGTTTCAGCGCCGGATCGCGATCGATGCCGGGATCGGCAGCGCGGCGGGCGGGCTGGGCGCCCTTGCCGTCATCCTGCTGATCGGCGGGCAGATGGCGGCGCTCGGCTCCGAACTGCTCGGCTCGGTGACGCTTGGGCCTACGCAATGGCTGGTGCTGGCGCTGCTGCCCTTCGGCTTCGTGGCGCTTGCCACGTTCGCCGCGCGGGTCGCGGTGCTCGCCCAGTTGCGGCGCACGCTGTGATCGCCCGGTTCCTCGGGCTGATCGGCATCGGCTGGTGCCTGGGGTTCGCCGCGTTCATGCTGATGCTGCCCCCCCCGCTGGAGGGCAACACCACCGACGCGATCGTCGTGCCGACCGGCGGCCCCGGCCGCATCGATCGCGGCATCGCGCTGCTGCGCGAGGGTCAGGCGCGGCGGATGCTGGTGACGGGCGTCGCCCCCGGCGTCCGCCCGATCGATCTGGCCCGCACCTACAAGACGCCGCGCGCACTGTTCACCTGCTGCATCGATCTCGGCACCGATGCGGTCGATACCCGCTCGAATGCGGAGGAAACCGTGCGCTGGGTGCGCTCGCATCATTATGCCAGTATCCGGCTCGTCACCGCCGACTGGCACCTGCCGCGTGCGAAGATGGAGCTGATCGCAGCTCTCGGCCCCGGTGTCGTGGTGCTGGGCGACGGCGTGCCGACCAGCGATCCGCGGCTGGCGACCTTGGTCAACGAATATAACAAGCTGATCCTGCGCCGGATCGCATTATGGGTGGGGTTCGGGTCGTGATCGCGCTGCGCAATCTGGTGTTCGCCTGCATCTTCTATCCAGTGTCGCTGTTCTTTGCGGCCTCCGCCCCCGTCGCCGCCTTTATCGGGCAATCCGCGATGATCGACCACGCGACGCGCTGGACCCGGTTCCACAACTGGGCGACGCGCGTGCTGCTCGGCATCACCATCCGGGTGGAGGGCACGCGCCCCGCCGGCCCCGCCCTCTATCCCGCCAAGCACCAGGCGATGTTCGAGACGCTGGCGCTGCAGGCGCTGCTCGATGGCCCCGCGATCGTGCTGAAGCAGGAACTGGCCGACCTGCCCATCTGGGGCTGGGCGGCACGACGCTACGGCGCGATCGTGGTCGATCGCGACGCGTCGGCTCGTGCCCTTCGCGGCATGATGCGCGATGCCGCCGCCGCCGTGGCGGTGGGCCGCGCCATCCTGATCTTTCCGGAGGGCACACGCGTTGCGCCGGGCGAACAGCCGCCGCTGAAACCCGGCTTTGCCGGCCTGTACCGCATGCTGAAGCTGCCCGTCGTCCCCGTCGCCACCGACAGCGGCGTGGTGTGGCCGCGCAAGGGTTTGAAGCGCCCCGGCGTCATCACGCTGCGCTTCGGCGAGGTCATCCCCCCCGGCCTCGACCGCGCCGAGATCGAGGCCCGCGTGCACGCCGCGATCAACGTGCTGGATTAAGCGTCCGTCTGGAAATGCTCTTCAGCCAATGATGCGTTAGCGTACCGCCGGAAACCGCCTCAATTACGGTCGTTCCGACGGCTCCGATCCGAACCTTGTACGATACCATCATTCCGGCTGCTGCATGGCCACATAACCTACGCGCAAGCCGCCCTGGAACCCAAGCTGCTGGTAGAACGCATGCACTCTGGGATCAGCGCGGCCACTTTGCATCAGCACATGATGGCAGCCTGAAGACCAAGCATGTTTCAGCGCCTTGGAAACAACGGCTTTCCCGAAGCCCTGACCTTGGTAGGTCGGATGCGTCATTACATTCTCTAAAAATGCATGCGAACGTCCAAGTCTTAGAAGATTTGGAGCAGTAATCAGCATGCAGGTTGCCGCGATTGCCTCACCTATAGATGCGACAAAGATAAAGACGTTCTCGCTTGCCAACGTTTCATCCCAAATGCGAGCTGCTTCTTCGAGTGGCTGCGCGAATTGGCTAACCTCTGAGGCATCGAAGAGCGTCAGAAGGGCCTTAAGGTCTGATCGTACAGCTAGGCGAACGTCATGCATCTTATGTCTCGATAAGAGTTTCGCATTGTTTCGCCGCGAAGCCGCTGGTCCGCAACCCGCCAATGACGGGCATCAGGGGCAGGGTAAGCAGCTTTTGTGGCGGTGCCTCAATCGCCGACAGGGCTGATCATTTGCCTCAACGCATTTCAACCAGCCCCGACCCTACTCCCCGTGCGCCCGGCCGAAATCAGGGCGCGCATCGTCCTGCCCCTGATCGATCACCCCGCGGCGAATCGCGCGGGTGCGCGTGAACAGATCGAACAGCGTATCCCCGTCCCCCCAGCGGATCGCGCGTTGCAGCATCGTCACATCCTCGGTCAGCCGCTGCAGGATCTCCAGCACCGCCTCCCGGTTGTTCAGAAACACGTCGCGCCACATCGTCGGGTCGGACGCGGCGATGCGGGTAAAGTCGCGGAAACCGCCCGCCGAATATTTGATCACCTCGCCGCGCGTCACCTCTTCCAGGTCGGAGGCGGTGCCGACGATCGAATAGGCGATCAGGTGCGGCACATGGCTGGTCACCGCCAGCACCAGGTCGTGATGCTTGGGGCTCATCAGCTCGACCTGCGCGCCCAGCGCCTCCCAAAAGGCGCGCAGGCGGATGACGGGCGCGCTTTCTGCCCCGTCCTCGGGCGTGAGGATGCACCAGCGCCCCTGGAACAGCGTCGCGAAACCCGATTCCGGCCCGCTATGCTCGGTGCCCGCCACCGGATGCCCCGGCACGATCGTCGCACCCGGCAGCGCACCACGCAGCGCGGCGAAGACGCTGGCCTTGGAGCTGCCGACATCGCTCACCACCGCGTCGGCGGGCAAATCCTCGGCGATCTCCACCGCCACCGCCGCCATCGCCCCGACCGGCACGCACAGGATGACCAGATCGGCATCGACCACCGCCGCACCCGCCGAATCGGCGACATCGTCCGCGATGCCCAGCGCATGCACCGTATCGCGCACGCTCGGGTCGGCATCATAGGCGGTGACGACCGCGCCCGGCATCGCCTTCTTCACCCCGCGCGCGATCGACGAGCCGATCAGGCCCAGCCCGATGATCGTCACGCGCGCGAAAGGCAGCATCAGGCGCCGGCCAGTTCGCGCAGGGCCGCGACGACGCCGCGCGTCTCGTCCTCGGTCCCGATGGTGATGCGCAGGCCATGCCCCAGCCCCTGTCCGGGCAGCCAGCGGACGATATAGCCCGCATCCATCAGCCCGTGATAGGCGCGCTCAGCGGTCAATGCGCCCTCGAACAGCACCATCGAGAAATTGCCCTTGGACGGTACCGCGCGCAGGCCGGCATTGCCCAGCCCGGCGATCTGCTCCTCGAACCAGCGCAGCCAGCGCGTGTTGTGTGCGCGCGTGTCCTTCACGAAACCGGTGTCGCGGATCGCGGCGACGGCGGCCGCCTGCCCGGCGATCGTCACGTTGAACGGGCCCCGGATGCGGTGCAGCGCATCGATGATCGCCGGCGCGCCATAGCCCCAGCCGATCCGCTCGGCCGCCAGCCCGTGGATCTTGGAAAAGGTGCGCGTCACCAGCACGTTGGATGCGGTACGCGCCAGCGCCAGACCGCCATCGTCCTCGCCCTCCTCCAGATATTCGGCATAGGCCTGGTCGAGGACGAGCAGGACATGGGACGGCAGGCCGGCATGCAGCCGCGCGATCTCGTCGGCGCCGACAAAGGTGCCGGTGGGATTGTTCGGATTGGCGACGAACACCACCGTCGTCCGCTCGGTCACCGCGGCCAGGATCGCATCGACATCGGTCGCATAGTCGCGGTCGGGGACCACCACCGGCGTCGCGCCGACGCGCCGTGTCGCGATCTCGTACACGGCAAAGCCGTAGCGGACATGGATGATCTCGTCGCCCACGCCCGCATAGGCGCCGGCCGCC
This sequence comes from Sphingomonas carotinifaciens, assembly GCF_009789535.1. Classification (NCBI taxonomy): domain Bacteria; kingdom Pseudomonadati; phylum Pseudomonadota; class Alphaproteobacteria; order Sphingomonadales; family Sphingomonadaceae; genus Sphingomonas; species Sphingomonas carotinifaciens. Next base: position 720,167 of record NZ_WSUT01000005.1, on the reverse strand, counting down.
AGATGCAGGATCTCGTCCGATCCGGTGCCATAGATGATCTGCGCCGGCTCCAGCCCGTGCACCTCGCCGATCGCCTCGCGCAGCGCGGTTGCGGTCGCGTCGGGATAGCGCTCCAGCGTATTGGCTGCGGTCGCGAAGGCCGCCTTGGCGTCGGGGCTGGTGCCCAGCGGGTTCTCGTTGGACGACAGCTTGTGGACGCGGCGGCCGTCATCGGTCGTGGAGCGGCCGGGGATATAGGGGGCGATGGCCTTTACCCAGGCCTTGGGATCGGGTGCGGTCATGGCGGCGGCATAGCCGCGTGGGCCTTGCGTCGCCAGCCCCGGCGGCCTAGCGAGCCGTCCCATGTCCGATGACGCGCGCTTCGGCCTTCTCCGCCATGTCCGTCTGCCCGGCCCGCTGCGGCTGGACGGCGGCGCGCTGCTGTCGCCGGTCGAGATCGCCTATGAAACCTATGGCACGCTCGATCCCCAGGGCAGCAACGCGATCCTGATCTGCCATGCGCTGACCGGTGACCAGCATGTCGCCAGCGTCCATCCGCGCACCGGCAAGCCCGGCTGGTGGACGCGCCTCGTCGGCCCCGGCAGGCCGATCGACCCGACCCGGCATTTCATCATCTGCTCGAACGTCATCGGCAGTTGCATGGGCTCGTCGGGCCCGGCCACGATCAACCCCGCGACGAACGCACCCTGGGGGATGAGTTTTCCCGTCATCACGATTCGCGACATGGTGCGCGCGCAGGCCCTGCTGCTCGATCATCTGGGGGTGGGACAGTTGCAGGCGGTGGTCGGCGGATCGATGGGCGGCATGCAGGCGCTCAGCTGGGCCGCCACCTTTCCCGAGCGGGTTCGCGCCGTCGTCGCCATCGCCACCACCGCGCGCCACACCGCGCAGAACATCGCCTTTCACGAGGTCGGGCGTCAGGCGGTGATGGCCGATCCCCGCTGGCGCGGCGGCGACTATTACGGGCATGACGATCCCCCCGCCGCCGGTCTCGCGGTGGCGCGCATGGCCGCGCACATCACCTATCTGTCGGAGGCTGGCCTGACCGAGAAGTTCGGCCGCAAGCTTCAGGCGCGCGAGGCGAAAAGCTTCGGCTTCGACGCCGATTTCCAGGTGGAAAGCTATCTGCGTCACCAGGGGATCAGCTTCGTCGACCGGTTCGACGCCAACTCCTATCTCTATATCACCCGCGCGGTCGATTATTTCGACCTGGCCGAGGAACATGGCGGCCTGCTCGCCGGTGCCTTCCGCCAGACGCGCGCGCGCTTCTGCGTGGTCAGCTTCGACACCGACTGGCTGTATCCCACCGCCGCCTCGCGCGGCATCGTCCAGGCGCTGAACGCCGCCGGCTCCGCGGTCAGCTTCGTGGAACTGTCCAGCCCTTACGGCCATGACGCGTTTCTGCTGGAGGCCCCCGAGATGAACCGGGTGATCGACGGTTTCCTGAGGGCCGAGCCATGAACGACCTGCGCCCCGACCTGTCGATCATCGCCCGCCATGTCGCCCGCGGCAGCCGCATCCTCGATATCGGCTGCGGCGACGGCGCGCTGATGGCGGCGCTGCGCGACGAGGCGGGATGCGACGCGCGCGGGCTGGAGATCGATCCCGCCAATGTCGCCGCCGCGGTCGCCCGCGGGCTGGCGGTGGTGCAGGGCGATGCCGACACCGATCTCGCCAGCTACCCCGACGCCAGCTTCGACTATGCGATCCTCAGCCAGACGCTGCAGACCGCGCGCGCTCCGGACGTCGTGCTCGACCACCTGCTGCGCATCGGCCGCCGCGCCTTTGTCAGCTTCCCCAACTTCGCCCATTGGCGCGTCCGCCTGTCGCTCATGTGGGGCGGACGCATGCCCGTCACCGACCTTCTCCCCGAACGCTGGTACGACACCCCCAACATCCACCACGTCACCATCGACGACTTTCGCGCCTTTCTGCGCGATCGCGGCCTGACCGTGGAGGGAAGCTGGTTCCTGTCGCGCAGTCGCCAGACCAGCGCGGCGGCGGCGAACCTGCGCGCGGAACATGCGGTATTTTTGCTACAGCGCTGATCTTAACTTGATTTCGATCAATATGAGTACGGAACCGAACATAGGTCAGCGCATTGGCTTGTCCGAGTATCGGGCATGGTCCTGCGACCCTGCCCGTCCTGATATTGGAACGCCCGCATGTCGAAAACCGCACTGATCGTAGAGGACGAGATCTTCGTTGCCCTCGATCTCGAACGCATCCTCACCGACGCGGGATACCACGTCGCCGCGATCGCCGCGGACAGCGCCACCGCGATGGAGGCCGCGCCGCAGTGCAGCTTCGCCTTTGTCGACGTCAACCTGCGCGACGGTGCCACCGGCCCCACCATCGCCCGCCGCATTTCGTCCGAATATGGCGTCAAGGTGGTGTTCGTCACCGCCAATCCCGCGCAGATCGGCGAGTCGGGCGGCGCGCTAGGCTATATTCGCAAGCCCTTCAGCGAGCAGGCGATTATCGCGGCCGCGGCCCTGTGCAGCCAGGCGTGCAGCGAAACGGGCGGCAAGGTGGATGCGACCGAGACCCCCGACCTGATGCCCCTGACGCTCAACCACGGCTGAACGCCGCCTCCGGCACCGCCACCGTCACCACCAGCCCCTCCGGCCGCCAGTCGCGCGCCACCGTTCCGCCGAGCTGGCGCACCGCACTCAACTCCACCAGTTGCGATCCGAACCCGGCATAGGCGGGTGCGGCATCGACGCGCGGGCCGCTCGTCTCGGTCCAGCACAGCACCACCCCGCCATCGCGGCGATCGATCCGCACCGTCACGCTGCCATGATCGGTCGACAGCGCGCCATATTTGCTCGCGTTCGTCGCCAGCTCGTGAAACAGCAGCGCCAGCGGCGTGGCCGAGCGGTCGTCGATCCGCACATCGTCGCCCGTCACGCGCAGCCGCTCCATGCTCTCCTGCGCATAGGGCAGGAACAGGTCGTTGAGCAGGCCGTGCAGGCTGTCCTGCCGCGCCAGCGGGCGCGACGCGTTGCTGTGCGGCCGAACGAAGTCGTGCGCGCGGCCCAGCGCGGTGATCCGGTCGCGCAGGTCGGCCGCCAGCGGTGCAAACGGCGGATTGCCCCGCGCCGCGAAACCGATCAGGCCGGAGATCACCGCAAAGATGTTCTTGATGCGGTGGCTCAGCTCCTGGCTGATGATCTCGCGCTCTTCCTGCACCAGCTTCTGTTCGTGGATATCGGTGCAGGTGCCGAACCAGCGGGTGATCGCGCCATCCGCATCGCGCAGCGGCAGCGCCCGCCCCAGCACCCAGCGATAGGTGCCGTCGAAATGGCGCAGGCGATATTCGATCTGGTACGGGTCGCCGGTCGCCAGGCTTTGCCGCCACACCGCCCAGGCGCGATCCTGATCGTCGGGATGGAACATGTCGTTCCACCCCTCGCCGTCGGTGGAACCCCGGGGGGTGCCGGTAAAATCGTACCAGCGCGCATTGTAATAGTCGTGATAGCCGTCGGGCAGCGTCGCCCACACCATCTGCGGCATCGCATCGGCAAGCGTCCGGAACCGCCGCTCGCTATCGGCCAGCGCCTCCGCCTCGCGCTCGCGGATCGCCTCCTGCTCGGCGGTGGTGCGCCGATCCTCCAGCCGCGCCATGGTCAGGCTGGCCAGCACCGTCAGCCCCTGCCGTTGCAGCGCGGTCAGCCCCTCGGGCCGCGGCTCCCGGTCGACCACGCACAACGCGCCCAGCGCCACGCCGTCCCGCGACCGGAGCGGCATGCCCGCATAGAAGCGCAGATGCATGTCCCCGGTGACGAAGGGATGATCGGCAAAGCACGGGTCCAGCGTCGCGTCGCGGATCTCGGTCAAACCGTCCTGCACCATCGCATGGGTGCAAAAGGACAGGCTGCGCGACGGTGCCGCCATTCCGTCCGCCCCGCTTTGCGCCAGGAAGCGGGTGTCTTCCTCCTCGACCAGCGAGACGAGCGCCATCGGTGCCGCGCACAGCGTGGCGGCGAAATCGGTCACATCGTCCAGCAGGCCGGACGCCCGGACGCCGCCGGGGGCATAGGCATCGACGATCCGGGCACGGGCCGGTGTCGGATCGTCGCTATTCGTCATGCGATAAAGCTACCTTGCCGGCCGAAAAACAGAGATGCCGACCGGAATCAGAACGGCACGTCGTCATCCAGATCGTCGGCGAAACCGCCGCCCTGGCTGAACCCGCCGCGACCACCGGCGTTCCCGGCCGGCGCCCCGCCACCGCGCTGACCGCCCGATCCGCCGCCAAAGCCGCCGCCCGACGAGGATCCGCCGCCGCCATAGCCGCCGCCGAAATCGTCACCGCCGCCGGCCCAGTCGTCGCCGCCGCCGCTGCGGCCACCGCCACCCTGCCCGCCGCCGGGTCCGTCGAGCATGGTCAGGACCGAGTTGAAGCCCTGCAGCACGACCTCGGTCGAATACCGCTCGTTGCCCGACTGGTCCTGCCATTTGCGCGTCTGCAACTGGCCCTCGATATAGACCTTCGATCCCTTGCGCAGGAACCGCTCGGCGACGTTGGCCAGCCCTTCGTTGAAGATCGCGACCGAATGCCATTCGGTCTTTTCCTTGCGCTCGCCCGAATTGCGGTCCTTCCACGATTCCGATGTGGCGATGCGCAGGTTCACGACCTTGCCGCCGTTCTGGAAGCTGCGGCTTTCGGGGTCGCGCCCCAGATTGCCGACGAGAATGACCTTGTTGACGCTGCCTGCCATGATGCCCCGAAACTTCTCTTACAGGCCGGCGAGCGTCGCCAGCCAATAGGTGATACCGGCCATGATGTAGGCCGTGGCGAACAAATAGCCAACCATGAACGCCGGCCACTTCCACCCGTTCGTCTCCCGCCGGGTGACCGCGATGGTGGAGATGCATTGGGGGGCAAAGACGAACCACATCAGAAAGGCGAGCGCGGTCGGCAGGGTCCACCGGTTCTTCAGGTTCTCGGTGATCGCCTTCTGCCCGCCCTCGGCATCGGGGTCGTCGATGGCATAGACGGTGCCGATCGCCGCCACCGCCACTTCGCGCGCCGCCATCGCCGGGATCAGCGCCAGCGCGATGTCGCGGTTGAAGCCGATCGGCGCGACCACCGTCTCCAGCCCGTTCGCGATCCGCCCAGCCACCGAATAATCGACCGGGGAGATGCCGCTATTTTCCGGCGGCTTGGGGAAGGACAGCAGCGCCCACAGGATCACCGTGGTCAGCGCGATGGTGGTGCCTGCCCGCTTGAGGAAGATCAGCGACCGGCTCCACAGCCCGATGGCGACGTCGCGAAGCTGCGGCCACTGATATTTCGGCATCTCCATCATGAAGCCGGAGGATTCGCCCTTGGTCACCGTCCGGCGCAGCACCAGCGCCGCGACGAACGCGCCCAATATGCCCATGACGTAGAGGCCGAGCAGCACCAGCCCCTGCAAACCGACCAAAGGCGCCACCTGCCGGTCCGGAATGAATGCCCCGATGATGATCGTGTAGACCGGCAGCCGCGCCGAACAGGTCATCAGCGGCGCGATCAGCATCGTGGTCAGCCGGTCCTTTTCGTCCTCGATCGACCGCGTCGCCATGATCCCCGGCACCGCGCACGCAAAGGAGGACAGGAGCGGGATGAACGCCCGCCCCGACAGACCGACATGCGCCATCAACCTGTCCATCAGGAACGCCGCGCGCACCATATAGCCCGACGCTTCCAGGATCAGGATGAACAGAAACAGGATCAGGATCTGCGGCAGGAAGACCACCACCGCGCCCACACCCGCGATCAGGCCATCGGTCAGCAGCGATCGCAGGAAACTGTCGGGCAATACCGCATCGATCCACCCGTCCAGCGCGGCGAACGCGCCCTCGATCCATCCGATCGGCGCCTCCGACCAGGCGAATACCGCCTGGAACATGATGAACAGCAATCCGATCAGCAGGATCGGTCCCGATACCGGGTGCAGCGCCACCGCATCCAGCGCATGGGTCCAGCGTCGCCCGGCGGTTTCCGACACCGTGGTCCGGCCCGCAATCTCGCGCGCGCGGCGTTGCAGCGCCTTGATGTCCTCGGCGGGCGCGGCATCGCGGGACTGCCGCGTCGCCACCATCTCGCCGACATAGGTGCGCAACGCATCGATCCCGCGCCGCCGCACCGCCACCGTCGGCACCACCGGCACGCCCAGTTCGCGCGACAGGATGTCGGGGTCCAGCGTCAGCCCGTCGCGCTCGGCCAGGTCGACCATGTTCAGTGCGACCACCACCGGCAGGCCCAGCGCGATCAGTTGCAGCGCGAAGCGCAGGTGATTGTCCAGATTGGCGGCGTCAACGACAATGATCAGCGCGTCGGGACGCCGCTCCCCCGCCTGCCGCCCGGTGACCACATCGCGCGTCACCCGCTCGTCGGGGGAGGACGGGTCCAGGCTATAGGCGCCGGGCAGGTCGACCAGCTCGACCGGGCGGCCATCGTCCAGCGCCAGCCGGCCCGAATGCCGCTCCACCGTCACGCCCGGATAATTGCCGACCTTCTGCCGGGCACCGGTCAGCGCGTTGAACAGCGCGCTCTTGCCGGCATTGGGATTGCCGACCAGCGCGACCAGCGGTTGTGCATGCATCCTGTCAGCGACGATCCGAGTCGCCCGGTGCGGACTCGCCTGCCGTGGCCTGCGCGACCGGCGCCACCTGGATCGCGGCGGCGACGCGGCGGCGCAGCGCCACCGTCATCCGTCCGATGCGACAGGCGATCGGACCACCACCCAGGAAACTGCGATGAAGCACCTCGACATCGACGCCCTCGTCGAACCCGAACTCGCGCAAACGTCGCGCCTCGGGCTGCGCCAATCGCTCCCATGCGATTGCGGCCACCGTTGCCGGGCGGTGGCGCGGCAGCGAGATCAGGCTGAACCCGGCGGAATCGAACATCGGTGCGGTGGCCATGGCCCCTACATAGACCGCCTGCGAGTGGTTATCAATTAGCCGCGGTGATGAAGTTACACGGCCGGGTAACGCAGCCGGCCGATAAAGCGCGACAGGCTCGGCCGGTATTCCGCGCGGCGCAGCACACCCGCCTTCAGCTTCTCGAACTGCATGATGCCATCGATCCGCCGCGCCAGGAACGCGCGCGTGTCCGCATGGCCCTCGCTGTCATCGTCGACGAACACGGTGATCGTCGCGCCGTACACGCCCAACAGGATCGTGCGCTTGGTATAATGATTGTAATCGGTCGCGGTGTCGCCGGCATGGCGCCAGATCGTGTCCACCGATCGCCAGCCCAGCCGCGCGGCCGCCGCCACGTTCTGCGGCATGGCCAGCACCGCCAACGCCCGGCGAAGCGCCTCGCGCTCGGGGGCGAGCACCGCCAGCCGCGCCTCGACAAGTTGCTGGATACGCTGGCGGATCTTCATCGTGGCGACCGTCGCGGCGGGCAGCGCCTCGACCATCGCCTGGTCCACGCTGTCGAACCACGCATCGATCATCGCCACCGCCCCGCCCGCAAACGCCAGCCGCGCCACGTCCCGGTCAATGTCCGCCGCATCCGCCGCCATCTCCAGCGCCGCGGCGGTCCAGCCGTCGAATGCCGCATTGCTGGCGATGCCGGGGGCAAGGGCGGCGCGAACCTCGTCCAGCGTCATATCCACGACATCGCTCATGCCTCACTCCTTCCCTTGCGGCGAACCAGCACCAGTGCTGCCGCCACCAACGCCACGCCCAGCAGATCGGGCCCGCTCAGCCGCTCGCCATAGATGATCCAGCCGATCGCGCCCGCCACGATCGGCTGGACGAGCAGCGCGATGCCGATCACCAGCGGGCTCAGCTTGCCCAGCGCATAGATCATCAGGCCCTGTCCCACCACCTGGCTGACCAGCGCCATCGCGATCAGCGCGCCCCAGTGATCGGGCCAGATCCGCTCGCCCAGCACCAGCGCATAGAGCAGCAGCGGCACGATGCTCGCCAGCGTCGACATCGCCAGCGCCGGCACCGGTGCCACCCGCGTCCGCACCCGCGCCATCAGGATGAAGTAGACCGCATACAGCACGCCCGCCGCCAGACACAGCAGATCGCCGATCAGATGCCGCGGGTCCGCCTGATAGGACCGCCCCATCAGCAACCCGCCGCCCAGTGCCGCCAGCAGCAGCGCGAACGCCTGCATGCGCGTCGGCCACGCCCGCGCCACCAGAAAGCCGTAGATCGGAAAGATCAGCGTCGCCGAATTGCCGAACAGCGTGGCATTGGCCAGCGTCGTCTGCCGGATGCCCAGGTGCCACGTTCCCAGATCGCCGGCAAAGGCGATGCCGGACAGCAGCAGCACGCCCAGCAGGCCCCAGGGGGGTTGCCGCCCCCGCACGCCGCCGCCGGCCACGAACGCTGCCGCCACCAGCACGGGCGCGGCCAGCGTGATCCGCCAGAACGCCGCCGCCACCGGCCCGGTATCCGCCAGCCGCACGAACCACGGCCCGAAGGCGAGCGCGACGTTCGCCAGGATCACCGCGGCGAACGCCACCGGGGACGCATCCGGTAACGGGGTTTGGGCCGGCGCAGTTTTTCTTGGGGGCGCGCTTGCGTGCATGGCTCCCCTTAGCTCCCTATCTCGCCGTCGTCAGGCAAGAAAAAGGAAGCCTAATGCCCAGTCTGTTCGACGCCATCGATCTCGGCGCCATTCACGCGCCCAACCGCATCCTCATGGCGCCGCTCACCCGTGGTCGCGCCGACAAGGCGGCGGTGCCGACCCCGATCATGGCCGAATATTATGCGCAGCGTGCCGGTGCCGGCCTCATCATTTCGGAAGCGACCGGGATCAGCCGCCAGGGGCTGGGCTGGCCCTTCGCCCCCGGTCTGTGGTCCGACGAGCAGGTCGAGGCGTGGCGCCCGGTGACGAAGGCGGTGCACGACGCGGGCGGCCGCATCGTCGCGCAGCTCTGGCACATGGGCCGGCAGGTCCATTCCTCGGTGATCGGAGAGCAGCCCGTCTCTTCCTCGGCGACCGCCACCGCGGGTCAGGCGCATACCTATGACGGCAAACAGGATTTCGAGACTGCGCGCCCGCTGACGCTCGACGAGATCCCCGCCCTCCTCGACACCTATGCGCGCGCCACCGCCAACGCGCTCGCCGCCGGGTTTGACGGCGTGCAGGTCCACGCCGCCAATGGCTATCTGATCGACCAGTTCCTGCGCGACAACGCCAATTTCCGCGACGATCGCTACGGCGGCACCCCGGAAAACCGCATCCGCCTCCTGCGCGAAGTCGTGGAGCGCGTCGCGGGCGTCGCCGGTGCCGACCGCACCAGCGTCCGCCTCTCCCCCAACGGCGACAGCCAGGGCGTGGACGACTCGAACCCCGCCGCGGTCTTCATCCCCGCCGCCCAGGCGCTGGCGGAGATCGGCATCGGCTTTCTGGAACTGCGCGAACCCGGCCCCGACGGCACCTTCGGCAAGACCGACGTACCCAAGCTCTCGCCACAGATCCGTGACGTGTTCACGGGCCCGCTGGTGCTGAACTCGGACTATGAAACCGCCGCACAGGCGCAGGCCGCCATCGACGCCGGCACGGCGGATGCGATCAGCTTCGGCCGCACCTTCCTGGCCAATCCCGACCTGCCCGAGCGCCTCGCCAAGGACGCCCCGCTGAACCAGAGCAACATCAAGACATGGTACAGCCAAGGGCCGGAGGGTTATATCGACTACCCGACGCTGGACGAAGCCAAGGCTGCATAAGTCAGTATCAACACCCCTCTCCCCTCCGGGGAGAGGGAGGGGCCCATCGCAAATACGATGGGAGGGTGAGGGGCCGCCACAGGCGAAACGCTGCTTGGCAACCCATCACCCCAACCCTCTCCCCGAGGGGGAGAGGGAGCAGCGCTACGACTGCTTCCGCGCACGCCAATCACCGGCGCTCTGCCCCCAAGCATCGACGCGAAACGTCTCAAGTGGCGCAGGCAGCGACGCCGGGCCCTCGTTGCGAGATCCAAGCCGCCTGGCCAGTTGGATCGATGCTTCGTTCTCCGGATCGATCGTGTGGATCACGTGATCCCAGCCCAGCACATCGACCGCATAGTCCATCGCTGCGCAGGCCGCTTCATGAGCATAGCCGCGCCCGGCAAAAGCCCGCGCCACGCCCCAACCGACCTCACGCCCCGGCCAGCCATCGGGTTGCCACGGTCCGACACGCCCGATCCATTGCCCGGTATGCCTCTCTATCAGCGAAAACATCGCAAAGCCGCGGATGCTCCACGCCCCTGCCATCGCACAAAGTCCGCGCCACGCTACGCTTCGCGTCTGCACGCCACCCAGGAAACGCATCGTCTCGGGTTCGGCATGGAACGCCGCCCATGCCTCGAAGTCCTCCGCCACGGGCGGCCGCAGGATCAGCCGCTCGGTGAAGAGGATCGGGTCGTTCACCCGAAGCGGCTCTTCAGGTCCAGCATCGCCAGCGCCGCCTTTGCCGCCTCGCCGCCCTTGTCCTTCTGGTCGGGGCGGGCGCGGACCAGCGCCTGGTCCTCGTTCTCGACGGTCAGGATGCCGTTGCCGATCGCCAGCCCGTCCATGGTCAGCGCCATGATCCCGCGTGCGCTTTCGCCCGCGACGATCTCGAAATGATAGGTCTCGCCGCGGATCACCACGCCCAAGCCCACGAACGCGTCATAGCGCTCCGCCGCCAGCGCGATCGTACCCGGCACCTCCAGCGCGCCCGGCACGGTCACCGTCTCGTGGGTGTGCCCCGCCGCCTCGATCGCGGCGCGCGCACCCTCCAGCAGCAGGTCGTTCAGATGGGTATAGAACCGCGCCTCGACGATCAGCACATGCGCCATCAGGCGTCTCCTTCTTCGATGCGACGCTCGCCGACGATCGACAGGCCATAGCCGTCGAGGCCGACCAGCGTGTGATGGGTGTTGGTCAGCAGCACCATGTCCTGCACGCCCAGTTCGGCCAGGATCATCGCGCCGACGCCGTAGTCGCGCAGTTCCTCCATGTCGATCGACACCTCCTCGCCCGCCTTCAGGCGCACCGCGGTGGTGAACGCGTCCGATCGCGGCCGGTTGATGACGACGACGACGCCGGCGCCCTCCTCGGCGATGATCTCCATCGAACGCGCCAGCAGATGCCCGCGCGACCCCGACTCGCCGAACACGTCGGCAAAGGGCGACAGTGCGTGCATGCGCACCAGCACCGGCTTCGTGATGTCCAGCCGCCCCTTGACCAGCGCGACCTGCTCGGTCCCGGTCGCCTTGTTGCGATAGGCGCGCGCCACCCAGTCGCCGCCCCATTCGCTGACGAACTTGGCCTCCGACTGCAACTCGACCAGATGGTCGTAGCGCCGGCGATAGGCGATCAGGTCGCGGATCGTGCCGATCTTGAGCCCGTGGAGCTGCGCAAAGCCGACCAGGTCGTCCATGCGCGACATGGTGCCGTCCTCGTTCATGATCTCGCAGATCACGCCCGAGGGGTTGAGGCCCGCCAGCCGCGCGACGTCCACCGCCGCCTCGGTATGGCCGGCGCGCACCAGCACGCCGCCGTCGCGCGCGACCAGCGGGAAGACGTGGCCCGGCGTCACGATCTCGCCCGCGCCCTTGGCCGCATCGATCGCGACCGAGATGGTCCGTGCGCGGTCGGCCGCCGAAATCCCCGTCGTCACCCCCTCGCGCGCCTCGATCGAGACGGTGAAGGCGGTCTCGTGCCGGGTGCCGTTGTTGCGGCTCATCAGCGGCAGGCCGAGCGCATCGACGCGCTCCTTGGTCATGGCGAGGCAGATCAACCCGCGGCCGTGCCGCGCCATGAAGTTCACCTTTTCGGGCGTCGCCATCTGCGCGGGGATGACCAGATCGCCCTCATTTTCCCGGTCCTCGTCGTCGACCAGGATGAACATCCGCCCGTTGCGGGCCTCGTCGATGATCTCTTCGGGGCTGGACAGAAAGGCGTGGCGCAACCGCGCCAGTTCTGCGGACTTAGCGGCCACGATAATGCTCCATGCGTTGCAGATAGCGGGCAAGCACGTCGATCTCGACATTCACCGCCTGCCCCTCGGCCACCGTGCCCAGCGTGGTCACCGCGGCGGTATGCGGAATGATGTTCAGGCCGACGACCGTGCCGTCGGCTCCATCCTCGACGCTGTTCACGGTCAGCGAAACGCCGTCGATCGTCACCGACCCCTTGGTCGCGACAAAGGGAGCCAGCTCGGCCGGCACGCGCACGAACACGCGGTGCGATCCGCCTTCCTCCGCCACCGACACCACGGTGCCGACCCCGTCGACATGGCCGGTGACGATATGCCCGCCCAGCTCGTCGCCCAGCTTCATCGCACGTTCCAGGTTCAGGTGGCGGCCGTTCGTCCACTGCTCGGCCGCGGTCCGGCTGATCGTCTCGCCCGAGACGTCGACCGCGAACCAGCCCGGCGCGCCGGGCGCGGACTTGTCGACCACGGTCAGGCACACGCCCGAACAGGCGATCGAGGCGCCCAGATCGACGCTGCCCATGTCATAGGCGGTGGAGATGCGGACGCGCGTGTCGCCGCGCGACTCGACCGCGTCGATGATACCTATATCGGTGACGATGCCTGTAAACATATCAGCCGCGCTCGTAGACCTCGAGCCGGTCGCTGCCAAGCGCGCGTGCATCGGCCAGCCGCCATCGGCCGTGCGCATCCGCCAGCCTCGCCAGCCCGATATCGCCCAGTGCCGCGCGGCCCCGCCCGATCAGCACGGGTGCCCGGTACAGCAGCAGCCGATCGACCAGATCGGCGCCCAGGAACGCCGCCGCCGCCCCGGCGCCCCCCTCCACCATCAGATGATCGACCCCCGCCAGTCCGGCAATCGCCTGCGGGGCCGCGACATGCTCCCATCCCGGCTCGGGCCGACGCGACAGCAGCACGCGGCGCGGGCTTCGCGCCGCCAGCCCGGCCAGCCGCACGTCCAGCCGCGGCGCATCCGCCACCAGCGTGCCGCGGCCGACCAGGATCGCCTCGTGCCGGCTCCGCTCCAGATGGGTATGCGCCCTAGCCTGCGCACCGGTGATCCAGCGGCTCTGCCCGTCCGCCATCGCGATGCAGCCATCCAGCGAGGTGGCGAGCTTCAGCGTGACATAGGGCCGCCCCGATGCCTGCCGCATCAGGAAGCCGGCGATCATGCCCCGCGCCTCGGCCTCCCGAACCCCTTCGACCACCGCGATCCCGGCATCCCGCGCCCGCGCGAAACCGCTGCCATTGGTGCGCGGGTCGGGATCGCCCATCGCCGCCACGATCCGCGCGACGCCCGCGGCGATCAACAGGTCGGTACAGGCCGGCCCCCGCGCGGAGAGATGCGCGCACGGCTCCAGCGTGACATAGGCGGTGGCGCCGGTTGCCGCAGCGCCCGCTTGCCGCAGCGCCATCGCCTCGGCATGCGGCCGCCCGCCATCCTGCGTCCATCCGCGCCCGACCACGCGGCCGTTCGCCACGATGACGCAACCGACGCTGGGATTGGGGGCCGTGCGTCCGCGCCCGCGCGAGGCGAGCGCCAGTGCAGCGCCCATCCAGCGATGATCGTCGCTCAGATACCCCACCGGCTCAACGCGTCGTCCACCTTCTTGAACTCGGCACGCTTGGCCTCTTCGGCGGCCTTTTGTTCGGCCAGCATCTTCTTTTTCTTGAAATAGTCGATCTTCTGCTGCGCGACGATCTCGGCATCGGTGCGATCGGCCGACCATTGCTCGACATAGACGATGTCGGGCTTGTACGGCACCGGCACATAATCGTCGCGCGCAAAGGCATAGACGAAGAAGCCGGTGATCCCCACCGCCAGCGCCAGGAACCCCAGTTCATAGGGCTGGCGATGCGACAGAAACAGCCGCAGATCCTGATAGGCGCGGCGGGGCGAAAAGCGGCCGAAGAACGACATGGGCCGAAGATAGGGATTTGGGGGCCGCGGATAAAGGGCCAAACACCAGCCCCCTCTCCCCTCCGGGGAGAGGGTTGGGGTGAGGGGCCGCCAAGCAGAGCAGCACTGCTGGTTTGCCCCTCACCCTCCCACCAGCACCAGGTCGCCCATGCCCGCGGCATGGGCTGAACAGCGCGGGGCGCTGTTCACCTGATGCTCCCCGCGGGGGAGAGGGAGCAACCCCAGCATCAATCCTCCAGCACGAACGTCACCGACATCGTCCGCCACGCCTCTTCCGCCATGCCGTCGCGCGTCGCCGGCTTGAACCGCCACTTGGCCAGCGCCCGCTCGCGCGTTGCGCGGCAGAAGCCGTCCGAACTCGCGGTCACGCATTCCGCCTGCCGCACCCGCCCGTCGGTTCCGACCAGCACCCGCACCACCACGCGCCCGGCCTCGCCCATCCGCTGCTCGGCGGATGGATAGGGGGGCTGGAACTGCCCGGCATAACGCGGATCGACCTGCGGCCCGGTGAACACCGATGGCGGCTTGGGTGGATCGACCACCCGCGCGGTGCCCGTGCCGCCGATCACGCCGCCCTCGATCGGCGGCAAGGGCGGCGGCGGCGAAAACACCGGTCCGGCCGGCGCGACATCCACGGGCAGCGTGGTCAGATCGGGCACCGGCCGGGGTGCCGGTTGCGGCGCGACGCTCTCGCGCGGTTGTATTTCGGGAAGCGCCGGTTCGGGTGGCGGCGGGGGCTGCAGCGGGATGTTCGTCGTGGTCAGCGTCGTATCCGGCGGCTTCTTGAACACCGATGGCGGATTGGCGAACAACAGCGCCCCGATCAGGACGACGTTGACGCCGACGGCCACCGACAGGCTGGCCGGATGGAATTCACGCGCGTGACGATCCGCATACATGACGCTTGCCTCCTTCGCTGACGATCACTCCTTGAGACGCCCCACGGCCACACCTTGCCGCGGGATGCGATGGTACATCATAACCGATCCTGCGCAAGCGGCCGTTTTCCTACAGTGTGGCGATCCGCTATGACGTCACCATGATCCGGCACACGCCCGCCAGTCCGCTGCTTCCGACAAGGCCGCGTAACGGGATCGGAAGTGGACACGCAGTGGGGGGTGTAGTGTCCACTTCCACGGCACGCGCCGGGTCAGCCCGCCGCCGCCCCGAGTCGCGCCACCGCCCGCGCCTGCCCGATCAACGGCAGCAACTGGCCCATGTCCGGTCCATGCGCCCGGCCGGTCAGCGCCAGGCGCAGCGGCAGGAACAGCGCCTTGCCCTTGCGCCCGCTCGTCCCCTTCAATCGGTCGGTCAGCGCGTGCCAGGGGTCGCCCGTCCAGTCGATCGCCGCCGCCGCTGCCGCCGCCTCGGCCAGATAGGCACGATCCTCCCCGGCGATTTCCGCGTCGACCGGTCCCTCGATCACGCCCCACCAGTCCGCCGCTTCGCCCACCGTCGACAGGTTCGGCCGCACCGCATCCCATTCCGCCGCGCCCATGCCGGCGGGCAGGCGATCCGCGACCGCCTCGAACGGCAACTGGTGCACAATGCGCGCGTTCAACTGTGCCAGTTCGGCCTCGTCGAACCGCGCCGGCGCCCTGCCGAAGCGGGCGAAATCGAACGTCGCGATCAGCGGTGCCATGTCCGCCACCGGCTCCACCGGGTCGCTGGTCCCGATCCGCGCCAGCAGCGCGCGGACGCTCTGCGCCTCCAGCCCGACCTCGCGGAAGTGATCGACGCCCAGCGATCCCAGCCGCTTGGACAGCTTGCCCTCCGCCCCGGTCAGCAGCGCGGCATGCGCAAAACCCGGCGGGGTCGCGCCCATCGCATCGAACATCTGCAATTGCAGCGCGGTGTTGGACACATGGTCCTCGCCCCGCACCACCTGCGTCACCCCCATGTCGATGTCGTCGATCGCCGATGGCAGCATATACAGCCACGATCCGTCCGCGCGCCGGATGACGGGATCGCTCATCGTCGCAGGATCGAAGCTTTGGGGTCCACGCACCGCATCGTCCCAGCGTATCGGCGCGTCATGATCCAGCTTGAACCGCCAGTGCGGGCGTATCCCCTGCGCCTCCAGCGCGGCGCGCTCCGCCTCCGACAGGCGAAGCGCCGCCCGGTCATAGACCGGCGGCAATCCCCGCCCCAGCAGCACCTTGCGCTTCAGGTCCAGTTCCTGCGCGGTTTCATAGGCCGGATAGATGCGCCCGGCCGCGACCAGCGCGGCGAACCGCGATTCGTACAGCGCGAACCGTGCCGATTGCCGCACCTCCCCGTCCGGCTCCATGCCCAGCCACGCCAGATCGGCGCGGATCGCGTCCACGAAGTGTTCCTCGCTGCGCTCGGCATCGGTGTCGTCGATACGCAGCAGGAAACGGCCGCCATTCCCCTTCGCATACATCCAGTTATGCAGGGCGGTGCGGATATTGCCGACATGAAGCCGCCCGGTGGGCGACGGCGCGAAGCGGGTCACGGTCATGCGCGTGGCCATAACCGGGGCCCGGCGATGCGGCAAAGCACTTTGCGCTTATGTGACACCACGGTTAAGGGGCGCGCATCACGACCGGGCTGCGGGGACCGACGACCATGAAGTTGATGACGGGCAATTCGAACCTGCCACTGGCGCAGGCGATCTCGAACTATCTCGAGGTGCCGCTGACCGAGGCGCTGGTACGCCGCTTCGCCGACGAGGAGATCTTTGTCGAGATCCAGGAGAATGTCCGCGGCGAGGACGTGTTCGTCATCCAGTCGACGGGCTTTCCCGCCAACGACAACCTCATGGAACTGCTCATCATGATCGACGCGCTGAAGCGCGCGTCGGCCAAGCGGATCACCGCGGTCGTTCCCTATTTCGGCTATGCCCGCCAGGATCGGAAGCCCGGCCCGCGCACGCCGATCTCGGCCAAGCTGGTCGCCAACCTGATCACCGTCGCGGGGGCCGACCGCGTGCTCTCGGTCGACCTGCACGCCGGGCAGATCCAGGGCTTCTTCGACATCCCCACCGACAATCTCTACGCCGCGCCGGTGATGAGCGCGGACATCCAGGCCCGCTTCCGGGGCAAGAACCTGATGGTCGTCTCACCCGACGTCGGCGGCGTGGTGCGCGCCCGCCAGCTGGCCAAGCGACTCGACAACGCGCCGCTCGCCATCGTCGACAAGCGTCGCGAGCGTGCGGGCGAGTCGGAGGTGATGAACATTATCGGCGATGTCGAGGGGCGCTTCTGCATCCTGATCGACGATATCGTCGACTCGGCCGGCACGCTGTGCAACGCCGCCGCGGCGCTGCGCGAGGCGGGGGCGGAGGACGTGGTCGCCTATGTCACCCACGGCGTGCTGTCGGGCGGCGCGGTCGCGCGGGTCGACGGCTCGGCCCTGCGCGAGCTGGTCATCACCGACTCGATCGGCAATCACGAGACGATCGGCACCACCCCCAAGATCCGCCACCTCGCCATCGCCCCCCTGCTGGGCGAGGCGATCAAGCGCATCGCGGACGAAACCAGCGTTTCCTCGCTGTTCGACTGATGCGCCCGAACCCTCTTCCTCGGTCGGGGGGAGAGGGTCGCCGCCTCAGCGGTTGCCGAGGCCGACGATATGCTCGAACACCGCCGGGTGCAGCGGCTTGGCGAAGGCGCAGCCATATTTGAACTTGTCCCGCCATGCGACCACCGCCTCCAGCGGCGCGAGGCCGGGCAGCGTCAGCCACACCACCGTGCCCGGCCACAGCGTGAAGCTGGTTTCGGCACGAAAGCCCTGTTGCGACAGGTCGACCACGTCGATCTCGAACCGGGTCTGTCCCTTGTCGCGCAGATGCGCGCGCATCTTGACCTTGCGGCGCAGCGACTGGCGGAGTTCCTGGCCGGCGACCGGCTCGAACGGCGGGGTGAAGACCGGATGTTCCATCGCGACTCGCTCTACGGCCATGGTGGTTACTTTTCCGGAAACGCACCGGCCTCCGCTTTGGGTGCGCGCACCCCGGCATGGCGCCGCCGCTTCAACTCGGCCTTCAGGTCCTCGGGCCGGGGCGCGACCAGGAAGCCGAAGCTGACATTGCCCTCCTTCGTCTCCACCACGTGATGCAGCCGGTGCGCCTGAACGATCCGCTTCATGTAGGTCGATTTGGGCAGGTACCGCGTCGGCAGCCGCCGGTGCACGATCACGTCGTGGAAACCGAAATAAATCGCGCCGTACGCCGCGATCCCCGCCCCGATCCAGGTAAAGCCCGGCCACCAGCCAAGCTGCACGCCGCCCAGGATCATCACGAACGACGGCACCGCGAAGATCGCCGCATACAGGTCGTTCAGCTCCCAGTTGCCGGTCCGCGGGCGATGGTGGCTTTCATGCAGGAACCAGCCCGGACCATGCATGATCCAGCGATGTGCCGCATAGGCAAAGCCTTCCATGCCGATCACGGTGGCGACGAGGAGCAGGATGCCGATGGACCAGGACATGAAATTCTTCGACTTTCCTATATATATTGCGATGCGTTTGCAATAGTGCGCTGAATTCGGCAAAATCCGGGGTGGATTCGCTTCGCTCCCTGTGCGAAAGGGCTGTCAACTGTCCTAGATAATAGCACAAGGCGAGGTCGCCCATGAACATTCACGAATATCAGGCGAAAGAACTGCTGGCGAAGTTCGGCGTACCGGTCCCCGCGGGCTTTGCCGCCCTGTCGGTCGACGAGGCTGTCGAGGCGTCCAAGAAGCTTCCCGGACCGCTCTACGTCGTCAAGGCGCAGATCCATGCCGGCGGCCGCGGCAAGGGCAAGTTCAAGGAACTGGGCCCGGATGCCAAGGGCGGCGTCCGCCTCGCCAAGACTGCGGACGAGGTTCGCGCGGCCGCTGCCGACATGCTCGGCAACACGCTGGTGACGATCCAGACCGGTGACGCCGGCAAGCAGGTCAACCGCCTGTACGTGACCGACGGCGTCGACATCGCCAAGGAATTCTACCTCGCGCTGCTCGTCAACCGCGCGACCGGCCGTGTCTCGATGGTCGCCTCGACCGAGGGCGGCATGGATATCGAAACCGTGGCGCACGACACGCCGGAGAAGATCCACTCGATCGACATCGACACCGCGACCGGCTTCATGCCGCACCACGGCCGCTCGGTCGCCGCTGCGCTGGAGCTGACCGGTGACCTCGCCAAGCAGGCCGCCAGCGTCGCGTCCAAGCTGTACGACGCGTTCCTGGGCACCGATGCCGAGCAGATCGAGATCAACCCGCTCGCCGTCACCGACGATGGCAAGCTGGTCGTGCTCGACGCCAAGGTCGGTTTCGACGGCAACGCCATGTTCCGTCACAAGGACCTGATGGAACTGCGCGACACCACCGAAGAGGACGCGATGGAGCTGGAGGCGTCGAAGTACGACCTCGCCTACATCAAGCTCGACGGCGACATCGGCTGCATGGTCAACGGCGCCGGCCTCGCCATGGCGACGATGGACATCATCAAGCTGAACGGCATGTTCCCGGCCAACTTCCTCGATGTCGGTGGCGGCGCCAACAAGGAGAAGGTGACGGCGGCGTTCAAGATCATCCTGAGCGATCCGGCGGTGAAGGGCATCCTGGTCAACATCTTCGGCGGCATCATGCGCTGCGACATCATCGCGGACGGCATCGTCGCCGCGGCGAAGGAAGTGAACCTGCAGGTGCCGCTCGTCGTCCGCCTCGAGGGCACGAATGTCGAGAAGGGCAAGGAGATCCTGGCGAACTCCGGCCTCGCCATCGTCCCCGCCAACGATCTGGGCGACGCGGCCAAGAAGATCGTCGCCGAGGTGCAGAAGGTCGCCTGACGCGCCACGGTCATCACCGATGCGATAAGGGGCCCGGACGGAAACGTCCGGGCCCTTCTTCGTTCTGGAAGAGACGGATGGCGAACGGCCATCCACCATAGTGAACTTGCGAAACCCTCGCAAAACTCCCAAGTGGACCGGTGAAAACGATCCGCCATGGGCAGGAAGGAGCCCCGATGAAGGTGCTGGTGCCGGTCAAGCGCGTGCTTGACTACAATGTGAAGCCGCGGGTGAAGGCGGACGGGTCGGGCGTTGACCTGGCGAACGTCAAGATGAGCATGAACCCGTTCGATGAGATCGCGGTCGAGGAGGCGATCCGGCTGAAGGAGAAGGCCGGCGTCACCGAGGTGGTGGTGGTCTCGATCGGCGAGCCCAAGGCGGCGGACACGCTGCGCACCGCGCTGGCGATGGGTGCCGACCGGGCGATCCTGGTCACCGCCGAGGGCCGGGTGGAGCCGCTGGGCGTCGCCAAGCTGCTTGCCAGGATCGTCGAGGAGGAAAGCCCCGATCTCGTGATCCTGGGCAAGCAGGCGATCGACGACGACAACAACCAGACCGGCCAGATGCTGGCCGGGCTGCTCGGCTGGGCGCAAGGGACGTTCGCGTCGAAGGTCGTGCTGGCCGAGGGGCAGGCGGTGGTCACCCGCGAGGTCGATGGCGGGCTGGAGACCGACACGCTGGTGCTGCCGGCGATCGTCACCACCGACCTGCGCCTGAACGAGCCGCGCTATGCCTCGCTGCCCAACATCATGAAGGCCAAGTCCAAGCCGATGGCGACGCGTGCCGCGGCCGATTTCGGCGTCGACATCGCAGCCCGCCACACGATCACCCATGTCGCCGAACCGGGCAAGCGTCAGGCCGGCGTCAAGGTCGCCGATGTCGACGAACTGGTGATGAAGCTGCAAGCGATGGGGATTGCCAAGTGAAGACGCTGGTCTGGGTCGAACATGACGGCGGAACCGTCAAGGATGCCACGCTGTCCGCGGTGACCGCGGCGGCAAAGCTGGGCGAGGTCCACCTGCTGGTCGCAGGGCAGGGCGTGGATGCGGTCGCCCGGGCGGCGGCGGCGATCGCCGGGGTCGGCAAGGTGCATGTCGCCGATGACGCGGCCTATGCGCATGCGCTGGCCGAGAATGTCGCGCCGCTGGTGGTGGAACTGATGGGGCACCACGACGCCTTTGTCGCGCCGGCCACCACGACGGGCAAGAACATCGCGCCGCGGGTCGCGGCCCTTCTCGACGTGATGCAGGTCTCCGACATCCTCTCGGTCGAGGGGCCGGACAGCTTCACCCGGCCGATCTACGCCGGCAACGCCATCGCCACCGTCAGGACCAGCGACAAGAAGCTGGTCGTCACCGTGCGCGGCACCGCCTTCGACAAGGCGGAGGCACAGGGCGGCACGGGCACGATCGAGGCGGTCGCCGCCACCGGTGACAAGGGCCTGTCCAGCTTCACGGGTGCGGAGATCGCGGAGAATGCGCGTCCCGAGCTGACCTCGGCCAAGATCATCGTGTCGGGCGGCCGGGCGCTGGGCTCCGAGGAGCAGTTCCACGCGCTGATCGATCCGCTCGCCGACAAGCTGGGCGCCGCCGTCGGCGCATCCCGCGCCGCGGTCGATGCCGGCTACGCCCCCAACGAC
This sequence comes from Sphingomonas carotinifaciens, assembly GCF_009789535.1. Classification (NCBI taxonomy): domain Bacteria; kingdom Pseudomonadati; phylum Pseudomonadota; class Alphaproteobacteria; order Sphingomonadales; family Sphingomonadaceae; genus Sphingomonas; species Sphingomonas carotinifaciens. The sequence continues at coordinate 698,890 of NZ_WSUT01000005.1, read as the reverse complement.
TATCAGGTCGGCCAGACCGGCAAGATCGTCGCCCCCCAGGTCTATGTCGCGGTCGGCATCTCGGGCGCCATCCAGCATCTGGCCGGCATGAAGGACTCCAAGGTGATCGTGGCGATCAACAAGGACGAGGATGCCCCCATCTTCCAGGTCGCCGACATCGGCCTGGTCGGCGACCTCTTCAAGCTGGTCCCCGAACTCACCGAAAAGCTGTGACCTGACGGTCGCTTCCCTTGAGGGAGCGACCGTGATCCCGCCCGTTCGGCCTGAGCCCTTGGACATCGCTCAGGCCGAACGGGTCGGCTTTGCAGCCGGATGATCCGGGATGGGTTTTGCCCCAGCCGGCTCCGGAGCGAGACGGACATGAGGGCATCTCACCCTAGCGAAGGGGCGCCAGTTCCAGATGGCGGAACTGGTTGAACGCGCTCGCCACATAACCGCCGAACGCCTCGCCGCTGGCAAAGCCGCGGCTCGCATAAAGCGCAAGCGCCGGCTCGAACGCTTCCCCGCTCCCCGTCTCCAGGCTCAACCGCGTCAAACCCTCCGACCGGGCGACGCCGATGATGTGATCGAGCAGCGCCGCCGCCACCCCGCGGCGCAAGGCCTCGGGATGCGTGCGCATCGACTTCAGCTCGGCCGCGCCCGCTCCCAGCCGCTTCATTGCGGCGATGCCCGCCACCCGGCCGTCGCGCCACGCGCTCCACACCGTCACTCCCGGCGCGCGCAGCCCCGCCAGGTCGAGGGCAAAGACATGCCCCGCCGGCGATCCCGCCTGCATCCCCGCCAGATGCAGCGCGAGCAATGCCTGCACCCCGGCATCGGCGAGATCGTCTTCCCTGATCCGGATCGTCATCCTCCGATCCTGGCGCATCTGGACAGCCGGTCGCAAGCAGGTGAGACTATGATCCCATGATCTCCCGCCGTCTCCGCATCACCGGCCGTGTCCAGAACGTCTTCTATCGCAACTGGTTCGTGGAGCAGGCTAGGACGCTGGGGCTCGATGGCTGGGTGCGCAACCGCGCCGATGGATCGGTCGAGGCGCTGGTGCGCGGATCGCCCGTTATGATCGACGCCATGGTCGCGAAAGCGCGCGAAGGATCGCCCGCCTCCCGCGTCGAGCAGGTTTTCGTGTCGGACGATGCGCCCGCCGAGGTGCCGAACGGCTTTGCCCGGCTGCCGACGCTGTGATCGCCCTGCTGCTGCTCGCCCAGGCCGCGGGTTCGACCGCCGAGACCCGCGTCGAGCACCTGCTCGCTCAGGCGCCCATCATCGACGGCCATAACGACCTCGCCTGGGAACTGCGCGAAACGGGCACCGCCGTCGATCTGTCCCGCGACACCAGCCGCCTGCCCCGCCCCTTGCAGACCGACATTCCCCGCCTGCGCAAAGGCGGCGTCGGCGGCCAGTTCTGGTCGGTCTGGATACCGGCCACCGTCACGGGACCCCGCGCGGTGGAAATGACGCTGGAGCAGATCGACGTCGTCCACCGCTTCGTCGCCGCCTATCCGCAGGACTTCGCCCTTGCGACCACGGCGGCCGAGATCGCGGCGGCACAGGCGAACGGCCGCATCGCCTCGCTGATCGGGGTCGAGGGCGGGCACCAGATCGACGGCCGCCTGTCGGTCCTGCGCCAGTACAAGGCGCTGGGCGTCGGCTACATGACGCTGACGCATGGCCACAGCCTCGCCTGGGCCGATTCCGCCACCGACGATCCGGTCGCGAACGGCCTGTCGCCCTTTGGCCGGCAGGTGGTGGCGGAGATGAACCGCATCGGCATGATCGTCGATGTCGCGCATGTCTCGGATGCGACGATGGCCGCGGTGCTGGACGTGACCCGCGCGCCGGTCATCGCCAGCCATTCGGGTGCCCGCGCGGTCGGAGTTGCGCCGCGCAACATTCCCGATGCGCTGCTCCGCCGCATCGGTGCGGGGGGCGGCGTGGTGATGGTCAACGTCTATCCCGCCTTTGTCTCCACCGCATGGCGCGCATGGGACCGCGCCCGCACCGATCATGCCGCATCGCTGGGCGTGCCGGCCGATGTGTACGGCCCCCGCTCCCCTGCCCCGCTCCTCGCCTGGGACGCCACCCACCCCGAACCCCGCGTCACCCCCGCCATGGTCGCCGACCACATCGACCATGTCGCCCGCATCGCCGGACGCGGCGCCGTCGGCTTTGGCAGCGATTATGACGGCATTGCCGGCACCGGCCCGGCCGGCATGAAGGGCGTCGACGGCTACCCGCGTGTTCTGATCGAACTCGCCCGCCGCGGCTGGAGCGACGCCGACCTCGCCGCCCTTACCCGCGGCAACATCCTGCGCGTGATGGCGCGGGTGGAGGCGGTCGCCCGCGACCTCGCCGCCACGCCAGCGAGCGACGCGATCGACCCGCTTGCGCGTTAGGCTTCGGGCACCGTGGCCGGCGTCGCCGCCTGCTCCAGCGGTGCGACCCGCGCGAGCAGCAGCGCGACGATCAGCGCCATCGCCGCCAGCCCGAGGCAGAACAACGTCACTCCCGGCCAGCCGCCATGGGTCCAGGCAAAGCCGCCGGCCGATCCCAGCACGCTCGACCCGGCATAATAGAAGAACAAGTACAGCGCCGCACCCAGCCCCCGTGCCGCGCCCGCCCGCCGCCCGGTCCAGGCGCTCGCAATCGAATGCGCTCCGAAAAAGCCCACCGTCACCACCGCGATGCCGATCACCACCAGCGCCAGCGGCCGTGCCGCGGCGATCCCAAGCCCCGCGATCAGCAGCATCACCGGCACCCAGAACACGCGCCGCCGCCCGATCCGCCCGGCAAGTCCGCCGAACCATGCCGAACTGGCCGATCCCAGCACGTAGAGCAGGAACACCGCGCCCACCGCGCTTTGGCTGAGGTGATAGGGTGCGGCCAGCAACCGGTAGCCGGCATAGTTGTAGACCGTGACGAATGCGCCCATCAGCAGAAAGCTTTCGGCGAACAGCAGCGGCAGCGCACGGTCCCTGAACAGCGCGCCCGCCTGCACCATCAACGCACCGACACGCCCCTGCGCCGGCACGAACCGCCGCGAGCGCGGCGCCAGCCGCCGGAACGTCTCGCCCATCACCACACCCGCCAACCCGACCGCGCCGATCGCCCAGCGCCATCCGCCGATATCGGCGACAAGGCTTGCGATCAGCCGCCCGCCCATGCCGCCCAGCGCGCTGCCCGCGATATACAGCCCCATCGCCGACCCGACCGAGGCGGCGTCCACCTCCTCCGCGACATAGGCCATCGCCACCGCCGGCACCCCGGCCAGCGCCAGCCCGGTCAGGAAACGCAGCACCAGCAGCGCCACCCACCCCGGCGCGAACGCCGCCGCGAGCGTCAGCACCCCGGCCGACAGCATCGCCGCCACCATCAACGGCCGCCGCCCCACCCGGTCCGACACCAGGCCGGCCACCAGGATGCCGATCGCCAGCGGCCCCGTCGCCATCGACACCGCAAGGCTCGCCCCCTCCGCACTCACCCCATATTCCACGGAAAACAGCGGCAGCAGCGGCTGCGCGGCGTACAGCAGTGAAAAGGTGGAGAAACCGGCGAACAGCATCGCCAGCGTCAACCGGCGAAATTCGGGCGTTCCATGGGCAATCGGACCAACAGGCCCGGTCACATCCCGACCCGCCGATGCGTGGCCCGCAACACGGCGAAACCGCCAAGCGGGGACAGCAAGGATCCCGCCAGCCCGCCGGGCTTCACCGCATCCACCCGCTCAAGCGGCCCGCGCCAGGGCCTCTGCGATCAACCGCCGCGAATTTTCCACGCCGTACAACGCAAAGAAGCTGCCCATGCGCGGCCCCTGCTCGGAACCCAGCAAGGTTTCGTACAGCACCTTGAACCAGTCGCGTAAACCCTCCTTGCCGTAATGAGCCTTGCCGATCTCATAGACATGGTTCTGCAGCACCGCGGCCGGGTCCTCGTCATCGCGGCCCGTGCCGTCGTCCTTGGCCAGCACGTCGTCCAGTTCGCGCAGCGCCTGCGCCTCCGCCGCCGTCGGCGCGCGGCGGTTGAGCGTCGGCGCCACGAAGTCGCAGCCATAGGCCACCGCATAGCCGATCAGGCGGTCGAGCGCCGGATGCGTTTCCGCCGACAAGGTCGGGTCGTAGCGGTGCAGGAACGCCCACATCGTGTCGCGATCGCCGACGCCGGGCAGGCTGGCAAGGTTCAGCAGCAGCCCGAACGTCACCGGCAACGTTTCGGCGGGCACCTTGCCGTCATGGATGTGGTGCACCGGATTGCCCAGCCGCTGCTTGGCGTCCTGCCCGGCGTAATTGCCGCGGAACTGCCAATATTCGTCCACCGCGCGCGGGATCACGCCCATGTGCAGCTGCTTGGCCTTTTTCGGCTCGCGATAGGCGAAGAAGGCTAGGCTCTCTTCCGGGCCATAGGTCAGCCACTGGTCGAGGCTCAGGCCATTGCCCTTGGACTTGGAGATCTTTTCGCCATGCTCGTCCAGGAACATCTCGTAGTTGAAACCCTCGGGCGGGCGTCCGCCCAGCACGCGCGCGATCCTGGACGACTGGGTGACCGAATCGATCAGATCCTTGCCCGCCATCTCGTAGTCGACGCCCAGCGCGACCCAGCGCATCGCCCAGTCGACCTTCCACTGCAGCTTGGACAGGCCACCCAGCGCCGACTGCTCGATCCGCTCGCCATCCGCATCGGTAAAGGCGATGATCCCCGCGTCCGCATCGATCACCTCGACCGGCACCTGCAGAACGACGCCCGTCTTGGGACTGATCGGCAGCACCGGCGAATAGGTCGCCCGCCGCTCGGCGCGCAGCGTCGGCAGCATCACGTCCTGAATGCCCTGGAAATGGCGCAACACCAGACGCAGCGCATCGTCGAACCTGCCCGAACCATAATAGTCGGTGGACGAGGCGAATTCATAATCGAAGCCGAAGCGATCGAGGAATTCGCGCAACCGCGCATTGTTATGCGCGGCAAAGCTGTCGAACTTCTCGAACGGGTCGGGCACCTGGGTCAGCGGCTTGCCGAGATGCTCTGCCAGCATCGCCTGGTTGGGCACATTGTCGGGCACCTTGCGCAGCCCGTCCATATCGTCCGAAAACGCGATCAACCGCGTCGGCTGGTCGGACAGCGTGTGAAAGGCGTTGCGCACCATGGTGGTGCGCAGCACCTCGTTGAAGGTGCCGATATGCGGCAGGCCCGACGGGCCATAGCCGGTTTCGAACAGCACGGGCGCCGGCGTGCCATCCTTGCTCGGCTTGCCGTTCGGATAGCGCTTGAGCAGCTTGCGCGCTTCCTCATACGGCCAGGCCTTGGACTCTAGGGCGACGGAGCGGAGATCGGTATCGGTCATGACGCCCCCGCATCTGGCGCTTTGGCACGCGGTGCGCAAATGCTATGATGCGTTCCCATGGAGATGACGCGCGGTTTCACGGTGCCGCAGCCGGTCAGGCTGACGGTTTCGGACTTCGAGGTGCTGCATCATGCCGGCGCTCTCGTCGATCATCATCATGCCCAGTTGATCGAGGGGACGATCGTCGCGATGAGCCCGCAAGCCAGACGTCATGCCTTTGCGAAGAACGAACTGACCTATCGCCTGCGCCGCGCGCTGGAAGCAGCCGGATCGCCGCTTACCGCGCTCAGCGAAGTGACCGTCTCCATCCCGCCATACAGCGCACCCGAACCCGATCTGGTTTTGACCGACGCGCCGCAAGGCGAAGGCTATGTCCCCGTCGACAGCGTAGCGTTGATCGCCGAGGTCGCCGACTCGACAGTGCGCTATGACCTGGACGCAAAACAGCGCTTGTATGGCACCGCCGGCATTCCCGAATACTGGGTGCTCGACCTTCCCGCCCGCACCCTGCACCGCTTCTGCTCGCCCGTATCGAACGGCTATGAACGGCACGATATCTTGCCCCTGACGGGCCCCCTCGACAGCGCGACGCTCACCCTCACCATCGACGGCACCGGGATCGTCTGACCGGTTCTTCCCATGTTGCCAATCCGTTCCGTCGCGCCGATATCGCACGCGATGTCCTTTCCCCATCCCGCTCTCCACGCCAGCCACAGCGGCATCTGGATCGCCACGGCGGAGGGGACGCGTGCGGTGTCGCGCGGCGAGGCGATCGGCATCGCGTCGGAAACGCCGGTGATCCTGCTCAACGCCGCGCTGACGGGTCAGCGGCTGGGCTATGCCGACCTGTCGGGGCTCGACCTGCTCGAACTCTATGCCTTTCTCTTCCCGGCACGGTTCGCGGTGCCGACGCCCAAGGGGCTGGCGCGCGCCATCGATCTCCCCGTGCCGATACAGGAGGATGCGGTCGCCGCGTTCCTGCGCGATGCGGCCGCGACGCTGCTCGCCGTGCCGGATGGCGACTGGCCCGAGCGGGAGGGCGCCTGGACCGCGGCGCAAAGCCTGACCCGCCTGCGCTGGCCCTGGGCACCGCTGATCGCGCCGCGCCTGGCCAAGCCACGGGTCAACGAACGCTGGCTGTTCAGCAAGCTGCCGGAATGGGAGGAACAGCCCCCCCGCCCCGCCCCCCGCACCGTGCCCATGGAACCGCCGGAGGCAGAGGCGCGATTGGCGACGCTGACCGGCGACGGTGCGGAGGAACGCCCCGGCCAGCGCGCCTATGCCGCCGCCGCCAGCGCCGCCTTTGCCCCGCGCATCGTGCGCGAGGCACCGAACATGGTGTTGGCGGAGGCGGGGACCGGGATCGGCAAGACGCTCGGGTATCTCGCACCCGCCAGCCTGTGGGCGGAACGTGCCGGCGGTCCGGTCTGGATCTCCACCTTTACCAAGGCGCTGCAACGCCAGTTGAGCGTGGAGACTCAGCGCCTGTTCCCCGACGCCGTGATCCGCCGCGAACGCGTGGTGACGCGTAAAGGTCGCGAGAACTATCTGTGCCTGCTCAACCTGGAGGATGCGCTGCAAGGCGGCTTTGCCGGCCGCGCCGCCATTCTGGCGCAACTGGTGGCGCGCTGGGCGGCCTATAGCGCGGACGGCGACATGGTCGGCGGCGACTTGCCCGGCTGGTTGCCGACGCTGTTCCGCCGCAATGGCCCCGCCGCGCTGACCGACCGGCGCGGCGAGTGCGTCTATGCCGGCTGCCCGCATTATCGCAAATGCTTCATCGAGCATGCCGCGCGTGCCTCCGCCCAGGCCGATATCGTCATCGCCAACCATGCGCTGGTCATGGTCAACGCCGCGCGCGGCCGCGAACTTGCCACCCGCCCGACCCGCTACGTCTTCGACGAGGGGCATCACCTGTTCGATGCCGCCGATTCGATGTTCGCCACCGCGCTAACCGGTGCCGAGACGATCGAGCTGCGCCGCTGGGTACTGGGGCCGGAGGCGGGCAGCCGCGGTCGTCGCCGCGGCCTGGCCGCCCGCCTGTCCGATGTCGCCAGCTATGACGACGGCGGCAACCGCGCCATCGCCGACGCCGTCACCGCCGCGCAGGGACTTGCCTCGGAGGGCTGGCTCGGCCGTGTGGCGGAGGGGCAACCCTTCGGACCCGTCGAAACGCTGCTCGCCGCGGTGCGCGGGCTCACCTTTGCGCGCGCCGAGCAGCCGGGCGATGCCGGCTACGGCCTGGAAACCGAACTTGCCGAGCCCAGCCCCGAGTTGATCGAGGCTGCGGCCCCCGCCGCCCACGCGCTCGACGCGCTGCTCCGCCCGCTGGTCGCGCTCGGCCGCCGGCTGGAGGCGGTGTTGACCGAGGCGCCCGACTGGCTCGACGGACCGGCGCGTGCGCGGGTCGAGGGGGCGATCGCCTCGCTCGCTTGGCGCGCGGAGACGGTGGCGGCGTGGCTGTCGCTGCTCGCGCGCGTCGGTGGCCCCGCCGATCCCGATTTCGTCGACTGGCTGGCGGTCGACCGGGTGGAGGGGCGCGAATATGACATCGGCCTGCACCGCCACTGGCTCGACCCCACCCGCCCCTTTGCCGAAATCGTGCTGAAGCCCGCACACGGCGCGCTTGTCACCTCCGCGACGCTCACCGGCGGCGGCAACTGGAGCGTGGCGGAGGCCCGTACCGGCGCCCCGCATCTGGCCCGTGGCCCCGCCCATTTCGCCGCCGCCAGCCCGTTCGATTATCCCGACCGGTCCGAGGTGCTGATCGTCACCGATGTGAAGCGCGGCGACATCCCCGCCCTTGCCAACGCCTATGCCCGGCTCATCATGGCGGCCCGCGGGGGCACGCTGGGGCTGTTCACCGCGATCCGCCGGTTGCGCGGCGTGCATGGCCGGATCGCCGACCGGCTGGCGCGCGAGGGTCTTGCCCTCCATGCCCAGCATGTCGATCCGATCGACACCGGGACGCTGGTCGACATCTTTCGCGACGATCCGGCCGCCTCGCTGCTCGGCACCGATGCGCTGCGCGACGGCGTCGATGTTCCCGGCGAATCGCTCCGGCTGGTGGTGATGGAGGGGGTACCCTGGCCCAAGCCCACCGTGCTGCATGCCGCGCGCAAGCTGGCCGGCGGCGGCAGCGCCTATGACGATCGCATCGTCCGCGCGCGTCTGGCGCAGGCGTTCGGGCGGCTGATCCGCCGCGCGGACGATCGCGGTGCCTTTGTGCTGCTCTCCGCCGCCATGCCCTCGCGCCTGCTCGATGCCTTTCCGCCCGGCGTCGCCATCCGCCGCGTCACGCTCGATGAAGCGGTAGCATGCGTCACGGCGCGGCTTTCCTCCGACGCGCCGATCGGGCATGGAGCGCACGAACCCGCCTGAACCACGGAGACAACGCGCCCGATGAAGACGCTGACGCTGCTCCGCCATGCCAAATCCGGCTGGGACGACGCCGTGGCCCGCGATTTCGATCGGCCACTGAATACCAAGGGGCGCCGTGCCGCGGGGATGATCGGCCGGCACCTGCGCCAATCCGCGCTCGAATTCGACCGGGTCTATGCCTCGCCCGCGGTGCGCGTCATGGAAACGCTGGACGAGGTGTGGGACGGCTATGGTCGCCGGCGCGAGCCGGTGTGGGACCAGCGCATGTATCTCGCCTCCGCCGCGACGCTGCTCGACGGCATCGTCCGGCTACCTGATGCCGCGGCGCGCGTGCTGCTCGTCGGGCATAATCCGGGGCTGGAGGATCTGGTTCTCAAGCTCGCCCGCGCCAGCGCCTTTCGCGACGCGGTGGCAGAGAAATACCCCACCGCCAGCGTCGCCGAACTGACCTTCGACGTGGACCATTGGTCGCAGGTCATCCCCGGCGGCGCGGTGCTGACCCGCTTTGTCCGCCCCCGCGATCTCGATCCCACCCTCGGCCCGGACACGCCCTAGCCATCAACGCCCCGCCAGCTTGTCCTTCAATCCGGCGAATGCGTTCATCGGCTGGACCTCGTCCTCGCTGATCACCCCCGCCTCGCGCAGGGCCCGTGCCGCGTTCGGGCTGCGCGGGAACGGGTCCAGTGCCAGCGCCATCGTCTCGGCCGCCGCTTCGCCAAGGTCGATCGCGCCGCCCTCGATCACCACCACGTCCATCGCATCGGCGGACAGCTCCACCTCTTCCTCGCCGTCCAGCGCCTCGACGAAGCGCAACGCCACCTCTTCGTCCACCACCGCGGGCACCGGCTCGTCTGTTACGCCGCACGCCTGCACCACATCGCCGCGCACGCGCCCCGTCACCAGCACGCCCGCCGCATCGCGCCGCACCACCAGATCGGCCGCCAGCCTGTCCACCGCCTTCAATTCGAACCGCCGGGCCAGCGCTATACGCTCGCCCTCATCCGCTTCGATATGCACGGGTTTGTCGCGCTCGCCGATCGCATCCAGGCGTTCGGGGCGGCTCCATTCGGGGGTCAAGGCAGGTCTCCATCGATCAGGCGCGCGACCGATATGCCGGCCAGTGTCTCGCGCAAGCCCATCAGATGGGTGCTGACATGCGCCACCGCCAGCGGGTCCGGTGCCTCGCCGCGATACAGGTTGCGCACCAGGGCAGGCCCCAGGTCGCCGCCCGCAATGCCATCGCGATAGGCACCCAGCCGTCCGCCCAGCATCGCCATCATCCGCCCGATATGCTTGCCCACCACGATGTCGCCGATGCCGATCTCGCGCAACTGGCCATCCATGTCGTCGACGAACCGCTCGGTCACCTGCGCCGCGGGCGCCGCGCCGGCGGGTTCGGTCTCCAGTCGCAGCAACACCATCGCCAGCACCGCCGCGATCATGTCGAAACGGCCGTCCACCGTGTCGGGCACCGCGCCCTCCACATACCAGTGCGGCTCCCGCCCCCGCGCCACCACCGCATTATACAGCGCCAGCGCCGGTTGCGGCTTCGGCCCGAACAGCCCTCCGGGCCCCTGCCCGAACAGCTTGTGCATCAGACCCATCCTCGCCCCCTTGCCGCTACCATGGACGATGCTTGTGCCCGCCCCCATCCTCGCCTATCGGATCGATCGACGGCCGATGCAATCGGCCGGGCTGTTTCCAAGGGCTCAACGGCCGCGTTTTCCGGCCCGGAGATGATGATGAGCGTTTCTTCCCCCCGGCTGGTCGCCCTGGGTATCGGGCTCGCGCTGGCGAGTGCGGCCTGCACGCCGCTGCGCTCGCATCAGGGTTATGTGGTCGATACCGATCTGGTCAATTCGGTCCAGCCAGGCGTCGACAATCGCCAGTCGGTGCTCCAGACCCTGGGCCAGCCGACGATCACCAGCCAGTTCGAAGGGGGCGACTGGTATTATGTCGCCCGCGACAGCCGCAACCTCGGCTTCACCAAGCCCAAGGCGCAGGCGCAGATCACCTTGCAGATCAGCTTCGACCAGGCGGGCAACGTCACCACGATCCGCCGCGGCGGGATCGAGCAGGTCGCGTCCATCACGCCGGATGGCAAGACGACGCCGACCCTGGGTCGCAAGCGCGGCTTCTTCCACGATCTGTTCGGCAATATCGGCTCGGTCGGCGCACCTGGCGCAGGCGCAGGCGCACCGGGGACCGGCGGCGGCCGCGGTAGCCCCTAAACCTCACGCATCCATCGCCGACACGGTTTGGCCGCGCCACCAACTACGCGGGGGCGCGGCCGTGCCGCGCTTGGAAACGGCACTGATCCCGAAAGGGGATGGGATCGTGCGGCTAACGCGCCAAAACGCGAATGGGTTCGCGGAGGGCGGACCTCCACGAACCCATTCGATCGACCATTTGGGCGTAGCGTTCGACGCTTACTGATTCATCGAGTCGAAGAAATCCTCGTTGGTCTTGGAATTCTTCATCTTGTCGAGCAGGAACTCCATCGCATCGATGGTGCCCATCTGCATCAGGATGCGGCGCAGGACCCACATCTTCGACAGCTTGTCCTTCTGGACCAGCAGCTCCTCCTTGCGGGTGCCCGACTTGCCCACGTCCAGCGCCGGGAAGATGCGCTTGTCCGCCACCTTGCGGTCCAGCACGATTTCCGAGTTGCCGGTGCCCTTGAACTCCTCGAAGATCACCTCGTCCATGCGGCTGCCCGTATCGATCAGCGCGGTGGCGATGATGGAAAGCGAACCGCCCTCCTCGATGTTGCGGGCCGCGCCGAAGAAGCGCTTGGGCCGCTGGAGCGCATTGGCGTCGACACCGCCGGTCAGCACCTTGCCCGACGACGGCACCACGGTGTTGTAGGCACGGCCTAGACGTGTGATCGAGTCGAGCAGGATCACCACATCCTTCTTGTGCTCGACGAGGCGCTTTGCCTTTTCGATCACCATCTCGGCGACCTGCACGTGGCGCTGTGCCGGCTCGTCAAAGGTGGAGGACACGACCTCGCCCTTCACCGAACGCTGCATGTCGGTCACTTCCTCGGGCCGCTCGTCGATCAGCAGCACGATCAGGAAGACCTCCGGATGATTGTCCGAGATCGCCCGCGCGATGTTCTGGAGCATCACCGTCTTGCCGACGCGCGGCGGCGCCACGATCAGCGTGCGCTGCCCCTTGCCCTGCGGACTGACGATATCGATGACCCGCGCCGACTTGTCCTTCTGCGTCGGATCGGCCGGGTCGAGGATCAGCTTCTGCTCGGGATAGAGCGGCGTCAGATTGTCGAAGTTGACGCGGTGGCGCACCGCTTCCGGGTCGTCGAAGTTGACGGAGGTCAGCTTCACCAGCGCGAAATAGCGCTCGCCGTCCTTGGGCGCGCGGATCTCGCCTTCCACCGTGTCGCCGGTGCGCAGGCCGTGTTTGCGGACCTGGTTGGGCGAGACATAGATGTCGTCGGGCCCGGCCAGATAATTGGCCTCGGGGCTGCGCAGAAAGCCGAAACCGTCGGGCAGCACCTCGATCGTGCCCAACCCCATGATCTGGTCGCCCTTCTCCGCCTGTTCCTTCAGGATGGCGAACAGAAGGTCCTGCTTGCGCAGCGTCGACGCGCTCTCGACACCAAGCTCCTCGGCCAGTTGCACGAGGTCGGCAGGAGTCTTCTTCTTCAGGTCTTTGAGATGCATGGGGTCGTCCGGATGGTCGGAGGGCGTCGGTCGGCGAGGATCGCAGCGAAACGAGGCGGGATAAGGCAGAGCCATCGCGACAGGACGTCGCAAGGCTTGGGGACGGAGTTAGGTTTGGCGCGTCCCCAAGTCAAGCGCGCATCAGAAGGGCTTCACGATCACCAGCACGACGATCAGCGTCACGGCGAGGGCCGGCACCTCGTTCAGCATCCGCAACTGCCGCCCCTGCAGCGTCGGCCGCCCCGCGGCCAGCTTTCTGGCATAGGCGACCGTCCAGCCGTGATAGCCGGTGAGCAGCAGGACGAAGACCAGCTTCAGGTGCAGCCAGCCCAGCCCGGGCACACCGGAAAACAGCCCCAGATGTGCCGCGAGCAACAGGCCCAGCAGCCAGACGACCAGCATCGCCGGGGTCAGGATGATCGACCGGATCTTGCCCTCGCGTTCGGTCCACAGCGCGGCTTCCTCGGTGCGCCCCGCCGCCAGCGCCTCCTGATGATAGACCAGGTATCGCGGCAGCATGAACAGCCCCGCCATCCAGAAGATCACGAAGATCAGGTGCGCCGCTTTCACCCAGTCATAGGCGGCACCGAGCAGGCCGGTCATCGGGAACTCCGGATATGGTGGATAAGGTGTTCGACATGCGCGATCGGCGTATGCGGCAGGATGCCGTGGCCCAGGTTGAAGATGTGCGGCCGCCCCGACAGTGCGCCAATGATACGGTCGACCGCCGCGTCCAGTTCCCGGCCGCCGGCGATCAGCGCCAGCGGATCGAGATTGCCCTGGACTGGCATCCCCTCCGGCAGCGCACCGTTCGCCCAGGCGGGATCGACCGTCTCGTCCAGCCCGACCGCGTCGACGCCGGTCTCGCGCGCATAGGCGGGCAGCTTGGCGCCGGCACCCTTGGGAAAGCCGATGATCGGCACGCCGGGGCAGCGCGCGCGCAAGGCCGAGACGATCGCCGCATTGGGGGCGATCACCCAGCGTTCGAACTGCGCCGGGCTCAGCGATCCCGCCCAGCTGTCGAACAGTTGCACCGCCTCCACCCCGTTCGCGATCTGCTGCGCCAGATACTCCACCGTCAACGCCACGATCGCATCGACGATCGCCTGGAACGCCTGCGGGTCGGCATAGGCAAAGGCGCGCGTCTCGCCCTGGTCCTTCGATCCGCGGCCGGCGACCATATAAGTCGCAACCGTCCAGGGAGAGCCGGCAAAGCCCAGAAAGCTGGTCTGTGGCGGCAATTGCGCCGCGACGCGGGCGACGGTCGCATAGACCGGGTCGAGGCGCTCCGGCACGCCCGCCAGCGCCTCCAGCCGGGCATCGACCAGCGCCGGGCTCAGCCGCGGCCCCTCTCCGGGTCCGAAGGTCAGGTCCTGGCCCAGTGCCCACGGCACCATCAATATGTCGGAAAACAGGATCGCGCCGTCGAAGCCGAAACGCCGGATCGGCTGCATCGTCACTTCGGCCGCCGCCTCCGGGTCGGTCGCCAGGGCCAGGAAGCCGCCCTTGTCGGCCCGCAGCGCGCGATATTCGGGCAGATACCGGCCCGCCTGCCGCATCAACCACAGGGGCGGCACGGCTGCGATTTTACCTTTCAATACGGAAAGCAAGGGCTTGACAGCATTTCCGTGAACTTCGGTGCCGATCGGGGCGAGGGTCAGGACGACCTCCTTCTTTCTATAAAGAAGATTCTGAAAAGGGATGTTGAGGTAGTTGGCGCGTGAGAATCCGGGATTATGCGTCCCTCCCCAAAATGCCAACAGCTTGACTCGCTGCGCCCGCATGAATCCGCGGGATTCGGAGTCAGGATTCCCATGACTCACAGGCTGTGGATAGAATCCTTCACTGTGGAAACCGGTGTGGATGAATCGACTCTTATCCCCAGCCACGCGCCGGCTTGGCGGTTAATCCCCAGTGCGCTAGCGCTTGCGCCCATGTTATCCACAGAGTCTCCCACGGCGGCATGAGCACGCGACTCCATCTGCACCTGCTGTCCGATTCCACCGGCGAGACGCTGGAGAACATCGCGAAGGCGGCGCTTGCCCAATATGACGATGTCGAAACCGTTCGCCATTTCTGGCCGATGGTGCGCACCGAGACGCATCTGGAGCGTATCCTGCAGGAGATCGCGCAGAATCCCGGGCTGGTGATCTACACGCTGGTCAACCCGTCGACCCGCCGCATCCTCGAAAGCCGCTGCCATGCGCTGGGGTTGCCTGCGGTGGCGCCGCTCGATCCGGTCAATGCGGCGCTGTCCGGCCTGCTCGGCGTACAGGCCAAGATGCGCCCCGGTCGCCAGCACGTCCTCGACGCCGCCTATTTCGCCCGCGTCGACGCGATCCAGTTCACCATCGCGCATGACGACGGCATCGCGTGGGAGGAATGGGAGGAGGCCGACATCGTCCTCGCCGGGGTCAGTCGCTCGTCCAAGACGCCGACTTCCATCTATCTGGCCAATCGCGGCTACAAAACCGCGAACATTCCCGTGGTGGTCGAAAGCCCGCCGCCGGCAGCCCTCTTCTCGCTGCGCCACCCGCTCGTCGTCGGCCTGACTACCAGCGCCGACCGGCTGATCGCGATCCGGCGCAACCGCCTGTTGTCGCTAAATCAGGCGCCCGACACCGATTATGTCGAGCAGGAGGCGGTCAACCGCGAGATCGCGTTCGCCAGGCGTATGTTCGCCGACAATGGTTGGCCGGTGATCGACGTCACCCGCCGCTCGATCGAGGAAACCGCCGCGGCGATCATCTCGCTCGTCAACCAGCGCCGCCCCGCCCCGGAGATACCGGCATGATCATCCTCGCCTCGCAAAGCGCCTCGCGCCGCGCCATGCTGGAGGCCGCCGGCATCGCGTTCGAGGCACTGCCCGCCCGCGTCGACGAGGATGCGGCCAAGGCGGCGCTTGCCGGCCTCTCCCCGCGCGACTTGGCCGACGCACTCGCAGAGTTGAAGGCGATCAAGGTGTCGCAGCGCGCCGGCCCCGTCCTCACCCTCGGCTCGGACTCGGTGGTCGCGCTTCACGACGGTACCCTGCTCGACAAGCCGACCAGTCGCGAGGAAGCGGCCGAGCATCTCGCCCGCATGTCCGGCCAAGTCCATGAATTGTGGAGCGCCGCGGTCATTGCCGAACACGGCGCCCCCGTCTGGCGCCATGTCGAGCGCGCACGCATGCATGTCCGCCCGCTCTCGCCCGCCTTCATCGAGGCGTATCTGGATCGGGAATGGCCCGCGATCGGCGGCTGCGTCGGCTGCTACCGGATCGAGGGGCCGGGCGTGCAGCTCTTCTCCCGGATCGAGGGCAGCCACTTCACCATCCTCGGCCTGCCGCTCCTCGCCGTGGTCGGCTATCTACGCACCCGCGGCGTGCTCCCCGCCTGAGATTTCCGCGCGCAGCGGCGCAGAGAGTGACATCGCCGCGAAGCGGCAGCTATCCCCTTCGGTTGCGAGAAACGACCGCCATATCCCCGCACAAACTCTCCGCGCCTCCGCGTCTCCGCGTGAATCAATCTTCTTTTCTCTTCGCGTCTTCGCGTCTTCGCGTGAACCAACTTTCGCTCGGAGATGTCCAAACCCGGCTTTGATTCACGCAAAGCCGCGAAGACGCGAAGAAAGGTTTTCACACAGAGATGGGATGAGGCGCGTGCTTCTCTGAGACTATGATGCCGCTGCGCGGCAGGGCGTCGTCCTCTGCGCGAACCGAACCCTTCTTCCCGGCAGCGAAGGATCGTAAGACAGGCCCATGACCAAGCCCTATGCCGAAGTGATCGGCGACCCGATCGCCCATTCCAAATCGCCGTTGATCCACGGCTTCTGGCTGGATGCGCTCGGCATCGATGCCGAGTACCGCGCGACGCATGTCACGCCTGACGCGCTGCCCGCCTATATCGAGAGCCGGCGGAACGATCCGGCATGGCGTGGTTGCAACGTCACCGTGCCGCACAAGGTGGCCGCACTCGATCTGGTCGAGGACCCGGGCGATGTCCGGGGCTCGATCGGCGCGGTCAACACGATCGTCCGGGCCGAGAATGGCGCGCTCACCGGCACCAACACCGACGCTGCCGGCTTCTATGCACCGATCGCCGACCTCGATCTGGCGGGCAAGCCCGTCACGGTGATCGGGGCAGGGGGCGCCGCCCGCGCGATCCTGTTCGCGCTGGCCCGGATGGATGTCGGCCCGGTCACGCTGATGAACCGCAACGTGTTGAAGGGAGCGGCTTTGCTCTCCTCCTTCGGTTTGAAGGGACAGGCGCTGCCACTGCAACCCGCAGCACCGCCCTCGGCCCTGGTGGTCAACGCAACCAGCCTCGGCATGACTGGCCAGCCGCCGCTGGCCCTCGACCTCACGGCATTGCCCGACGACGCGGTGGTGTACGACATCGTCTATGCGCCGCTCGAAACCGATCTGCTCGCCGCGGCGCGCGCGCGAAATCTCGACACGGTCGACGGGCTGGAGATGCTGGTCGGCCAGGCGGCGGTCGCGTTCGAGCTGTTCTTCGGCGCCGCACCGCCGCGCGACCGGGACGACGAGCTGCGCGACCGGCTGACGGCATGATCCTGCTCGGCCTGACCGGCTCGATCGGCATGGGCAAGTCGACGGTGGCGGCGATGTTTGCAGAGGAAGGCGTGCCGGTGTTCGACGCCGATGCCGCCGTTCATCATCTGCAAGGCCCCGGCGGCCGCGTCGTTGCCGCGATCGAGGCGGCGTTTCCCGGCACCACCGGGGCAGGGGGGGTGGACCGCCCGGCCTTGTCCGCCGCGGTGCTGGGCGACCGCCACGCGATCCGCCGGCTGGAGGCGATCGTCCACCCCGCCGTCGCCGAGGAACGCGCCGCCTTCATCGCCGCCCATGCCGATGTGCCGATCGTCCTGCTCGACGTGCCGTTGTTGTTCGAAACCGGTGGTGACCGTGCCGTCGATGCCGTCGTCGTCGTCTCCGCAGCCCCGGACGTTCAACGCGCCCGCGTGCTGGCGCGTCCCGGCATGACCGCGGCCAAGCTGGACGCGATCCTGGCCCGCCAGATGCCCGATGCCGAGAAGCGAGCGCGGGCCGATCATATCATCGCAACCGATGTGCCGCTCGCCGAAACCCGCGCCGCGGTGCAGCGGGTGATCGCTTGCGTACGCAGCAGCGAAGGCCGATAGTCTGTTCATGCGCGAGATCGTGTTCGATACCGAGACTACCGGCTTCAAATTTTCCGAAGGGGACCGGCTGGTCGAGATCGGCTGTGTCGAGATGGTCAACCGGGTCGAAACCGGTCGCACCTTTCACGCCTATTTCAATCCCGAACGCCCCATGCCGCCCGAGGCACAGGCGATCCATGGCCTGTCCGACGCGTTCCTGAGGGACAAGCCGGTGTTCGCCGCCGGCGTGGCCGATCTGCTCGACTTTATCGGCGATGCGCCGCTGATCGCGCACAACGCGACCTTCGACTTCGGCTTCATCAACGGCGAGTTGCAGGCGTGCGGCTTTCCGCCGGTGTGCATGCGCACCCGCATGGTCGATACGCTTGCCATCGCGCGCCAGCGGCATCCCGGTGCCAAGCATACCCTGGACGCGCTCTGCTCGCGCTTCGGCATCGATCGCTCGCACCGCGTGCTGCACGGCGCGCTGCTCGACGCCCAACTGCTCGCCCAGGTCTATGTCGAGTTGATGGGCGGTCGCCAGATCGGTCTGGGCCTTGGGGTCGAGACGGTGGAGGCGGCCGCAGCGCCCGTCGCGGTGCGCACCGTGGCAAAGGTGCGCCCGCCGCGCGTTTTTACCGTGCCGGAGGGAGAACTTGCCGCCCACACGGCGTTTCTTGCGAAGATCACTGATCCGATCTGGGGGGCCGGGGCGTCCGGATGACGCCGAACTGAAGGGACAGGCCAAAAGGACCGTCCGACTTATTTATTGGAGAAGACGATGGATATCCGGATTTCTGGTCATCAGGTCGAAACGGGCGATGCCCTTGGGACCCATGTCACCGACCGTCTTCAGGGTATCGCCGAGAAGCATTTCGCCCGCACCATCTCGTCCGAAGTGACCTTCGGCAAGGGGCCGCACAACGGCTTCAAATGCGACATCGTGATGCACGTCACCCGCGGGCTGGTGCTGAAAGGGCGCCATGACGCGCAGGATGCCCATCTCGCGTTCGACGGCGCGGCGACCCGCATCGAAAAGCAGCTTCGTCGCTATGCCCGCCGCCTGAAGGATCGCAACGCCAGCGAAGCGATCGAGATCGCCGAATCGATCGGCTACGACGCCGGCTATACGCTGTTCGCCGAGACGATCGATGACGATCAGGAAGCGGGCGATGCACCCCTGATCGTCGCCGAAACCCGTGTCGACATTCCCGACGCATCGGTCTCGGATGCGGTCATGATGCTCGATCTGCGCGATACCGCGGCGCTTTTGTTCAAGAATTCGGGCACTGGCGCCTACAACATGGTCTATCGCCGTGGGGACGGCACGATCGGGTGGGTGGAGCCAAGCCGCGCGGCTTGATCTATCGCAAGCCCCCGCCGGTCGCTATGGCGCGTCTCGCGCGGGGGCGCGCACCCGAGAAGTGACCATGACCGATTTCAGCGATATGCTGCGCCATGATGCCGTTCTGACCGGCGTCACGGCCGCCAACAAGAAAAGTCTTTTCCAGCAACTGGCATCCGTCGCCGCCCTTCAGACAGGGCTCGATCCGCGCGTCGTCGCCGAGAAGCTGGCGGAGCGCGAGAAGCTGGGATCGACCGGGTTTGGCGGCGGCGTCGCCATTCCGCATGGCAAGCTGGAAGGATTGCCGCAGATCGTCGCGGTGTTCGCACGCCTGGCGCAACCGATCGAGTTCCAGGCGGTGGACGATGTCCCCGTCGACCTCATCTTTGCGCTGTTTTCGCCGGTGGGGGCGGGATCGGACCATCTGAAGGCTTTGGCCCGCGTGTCGCGGCGCATGCGCGACCGCGCGTTCCTCGCCAAGCTGCGCGGTGCCGGCTCGCCCGATGCGCTCTGGGCGCTCCTGACGCAGGACGAGGCGCGTGACGCCGCCTGAGGGCGAAGCGGCGCATTTCCGCGCGCTGGAATCGCTTTACGCCCATGCCCCGATCAACCGGCTGTTCGAATCGACGCTGGAGGTGCCCGGCCCCGGCCTCGCCCGCATCCGCTTCCTGGTGGACGAACGGCATTATCACGCGGCGGGTGCGGCGCATGGCACCAGCTATTTCAAGATGCTGGACGATGCGGCCTTCTATGCCGCCAACAGCCTGGTCACCGATCGTTTCCTGCTGACCACGCAGTTCAACCTGCTGCTCACCCGCCCGCTCAAGGCCGGGCCGGTCACGGCGGAAGGGCGCTGGATCAGTGGCCAGCGCCGCGTGTTCGTGGCCGACGCCCGGCTGGTCGATGCCAGCGGTGAGGAGGTGGCCCGCGGCACCGGCACCTTCATGCGCTCGCAGATCGCCCTGGCGGCGCTGCCGGGCTATCGCACGGCATGACCGCGCGACTTCCCACCCGCCTGCTGGTCGATGCGCTGCTCCGCCGGACCAATGACGGCGGGGGCATGGGCCTGGTGATGGCGCGCGGCGATCACGACGCCGGCGGATTGCTGGTGATTGCGCTCGATCGCGGCGGGGAGGAGCGTTTTCTGGAGCGTCGGCTCGATTTCGACGGTCGCGCGACGTTGGTCGACGTAACGCCTGCAAACGATAGCAGAAATTACGCGCAGCGCCGCCGCGCGCAGGATCCGGACCTTTGGATCGTCGAACTGAACGTCCCGGAGCCGGAACGATTCATCGCTGAAACGCTCGGGCAAGGTTGACGGAACGGACCGTTCCGGCCACGAGGCGTCATCGCAAACACGCGTTGTGCTGCATTCGGGTGCGATCCGGATCGGTTACGCAGTCGGGGGGAAGCCCGGACGAGCGCCTTGGCCGCTCGGGTCCGTGATCCAACCGCATGTCCGTTTTGGTGAATGACTGTTTTCAAGCGGGTCGCGGCGTTCGCGACTATGACTCTCGCTGTCGCCGGTCTGCTCGGCACCAGCACACCCGGTCAGGCCCGACCCACCCATGCCAATGGGATCGCGGCGACCGGTATCGGGATGCTCACTCCCGCTTCCTTTTCCATCAACGTCTCGAATTTGATTCCGGTTCCGCAGACCGCCACGGCGGTGCAGGCCGCGACCCCCGATCTCTCGGATGCCGAGGCGGACGATTACGATACGCTGGCCGAAGCCGTCGCCGCCCAGACCGCGAGCGACGATGATGAGGCGCTTCGCTGCCTCGCCGGCGCCATCTACTTCGAATCCAAGGGCGAACCCCTGTCCGGCCAGCTTGCCGTGGCGCAGGTGGTCCTTAATCGCGCCCGCTCGGGCCAGTTCCCCTCCGAACTGTGCGACGTCATCAAGCAGCGGGGCCAGTTCGGCTTCGTGCGCGGCGGCGAAATCCCCGACATCAACGAAAGCCGCACCGCCTATCGCACCGCCGTCGCCGTCGCCAAGGTCGCGCTGGCAGAGGCCTGGGACAGCGAAGTCGGCAAGGCGCTGTATTTCAACACCCCCGATCGCCGCCCGGCCGCGCGCCTGACGCGCATCGCCTCGATCGGCAACCACATCTTCTATCGCTGATCGGCTGGTGACGATCCCGGCGGCATGCACGCCGGGTATTTGCCATGTTCCGTGAATGTTCTATGGCGGGTGGCATGTTGGACGTGCCGCCCGCCAGTTGCATCGAGGATCCCGCTTCGCCGTTCTGCGCCGCCGACGTCGCGCGCGGCGTGACCCGGATGCTGCTCCGCCACGATCTCACCACCATCGGCGAAGTGCCGCTGGAGGGCGGGCGCCGTGCCGACCTGATGGCGATCGATGCCAAGGGGCGGATCGTCATCGTCGAGATCAAGGTGTCGCGCGCCGATCTGCTCGGTGACGGCAAGTGGCCGGATTATCTCGATCATTGCGACCGCTTCTTCTGGGCAATGCCGGCCGGGTTCGACCTGTCGCCGCTCGATGGTCCTGCCTTCCTGCCGGAGCGCACCGGCATCATCGTTGCCGACCGCTACGACGCCGCGATCGTCCGCGAGGCGCATACCCATCCGCTCGCCGCCCATGTCCGCAAGCGCTGCACGCTCGCCTATGCCCGCCGCGCCGCCCGCCGCCTGACCGCGCTGATCGATCCCGACGCGGCAGGCTGAGGGGGCAGGGGCGCCTAGCGGGTCTCCCCGCAGACCACCGCGCCCCCGCCAGGCGCCCCCACCCGGCATTTCGGCCGCCCGCCAACCGTCACCGTGCCCAGCCCCATATTGGCGATCATCGCCGTGTAGCGTGCCCGCGCCCGCGTCTCGCCCGCCCCGTCCAGCCGTATCGTCAGGTCGCCGGCGTCCAGCGCCCCGGCATCAATCGTGCCCGTCCCGCTGGTGGTCAGCCTAGCCCGTTCGGCCCGTCCGCCGATGGTGATCGCACCGGGCCCGATCAGCGTCGCAGTCAGTTGCGGGGTCTCGGCCCGTTCTACCGCGATCGATCCCGCACCCGCCACCGACAGGTCCACCCGGTCGCCCCGGGTGGCGGTCACCGTCACCACGCTGCCCGCCATGGCACTCACCGCGCTCACCGCCAGCGCCGACACCGTGACCGTCACTGGCGTCGCCCGCCGCGGACCCCAGCCGGCACCCAGCGTATCGCGCGCCTTGCGCACCAGCAGCGTGCGCCCGTCGACCCGCACTTCCACGCCCTCCAGTGCATCCGCCGCCCCCGACACCACCGCGCGCGGCGAACGCCCGGTCACGACCTGCACCTTGTACGCCCCCTCGACCCGGATACGATCGAAACTGCCGAGCGGAATCTGGCGATCGGCCGCGCCCGCCCAGCCGGGCAGGCCGAGGAGCAACGGGAGCAGCAGGGTACGGGCTATCGTCATGCCCGCGATCCTCCCCCGACCAGCGCCGGGGGGCAAGCGATCATCCTCCGCAGCGTGCGCGTCCGGACCCCATGCGCGATGTCGTGCACCGGGCGTCCGGGCCCAGATCGGCATCGCCCGATCCCATGATCGACACGGTGGCGGGTCCCTCGACCCGTGTGGTGATGCTGCCCGATCCGGCGATCGACACCTCCGCCGATCTTGCCCGCAGCGCCGGTGCGGCAACGCTGCCCGACCCTGCGATGCTGGCGCGCAGTGCCCCCGCCGTTCCCGCAGCCTGCACGCTGCCCGACCCTGCGATGTTCAGGTCGGTCCGCTCCACCCGCAGTGCCGCGACGGTCAGCGACCCCGATCCGGCAAGACTGGCGTCGAAGTTCGGACCCTCGACCCGGTCGATCGTCATCGAACCCGATCCCGATACGCCGGCGTCGCTGATCCGCGGCATCGTCACGAACACCTTCACGCGGCCGCGCGAGGACCAGTTGCCGCCACGCTTCTCGCGTCCGACGCGCAGCGTATCGCCGCTGCGTTCGATGCGCAGCATGTCCAGTTCGCTGGCGGGACCCTCCGCACGGATCGAAAAGCCGCGGCCGACCTGTACCGCCACCGAATCGGCACCGCGGACATCGATGCCGGTAAAGCCGGTCACCGGATAGCTGCGGCTGGTGCCGCCCTCTGCCGCCCGCTCGGACGAGCAGGCCATGGCCGGGATGGCGAGCAGGATGAGGGTAGCGGGAACGAAGCGGCGCATGGCGATCCTCCTGTGTATTGTATATACAATACACACCGCCCGTTTCCTCGCCAAACGAAAAAGGGCGGCCCCGCACCGGAGCCGCCCCATCGAAGCCTTGGCCTGAACGAAAGACGTCAGGCGGCGGGCTTTTCCTTGTTGTAGATCGCGGCAGCGGCACGCAGGATTTCCAGAATCTTCTCCTGGGCCCGCGGCTCGTCCACCTCTTCCATCGCGGCCAGTTCGCGCGCCAGCCGGCTGGTCGCCGCTTCGAAGATCTGGCGCTCGGAATAGCTCTGCTCGGGCTGGTCGTCGGCACGGAACAGGTCGCGGACCACTTCGGCGATCGACACCAAGTCGCCCGAATTGATCTTCGCCTCATATTCCTGCGCGCGGCGCGACCACATGGTGCGCTTCACCTTGGGCTTGCCCTTCAGCGTTTCCATCGCCTCGCGCATCGTCTTGTCGGACGACAGCTTGCGCATACCCACCGATTCGGCCTTGTTGGTGGGCACGCGGAGCGTCATGCGCTCCTTTTCGAAACGCAGCACGTACAGTTCGAGCTGGAGCCCCGCAATTTCCTGCTTTTGCAACTCGATGACGCGCCCCACGCCATGCTTTGGGTACACGACATAATCACCGACATCGAAGGAGAGCGCCTTGGCAGCCATTGATGGGCCTTTCCGGATCAAGGCCTTCGCACGACCGCCGTTTCACGGATAACACCGTTCACAAAGCCGTCGGGAAGGAGGGGTCGAACACTAGAAGGCGGGCGAGGTCATGGAAGTTCGCCCGACATGGCCCCTTTTAACATGCCGGCAACAAAATTACTAGCCAAACTGTCAGTTTGACTGACCCGAACGCGGTAGTGGCGCAGGGGTTCCCCTACACCATCCCCGTTACCCCTGCAACTGCTTCGCAATAGAAACAGTCAAACCCGGATCTTGCCTTGGATCAGTCGCCCTTGCCGGGTTCGGCGGAGAAGAACTGCTCGTACTTGTTCTCCACGCCCTTCATCGCATCCGCATCGGGCGGCGTCTGGTCCAGCTTGCGGGTGACGTTGGGCCACTGCGCGGAGAAGGTGGTGTTCAGCTCCAGCCATTGCTCCAGATTGCTCTCGGTGTCGGGCAGGATCGCCTCGGCCGGGCATTCCGGTTCGCATACACCGCAATCGATGCATTCGGACGGATTGATGACGAGCATGTTTTCGCCCTCGTAGAAACAATCCACGGGGCACACCTCGACGCAGTCCATATACTTGCAGCGGATGCAGGCATCGGTGACGACGTAGGTCATGGAAACTCCTGAGGGGGTAACGCGGTGCTGCTATGTCGCGTTCCGGCTCGCGTCAATCGACACGCGCCTGCTGCGAAACGTTAGCAGTCTCCAGATCGGTGTAACAGCCTTGCGCCTCGGGCGCCGGGCCACGCCGGACGGGTAGCGCCTCTACACGGATCACCCGCACGCGTCCATGCGCTATGTAGGTCAACACGTTGCCGACGCGCACACAGGCATGGGCGCGATCGATCGCGCGCCCGTCCAGCCGCAAATGGCCATCGCTGGCGATCGCCTGCGCGGCGCTGCGCGTCTTGGCCAGGCGTGCCCACCACAGGAACCGGTCCAGCCGCATCGTGTCGGCCCGACCCGTCTCAGCCCGACCTATCTCAGCCCGATTCATCTCAACCATGCGGCCGCCAGTCCGCCAGCGCGGCAAAGGCGTTGTCGGGGGCGGGGCGGGCAGGGGGCTGCTTGGCGGCGGGCGGTCGCCCGTGCCAGCGCCAGCGATCGGTGCCATCCGCCTCCGCGGCCAGCCGGCGAAAACCCAGCTCGGCCATCAGCCGTGCGATCGTCGCACCGTCCAGTCCCATCGAGGTCGCCAGCGCCGCATCGGGCGTGAACGGCGTCCGCCCGGCGCGCGCATCGTGCGCGGCGCGCGCGATCCGCTCGACCAGATCGATCCGCACCGCCTGCGCGCCGAGCGGCCGGAACCCCGAGGCCAGCACCGCACCCGCCGCACCGCGTTCGAGAACGGTGGCGCCGGGTGCGGCCAGCGTCGGCGCACGTCCGTGCAGGCCCAGCAGCACCCGGCGCCAGCGGGCCGCTTCGGGCTTCAACAACCGTGCGTCGAACAGGTCCAGCGCGCCGATGGTGATGCCCGCCTGGCGCAGCCGCTTGCGATCGGGCTGGGTCAGCGTGTCGACGGTCGCGCGTTGCGGCATCCGGGGGGCGATCCCGCCCAGATCCTCCAGCGCCGCCGCGGTCGCGCGCAGTGCCGGTGTCGCCTGCGGGTCGCGCGCCAGGGCGGCAAGTGCAGCAAGCCCCGGCACATGCCGCCTGATCCCCTCGGCCAGCCAGCGTTCCATCCGACCCGCGATCCGCTCCCGCACATTGCGGTCCAGACATTCCAGGTCACGGTGCAGCACCACCTGCGGCCGCCCGGGCGTCGGCCCCGCATTCAACCGCGCCACGCCATGCCCTTCCCACAGCACGCCGCCCTCGTCGTCCAGGGTGAAGGCGCGCGGCTCGGCCGCCATCAATCCCTCCGCCCGGCGCGCGCGCTCATGGCCCAGCCGCTTTTCCGCCGCCGCCAGCAACAGCCGCTTGTCGGCTGCGCGGGCACCCGGCTCGACGGTGAAGCGAAACCCCTCCAGCCGTCCGATCGGGTGATCCTCCACCAGCACTTCGCCCTCGGGGCCGACGGTCACCGGCAGCGATGCCGCATCCGCACCGATCTGCCGGATCAGCGCGGTGGTGCGCTTGTCGACGAAACGCTGCGTCAGGCTGGCGTGCAACCCGTCGGACAGCCGTTCCTCGATCGCCTTGGTCCGGTCGGCCCAATGCGCGGGGTCGGCCAGCCAGTCCGCCCGCTGCGCGATATAGGCCCAGCTCCGGATCGCCGAGAGGCGCCCGGCCAGCGTTTCCACATCACCGGCCATCGTATCCAGCCGCGCGATCTCGTCCGCGAACCACTGGTGGGGCACATGCCCCGAACCCTCGCTCAGATAGCCGAACACGCGCGACACGAAGCGCGCATGCGGGTCGAGCCCCACCTTGCGGAAATCGGGAATGCCGCACGCCGCCCATAGCCGCGCCACCATCGCCTTGCCCCGCACCCGGTCGCGCACCCAGCGTTCGTCGGCCAGCCGCTTGAACACCTGCAGGTCCATCGCCAGCGGCGCGGCGCGCAACACGCCCGGCGGCGGGCGGCGCTCCAGGCTGGCGATCAGCGCATCGATGCTCGACAGGTCGGGCTCCCCCTCGCGCCAGAACAGATGCTCCAGCCGGGGAAAACGATGTTCCTCGATCGCGGTGATCTCTTCGGGCAGGAACGCGTCCGGCCCCTCGTCGGCCAGCGCGCCAAAGGTGCCGTCGCGCTGGTGCCGGCCGGCGCGCCCCGCGATCTGCGCCATTTCCGCCACGGTCAGCCGCCGCTGCCGCCGCCCGTCGAACTTGGACAGGCCGGCAAAGGCGACATGCGCCACGTCCATGTTCAGGCCCATGCCGATCGCGTCGGTGGCGACCAGATAATCGACCTCGCCCGCCTGGAACATCGCCACCTGCGCGTTGCGCGTGCGCGGCGACAGCGCCCCCATCACCACCGCCGCGCCCCCGCACAGGCGGCGCAGCATCTCGGCCACCGCATAGACTTCTTCCGCCGAGAAGGCGACGATCGCGGAGCGCTTGGGCAGGCGACTGATCTTCTTGGCGCCGGCATAGGTCAGCGTGGAAAAGCGCGGCCGGTTGACGATCTCGGCGTCGGGCATCAGCGCCTTGATCATCGGGCGCAGCGCCTCCGATCCCAGGATCATCGTCTCCTCGCGCCCACGCGCGCGCAGCAACCGGTCGGTGAAGACATGGCCCCGCTCGGGGTCCACGCCCAGTTGCGCCTCGTCCAGCGCGACAAAGGCGGCGTCACGGTCCGGCATGCTCTCGGCGGTGCACAGGAACCAGCGCGCGTCGCGCGGCACGATCTTTTCCTCGCCGGTGACGAGCGCCACCTGGTCCGGCCCCTTCAGCGCCACCACCCGGTCATACACCTCCCGCGCCAGCAGGCGCAGCGGGAAGCCGATGATACCACTGGAATGCGCGCACATCCGCTCGATCGCGAGATGCGTCTTGCCGGTGTTGGTCGGCCCAAGAACGGCCGTCACGGCGCCCGATACGCGGCTGGTCATGGCCCCTAACATCGGCACTCGGGTGCCCGCATGCAATGACGGGAATGCACAAGCGACGCCCGGCCGCGCGCGACCCACGGCCGACCGCACCAAAGCCCTGGATTTCCGTGCCTTCATTTGACTTTAGGAAAGCGGCGGCCACAACGGCGAAACACGGCGCCGGGGGGATTTCGGCGCCGCTTGAGCGTGGACATGGGGCCGACGGTGTTTTTACGGACGGTTGAAGGACTGGAACTGGCCGGGGGTACGGCCGCACGGCCATTCGGACGGCTGACCGGGCCGGCCGCGGTCGCCACCCCGATCGACCGGCTGCGCGATGCCGCCGCCGGTATCGACTGGGCACCCGACCTCGGCACCCAGATCGGCAGCCGTACCTGGTGGCGCGGGCTCGCCACGTGCACCGCGCTGTGCGCCACCACCGTGTGGCTTGCCCCCGGTATCCGCCCGATCACCGGCGCCACCCCTGCGCCGCTCGCCGGCACCGCCTGGGAGGAGCAGCGCGCACAGACGATCACGCCGCTCGCCTGGGGCGCGGACACCGGCCGCCGCATGGGTGCGGGCGACCTGGTCGCCCCGCTCGCCCAGGCGCCCGAACGGCCGGTGGTGGAGCTGGCCGCGACGATGGGGCAGGGCGATCGCCTCGCCAGCGTCCTCCAGCGTGCCGGCGTCGGGCGCAGCGATGCGCGTGCCGCCGCCGACCTGGTGGCCGGCGCGGTGGATGCGAACGCCATTCCCTCCGGCACCCGCCTCGCCCTCACCCTCGGCCGCCGCCCCAACCGCTCCGTCGCCCGCCCCCTCGACAAACTGACCCTCCGCGCCCGCTTCGACCTCGCGCTCACCCTGGAGCGCACCGCGAACGGCCTCTCCATGACCCGCCAGCCGATCGCGGTGGACGCTACCCCGCTGCGCATCCAGGGGCTTGTCGGCGCGAGCCTCTACCGCTCCGCCCGCGCCGCCGGCGCCCCCGCCAGGGCGGTCGAAAGCTACATCAAGGCGCTCGCCACCCGCCTGTCGATCGGCCGCGACGTCAGTGCCGCCGACACCTTCGACCTCATCGTCGAACGCGAACGTGCCGCCACCGGCGAGGTCCGGCTGGGCCAGCTGCTGTTTGCGGGGCTCGACCGCGGCGGCAAGTCGATCCAGCTGGTCCGGTTCGAGGGCGAGCGCGGCCGTGCCGACTGGTTCGACGCCAAGGGTCAGACGGAGCGGCGCGGCTTCATGGGCATGCCGGTCGCCGGTCGCATCACCTCCTCCTACGGACGGCGCATGCACCCGCTCCTGGGCTTCATGCGCATGCACAAGGGCCTCGACATCGGCGCCCCCTATGGCGCGCCCATCTATGCCGTGCTCGACGGCGTGGTCCAGTTCGCCGGCCGCTCGGGTGGATATGGCAACCTCGTCAAGCTGCGCCATGCCGGCGGCGTGGCCAGCGCCTATGGTCATATGAGCCGTTTTGCCGTTCGCTCGGGCACGCGCGTCCGTCAGGGACAGGTCATCGGCTATGTCGGCTCGACCGGCATCTCCACCGGCCCGCACGTCCATTGGGAGGTGTGGAAGAACGGTCAGGTAGTGAATCCGAAATCGATCACCTTTGCCAATGTCGCGCAACTGTCGGGTGAGCGCCTGCGCGCCTTCAGGCAACAGGTGGCGACGCTACGGGCGGTAAAGCCGGGCGCGTGACAATCTGGCCGTGAAGTAACGGCTTGCACGGTCGGGAAAAGCAGCCGATGTTTGAACAAGGCGGGGCATGTCGGGACAGGAAAACCTACGATGCTGAACCTCTGTTTCGTGGCTGCAATGACGGCGTCGATGATTTCGAATGCTCCGGCTGACCGAACGCCGACCGTTATCGACGAGAGCGCAGCCCTGATGTCGGCCGTCGGGATGCCGCCACCGCCCGGAACGCGGATGCTAGGCATGTCGATCACGCCGGACAATCCCAATGCGCCGGTGATTTACCGGGTCGGCAGCGCGCTGAGCGCCGATGATTTCCTGAAGGCCTATGCCATCGCGGCGGCAGACGCCGGGCTGCGTGTTTCGCAAGCACAAGGAAATCGCATCACCGGAATGCTGAAAACCGGTGAAAACTTCAGCCTTGATGTGGCCGCCTCGGAAGCTGGATCAGGATCGACGGGCGTTCTGGTCATCACGCCGGGCCACAGGCGGTAAACGTCAATCTGCCGCGCCGAGGGATAGCACGCACGCCGCGATAAATCCGGTCATGCGTCGCCCATCCAGCCTCACTTCCCCTGCGAGCGCCAGCGCTTGATCGTCCGGGCCAGGATCTGATCCTCGCCGCCGACATCCCGCCAAAGTTCCGAAAACAGCGGATCGCCCGAGGCCGGGCGCCTGGCTTCCTCCAGATCGGCAAAGCGTACCCGGATCGGCACCGCCACGCCCTCGCCGCAGACGATCGCCTCGCGGTTGCGCAAGGCCGGGATCGCATCGAGAAACCCACGCGCACCCTCCGGCATCGCCGCGCGTACGAAAGCCTGGTCGCGGTCGTTGTTCAGCCGCATCGCGATGATCGTACCGCATTGCGACAGCACGCCCTCCGCCAGATCGGACGGGCGCTGTGTCACCAGTCCCAGCGCGACGCCATATTTGCGACCTTCCTTGGCGATCCGCGACAGGATGCGGCCGACCGAGGATTGCTGCTCCGCTTCCGCCGGGATGTAGCGATGCGCTTCCTCGCAGACCAGCAGGATCGGGCGCTGCGGCTCGGCGCGGGCCCAGATCGCATAGTCGAAGGTCATCCGGCTCAGTACGGCCACCACCACCGCGGTGATTTCCGACGGCACGCCCGACACGTCGATGATCGAGATCGGCTTGCCGTCGCCGGGCATGCGGAACACGCGTTGCAGGAATGCCGCCATCGTGTCCGCGACCAGCATGCCGGAGAACATGAAGCCATAGCGGGGATCGGCCTTGATCTCGTCGATCTTGCCCTTCAGCCGCAGATAGGGCGCGGTGTCGCCGGCCCGGTCCATCTTTCCCATTTCCTGATTGATGATGCCGGTCAGGTCGGACAGCAGATAGGGGATGGGGGCATCCACCGTCAGCTTCGCTATCTCCTGCCCCAGCCGGCTCTTGGCGCGCGCCGCCAGCAGGCATTTCGCCAGGATATCGGCATCGATCTGTCGTTGCGCCCCGCTGGAGGTCAGGAAAACCTCGCAATGCTCCTCGAAGTTCATCAGCCAGTACGGCATCTGCAGGTTGCCGACATCGTAGATCGCGCCGGTATCCCGGAACGCCGCGGCATATTCGCCATGGGGATCGATCATCACGATATGGCCCTGCGGCGCCAGCGCGCAGATGCGGTGCAGGATCAGCGCGGCGGCGGTGGACTTGCCGGTACCCGTCGACCCGACCAGTGCAAAATGCTTGCCCAGCATCGCATCGACATACAGCGCGGCGGGCACGTCGTCGGTCGGATAGACCGATCCTATGCCGATATGAGCACGATCCTGCGCGGTGTAGATCCGGTGCAGGTCGGCGGTGGTGACCGGAAAAACATCGCATCCGGGCATCGGATAGCGCGTCACGCCGCGGCGGAAGCGGGTCAGCGTGCCATCGGCATCCTCGTCGCCTTCACCCAGGAAGTCGATGTCGGCGGCGATCAATGCGCCGCCCTGCGCACTGTCCAGCGTCAGCGCACGGACATTGGCGATCAGCCAGCTTGTCCCCACCCGCATCTTTACCTGGCTGCCGACCTGACCCGCTGCCGCAGTCATCGGATCGGCGTCCGTCGACAGTCCTTCCAGCAAGGCGCGGTCGAACAGGATGCGGCTGCTCGATCCCGCTATGGCCAGCACATAGCCGACCGGGGCCGGACCGGTATTGGTGGTAAAGGTCTGGAAGTGCGGCATTTCGACCATGACGGGTCACCCGATGAATATATTCGGTGCCGCCTCTAGCGTCGGTCGGGTAAAGATAAGGTGAGGGCGCACGCCGGATTATGTGCGTCGCGCGATCCATCCCGCCGTCCAGCCGAGCAGCACGGATAACGCCACTGCGGTCAGGCCGTAGAGTATCGAGGACCGATCGGCCGCCCGCGCCACGAACCGCTCGAACCCCGATTTCCGGATGTCGATATCGCGCACCGCCGCCGCCAGCACCCGGCCGTCACGGATCAGGAAGGTTTCGGCGGTGAAGCGCCCCACCGGCACGCGCGCCGGAATGGTTACGCGCGCCCGGTACAGCACGTCGTCGGTGATCTCCACCGCACGCGGCGCCTCGACATACAGGCCGGCGCGGCGTTTCAGATCGACCAGCCCCTCCTGGAACCGGCCCTGTTCCTCCGAGGGAGCGTTGGAAGCGGGGGAGAGTTGCAGGCTGTCCAGCCCCAACTCGTAGATTGCCCGCGTCCGCTCGTCGACCAGCCGTTCCACTGGCCGGGACGATGCGATCGCGTAAAAGGAGGGTGCGGAGCGATAGCGCAGGCGTCCGGCATTCACCCACAGGCCCGCCACCTTTTCCTTTTCGCGGATCAGCACGGATTGGGTGGGGCCTTTCACCACCACCACCACGTCGGTCGGACGGTCATCGCTCGGCAGGCGGCCGCCGGGATACAGGATCGCGCCGAACAGCAGCAGTTCGGCCCCGGTGAAGCTGTAGACGATCTCGATGTCGCGCTGCGACACGTCGGGAACCAGCACCGGCTTGGCCTGCGCCAGCAACAGGGGGGACAGCAGGGTGAGTGTTCCCGCCGCGCGCCTGCCCATCGCCTTCACGACAGTTCGACCGTGAAGATCTCCTCCGGCCGCCATACCAGCCCGAGCAGGATGCGCGTACCCACCAGCAGCACGATGATCGCGAGTGCCAGCCGCAGATATTCGGGCCTGGCCCGCGACGCGAACTTGGCGCCCAGTTGCGCCCCCGTCACCGATCCGATCAGCAGCAATCCGGCCAGCACGATATCGACCGCCTTGGTCGTAGTCGCGTGCACCATCGTCGCTGCCGCGGTGACGAAGAGCGTCTGGAACAGCGACGTGCCCAGCACCACGCTGGTCGCCATGCCCAGCAGGTAGATCATCGCCGGCACCAGGATGAACCCGCCGCCGACACCCAGCAGGATCGTCAATATGCCGGTAAAGAAGCCGAGCAGCAGCGGTGCGAGCGGCGAGATGTAGAGGCCCGAGGCATAAAAGCGCGTGCGGAAGGGGAGGGCGGCGACCAGCGGATGGTGTCGCCGCCGCGCGGCTGCCCCCGCGTGCCCACGGCGGCGCGCCAGGATCGCCTGCACCGCTTCGCGCGCCATCATCGATCCGATCGATCCCAGCATCAGCACATAGACGATGGCGATCACCGTATCGATCTGCCCGCTCGCCTGGAGCAACCGGAAGATGCCGGCACCCGCGAACGACCCGACGACGCCGCCCGCGACCAGCACGCCACCCATCTTCACGTCGACGCCGCCACGGCGCCAGTGCGCGAACACGCCCGACACGCTGGCGCCCGTCACTTGGCTGGCGGCCGACGCGGCGGCGACGGTCGGCGGAATGCCGTAGACGATCAGCAGCGGCGTTGTCAGGAACCCGCCGCCGACGCCGAACATGCCGGACAGCAGGCCTACGCCCCCACCCAGCGCGATGATCACCAGCGCATTGACCGACAGGTTGGCGATGGGAAGATACAGGTCCACGACGCGCTTTATACAGCCCCGGACAGCCGATGCCTCAGAAATCGGTGCCGATCGAAAGTGCCGGTCCCGAGCCCGGTGCGGCATCCCCGGCGATCCGTTGGCGCCAGTCGAGCGACAGCCGCATGCGCTGCCCGGCCACAGGCACCGAGACACCCAGGGTCGGCCCGGTATCCAGCCGCCGCGCCCCGGGCTGTGCCCCGCCCCATATGCCCATGCCCAGATCGACCCGAACGCTTCCCTTCGTCAGTGCATGCGTGACGCGCATCGCACCATCGGCAAATCCATCAACCCTTGCGCGAACGACCACGCCAGCCTGTGCGTAAGCCTCAAGGTTGAAGCCGGCAGCGATCGGCGTCGGGTCGATGCCGCCAACGATCATGGCGGTTGGTCCACCGGGATTTCCGTCCAGACCGAAACGTTGTTCCGCGATTAATCGCACCGGAAGTCGCGTCGGCCGCCACTCCACGCCCACCGCCGCTTCCCGGCCGCGTCCCTCCAATGGCCCCGCCAACCTTCCTGCCAAAGCGACCTGCTTTTGCACGGCATAGGTCAGCCTTACGCCCGCCTGCGACCCGCCCAGCTGCCCACCGAGCAGGGAGGTGTTCCCGCCACCTCTTGCGATCGCCCAGGCACTGGCAGCCCATCGGGAAGGCGGGGTAGGGCGTGGGGTGGGAAATAGCGGAGGCGGGATCATGCCCGGCGTTGTTTGCACGGCATCCACCGGAATCGTGCGAGATGGCTGGACCGTCAGGTCCTTCGCTGGTGGATCGGAATGAACAATGGTCGTGATCGCGGGCAGGGGTTCGGATCGGTGATGTCTGAACAGGGGCGGGAATGGAACGGCTATCGGCTCGCGCGGGACGGGCACTGCCGACGCCTCGGCCGGAGGGAAGAGCAGCGTGCCCACGGCCTCCGGTGAGGCCGATGGCCACAGCACGAACAGCGTGCGTGCAACTGTCCAACCGCCTGTGACCAAGAGGAGGAAGCGGAGCGGCCTCCCGGCAGCCATGTTCAGGCTGCGTCCGGGAATTCATGCTGGGTCTTGTCCCATACCGGCGCATGGCCGCGCAGAATGCCGGCATAACGCAGCAACGCACGCGGGGCCGCGGCGAGTGCGACGAAGTTGCCGACGATAAAGCGGGGTACCGACCACAACGCTTCTTGCCAGCCATAGACCCGGCCGGTGAACGTCATCCGCATCGCCAGACGCCAGCATAGCAGCAGAGCGTTCCAGAAGATGAAGTCGTTGAGCAGGGGGCTGGGCTCGGGCGGCGTCGTGCTGCGGATCAGGTGAATCAGGGCAGCGATACCCCACAGCAGAAGCCCGATATAGGCAGTTGCCAGAACGAGCATGGCCACCGGCGCGCGCCGATCGCGCATTCGCATCCAATGATCACTCAACGCGAATGGGCCAGCCCAGCCGGTGCGATCCCAGCCGGCAAAGGCGATGCCGGTCATCCACCGTGCCTTTTGTCGAATGGCGGAGACCAGGTCGCCGGGGAAATAGGCGCGCACCGCGACGACCTGCCCTTCGTCCTGATGCACTCGCGCGAACAGGCCTTCGCCGCCCAGTTCGGCGATGCGCAAGCCCAGTTCATAGTCCTCGGTCAGGCTCGTGGCATCGAACGGATCGCCACCACGTAACGCCGCCACCCTGGCGAGCATGGCCGGGGCAATGGCACAACCCGTCCCCGCCAGCGGCAACCCTGCGCCCAGCGCCGTGCGCACGATCAACTGCTTTGTATGGGCTTCTGCGAACTCGTCGGCGTAATGGCCGGACACCAGGCGAGAACCATGTTTGATGAGCGGAAGGACAGGCACCTGCACCACCGCCCGCCCTTCAATCAGAGTGTCGAAGATGCGGAGTTCGGCAGGATGAACGACGTCTTCCGAGTCATGCAGCACGACAGCCTTGGCGAACACCCCCTCGACCCGTTCATCAGCCAGCAACTCGCGCCAAAGCGTATTAAGACAATCCGCCTTCGTGGTTGGGCCAGGCTTGTCGCCTATGACGATCCGGACACGGTGATCGCCATGCGCCACGGCGACGGCAGCATCGATCGTCGGCTGATCGTTGGGGTAGACGCCGACATAGATGCGGTAGTCGGCATGGTCGAACCGCGCCAATGCATTGGTCAGCATGTGTCCGATAACGGCGACCTCGTCCCAGGCGGGAACGAAGATGACGATGCGTCCGGGCTGCTTTGGACACGGAAGTGTCGTCAGCCACGTTCGCGGTCGGCGGCGTGTCCACAAGCGGCGTAGCAGGTAGATCAGGTCGATCGCGAAATCGTCCAGACCGCCAATCAGCAGACCGACACCGGCAAACAACATCGCCTCGCGAGCGATGACATCGAGTAGAGCAAAATCCCCCATGCGGCTCCCCCAAACCGATGGAGGATGATGATCATTTCAGATGTAAAATGGCAAGCATTCTATGGAATGGCGAATGTCTTCATCCGGCACGATGACGGCATCAACCAAGATGCTCGGCAAAAAACGCCGAAGTACGTTCGTCGGCCAATCGCGCGGCCGTTTCGGAGCGGCGGGCACCGAACTCGGCGGCAAAGCCGTGATCTTCGCCAGGATAATCATACAAGCTGACCTTGGGATGATCGTCCAGCCCGGCATGCATGCGTGCTTGCGCGTCTTTGTCGACGAAGTGATCCTCTTCCGGCACATGTAGCAGAACGGGATGCGCGATCGCATTTTTTTCGCCGAGCAGAGTATCGATGCCGACGCCGTAATAGCCGACGCTGGCGTCGGTATCGGTACGCGCGGCGCTCATGAACGCCAGTCGGCCGCCCAGACAATATCCCACTACACCGACCTTACCGCCGCCGATCATCTGGCGTGCGGTTTGGATTGCCGCCTGGATATCGCGAATGCCGGCATCCTGATCGAAGCGACCCATCAGACCCAACGCCTCCTGCATCTGATCGGGTACATCCGGATCCAACTGGATACCTGGCCGGAGCCGCCAGAAGAGGTCGGGCGCAATCGCCAGATAGCCGGCGTCCGCAAGGGTGTCGCACTTGCGGCGAATGCCTGCGTTCACACCAAATATCTCCTGGATCACCACGATAGCCGCGCGGGGCGTCCGGGCTGGTTTGGCGCAATAGGCCTCGAACTGGGCATCACCCTCCAGCGTTTCGACCGTCATCATTGCCGTCATGGCCAAGCATCTCCTTCGGTTTGGTCGTTGCGGTCGCGTGGCACCCGCGGCCATATGTCCCTATGCGCTGTCGGTGCGGCGATGCTCAAGCCGGCTCGATCAGGGGAGACAGGTGCGATGAAGGTGAATGTAGAAATCGAGTGCACCCCCGAGGAGGCACGGCGCGCCATGGGGTTGCCGGACCTGACGCCGATCCATGAGCGATATACGCAATTGATGCTCGAGACGATGGAGTCCGGGATCGCGCCTGAAATGATGGAATCGATGATGCGCAACTGGGCCCCGATGGGGGAGGCAGGCGTAACGTTCTGGCGTCGGTTGTTTGAGACGGCACAACGCTGATACCCGTCATGACCGCATCGACGATCTTCGCCGTATCCAGCGGCCGGCCGCCTGCGGCCATTTCTATCCTCCGGATCAGTGGGCCGGCGGCAATATCGGCTGCGACGCAACTGGCAGGCGCGCTGCCGCGGCCACGTGAAGCCCGCATACGCACATTGCGCAACCGGCGTGGCGAGATATTGGACCGGGCCCTCGTTCTGGTCTTTCCCGGTCCGGCGACGGCAACCGGGGAGGATCTGGTAGAGCTGCATTGCCATGGCGGGCGTGCCGTTGTCGCAGCGGTGGAAGCGGCATTGGCCGATCTACCGGACATGCGCCCTGCCGAGCCAGGGGAGTTTACCCGGCGGGCGCTGGTGCATGGGCGTATCGATCTTACTGAGGCCGAAGGCTTGGCCGATCTGTTGGAGGCCCAGACGGAGCGGCAGCGGGTCGCGGCGATGGGCGCGGTAGAGGGCAGGGTCAGTGCGCGAATTCGCGACTGGCTGGACCGCGCGACAGGCATGGCCGCACGTGCGGAGGCGATGCTCGATTTTGCCGAAGAGGATGATGTGCCGGTCGATGCTGCATCCTTGGATCGGCTGAAGGCGGATATGGACGCGTTGGCGGTCGAGATGCTGGAGGAGGTCGAGCGCCCCCCGGTCGATCGTCTGCATGACGGTTTGCGGATCGTGCTGGGTGGACCGCCCAATAGCGGCAAGTCGACGTTGCTCAACCTGCTGTGCGAGCGCGAGGCAGCAATCGTATCGCCCATTGCCGGAACAACGCGTGATCGGATCGAAGCGGGGGTCGTGCGCAACGGCATCGCTTACCTACTCGTGGATACGGCAGGACTTGCCGATGCAACCGATGACGTCGTCGAGGCCATCGGTATCGGCCGTGCGGAAGAGGCAATCCTGGCGGCTGATATTCTATTGTGGCTCGCCGACACGCCGCCGCCTCGGGATGATGCGATCTGGTTGCATACCCGCGCCGACCTCGTTGGTCGTGAAGCACTGCCAGGTGGCAAGCAGCTGGCCGTCCGGCAAGACGATGCCGTGAGCGTCGCAGCCGTCTGGGATGCCATTGCGGCGCGCGCAGAATCGCTTCTCCCCCGAAGCGATGGTCCTGCGCTGAAGCGTCATCAGCAGGAACAGTGCCGTGCGGCGGCGGTCGCACTTTCGCTAGCGCCATCATCCGACCTGTTGCTGATCGCAGAGCATCTCCGAGTGGCGAGAGGCCGTCTCAGTGACCTGCTTGGCGTTAGCGCTACGGAGGCGATGCTGGACGCCTTGTTTGGACGATTCTGCCTCGGCAAATAGCTCGAGCGTTCCACGTGGAACATTGTGATGCGGCTTCCGCCATCGCCAATTTTCCACTATTGCGGCAGCATGTTCGATGTTGTGGTAATCGGCGGTGGGCACGCCGGAACCGAGGCGGCTGCCGCTTCGGCACGGCGCGGAGCTAAAACCGCGCTCCTTTCCTTCGACCGTCGCACGATCGGCGCAATGTCCTGTAACCCTGCCATCGGCGGTTTAGGCAAGGGGCATATCGTGCGTGAGGTCGACGCGTTTGATGGGTTGATCGGTCGTGCAGCGGACGCAGCCGCGATCCATTATCGTATGCTCAATCGCAGCAAAGGGACCGCCGTTCAAGGCCCACGGGTCCAGGCGGACCGGCGGCGCTATGCTGCGGCGATCCACCACATGCTTTCTGAACAGGCGAATTTGAGCATCGTCGAGGGAGAAGCGGCGGCGCTTCATATTGAGCGTGGCAAGATTGCGGGCGTTCGTCTGGCAGATGACACCATCATCGCGTGCCGTGCGGTGGTGCTGGCAACCGGTACGTTTCTGGGTGGTCGGCTGTTCCGGGGGGATGAGCGTGATGCCGGGGGCCGGGTAGGGGAGAGGTCTGCAAGTCGGATGGCCGAGCAGCTCCGTGCCCTTGATCTGCCTATGGCGCGGATGAAGACCGGGACGCCGCCACGACTGGATGGGCGGACGATCGACTGGGCCGCATTGCCGGAACAGCCGTCGGACAGCGAACCTTGGACGATGTCGCCTATGACCGGCTCGCGTCCGCTTCCCCAGATTGCCTGCGCGATCACGCGGACGACGCCGCAGACCCACGCTATCATAGCGGAGGCATTCGATCGGTCTCCGCTATTCACCGGCGCGATCGAGGCCAACGGGCCGCGATATTGTCCATCGATCGAGGACAAGATCAAACGCTTTGCCGACCGCGACAGTCATCAGATCTTTCTGGAGCCCGAGGGTCTGGATGACCCGCTCGTATATCCCAATGGATTGTCTACCTCGCTGCCTACCGATGTGCAGGAGTCGATGATCGCCAGCATGCCAGGGCTGGAACGCGCCCGGATCACCGTGCCTGGTTATGCCGTGGAATATGACCACATCGATCCGCGTGCGCTGGACGGGCATTTAGCGTTGCGTGCGATTGACGGCGTATTCTGTGCCGGACAGATTAACGGCACGACGGGGTATGAAGAGGCCGCCGGCCAGGGCTTGGTCGCCGGATTGAACGCGGCGGCACATGCCTGTGCCATGGCTCCGGTGATCTTGGATCGCGCGTCCAGCTATACCGGAGTGATGATCGATGATCTTATATTGCAGGGCGTAACCGAGCCCTATCGCATGCTCACCGCTCGCGCGGAGTACCGATTGTCGCTTCGTGCGGATAATGCCGAGACGCGTCTTGGGCCGATCGCCAGAGCGTCAGGGTGTCTGAGCGCGGAGCGAGCGGCACATCAGGCGGATCGGATGCGGCAACGCGAGCAGCTGCGGGAGGAGCTGTCGGCGATGCGGACTGCGGCCGATCTGGCTCGCCAAGGCGCCAGCGTTGCACAGGATGGATCACGGCGTACCGCATATGAATGGCTGCGTTTCGAGACCGTGACCTTGGACCACGTCATGAATGGCATGGTCGACGTCGAGCCGGCGGTGGTCGCCGAGACGCTCGAGGATGCGCGCTATGCTCCGTATGTGGAACGGCAGGTTGAGGAGGTTGCCCGGCTTCGCGCGGACGAAGCGATCATGTTGCCGAGCGACCTGGCCTACGCCACCGTACCGGGGCTTTCGCAGGAAATGATCGATCGCCTCTCGCTCGCGCAACCCGCCTCACTGGCTGCGGCATCGCGTATTCGCGGCATCACTCCAGCTGCGCTGTCCGCGGTATTGCTGCACGCCCGGAAGCGGGCAGCATGACGGAGCAGGATGCGCAGGCCTGGATCGCCGCGCGTCATGGCGTGGCTGCGGTCGATCGGATCGGGACATTCCTTGCGATGGTTGCCCATGAAAACGGGCAACAGAATCTGGTCTCGCCTTCTACGCTCGATACGATGTGGTCACGTCATGCCCTGGATTCGGCGCAGTTGCTGTCGTTTTTGCCCAAGGGTGCCAATCGGTGGATCGATATCGGGACGGGCGGCGGCTTTCCGGGAATGGTGGTGGCGCTCGCCTGGGGCGGGCATGTTACCTTGGTGGAGCCTCGCAAACGCCGCGCTGCTTTTCTCGCGGAATGTGTCGAGCGGTTCGGTATTGGCGACCGCGTAGTGGTGCATGCCAGCAAGATCGAAGCCGTCAACGAACAAGCCGATATAATTTCGGCCCGTGCTGTCGCGACGATCGAAAACCTTTTGCGCACGGCAGCACACTGCGGCAAACGGGATACGCGGTGGCTGCTCCCGCGTGGCCGCTTTGACGAACGCGATCTGGACGGTCTGCGCCAGAATTGGCAGTTTGTGTTTCACGTGGAACATAGCGTCACCTCGACGGAATCGTCGATCGTGATCCTCGATCGAGTACGTGCCAAATGATCTGTGTCGCTGTGGCCAATCAAAAAGGTGGGGTGGGAAAAACCACGTCAGCCATCAATCTGGGAACGGCTTTGGCCGCAACCGGACTGCATGTTTTGCTGATCGATTTCGATCCTCAAGGGAATGCATCGACCGGGCTGGGCGTCAGCCATGGTGAGCGGGCTTGGTCCAGTTATCACGTGCTTATGGGCGAAGTGGGTGTCGACCAGGCTGTCATGCAGAGCCGGGTGCCACGGCTCGACCTTCTCCCTGCAACCGTGGATCTGTCGGGGGCAGAGATCGAGCTGGTCGATTTCGAGGAGCGCACGCACCGGCTGGATCGCGCGATGCGGGCGTCTTCCGGCCAATGGGATATCGTCTTGATCGATTGCCCGCCCTCGTTGGGCTTGTTGACGATCAACGCGATGGTCGCCTCGCACGCGTTGTTCGTACCCCTGCAATGTGAGTTTTTTGCGCTGGAAGGTCTGTCGCAGTTGCTGACGACGGTGGAACGCATCCGCGCCCGCTTCAATCCGGGCCTGTCTATCATGGGTGTCGCGTTGACCATGTACGACCGCCGAAACCGTCTGACGGATCATGTCGCGGCAGACGTGCGCGCAGTATTGGGGGGAGTGGTGTTCGAAACCGTGATTCCACGTAACGTGCGATTATCGGAGGCACCCAGTCATGGCTTGCCGGCGCTGATCTACGATCATCGTTGCGTTGGAAGCCAGGCCTATATCGCCTTGGCTCGCGAACTGATCTCTCGCTTGCCCGCTGCTGCAAAGGCGGCGGCATGAGCACGGAAACGGCCAAGCGCCCGCGTCCCGGCCTTGGCCGTGGCCTGAACGCGCTGTTGGGTGAGATCGCGCGTGAGGCGCCGGTCAAGCCGGGGATGGACCAGTCGCAGTCCGGCGTGCGTATGCTGCCCGTCGGTGCCTTGTCGCCACATCCGGATCAGCCGCGCCGCCGGTTTGATGAAGCGGCGCTGGACGAACTTGCGGGATCGATCGCAGCACGTGGACTGATCCAGCCGATCGTCGTGCGCCCGCATGGCAAAGAATATCAGATCGTCGCTGGAGAGCGACGCTGGCGGGCGGCGCAACGTGCCAGACTGCACGAGGTGCCCGTCGTCGTTCGCGAGTTCAACGACGCCGAGACGCTGGAAATTGCACTTGTCGAGAATATTCAGCGGCAGGATCTGAACGCGATCGAGGAGGCACAAGCCTATCAGCGATTGGCCGGCGAGTTCGGTCACACGCAGGAGGCTCTGGCGAAGATCGTCCACAAATCGCGCAGCCATGTCGCCAATCTGTTGCGCCTGCTGGAACTGCCGGCGAGTGTGCAGGCACAGGTGGTGGATGGATCGCTGTCCATGGGGCATGCACGCGCCTTGCTCGGCGCGCAGGACGTGGAAGGCTTGGCCGATCAGGTGGTAAGCCGTGGCTTGTCCGTTCGGGAAACCGAAAAGCTGACCCGCGAGGCGAAGGGCAGGGCATCGACGAGTGAGGGCCAGCGGGACGCAGGCGGCGCAACACGCAACGCCGGCACCGGCACCGGCGGGACGAGCATGGATTCCCCTGATGCCGATATTGCAGCGTTGGAGAATCAACTTGCTGACCTGCTCGGCCTGTCGGTGAGGATAGCGCATTCCGGGGAAGGTGGGACGCTGACCTTGAGCTACTCGACACTCGATCAACTGGACATGGTGTGCCAGCGACTGACCGGAGAAGGCATTTAGGCGATCAGCCGCGTCGAGCGATACCTTGGGCGATCACCGTCGCTTCCGCTTCGGCAAGAACCGATCCGGCATTGCCGGGCGCGACAACGGCGCGCTCGGCCGCGCGAATGCGGGCCAGCGCACGGGAGAGCATCATGGGCGTCCACCGGCGTAGCGCACGGGCTGTCTGTGCCTCATCGCGGAAGAAGACGCGGTGACGCTTCATGACGGCATCCACTGGTTCGCCGGTTTCGATATCGGCCCGCATCTCCGCCAGCGCGACCAGACGGCGGGAAAGAGCGCGTAACCAGGGGATG
The DNA here is from genome assembly GCF_009789535.1 of Sphingomonas carotinifaciens. NCBI lineage: Bacteria > Pseudomonadati > Pseudomonadota > Alphaproteobacteria > Sphingomonadales > Sphingomonadaceae > Sphingomonas > Sphingomonas carotinifaciens. The sequence continues at coordinate 656,719 of NZ_WSUT01000005.1, read as the reverse complement.
GGGGAGGCGCCCCCCTCATCCAGCAGTGTCAATTCGCCGCCCAGATCGGCGACGCGACCCTCGACGACGGCCTCGACCGCCTGGCCCATCTCCGCTTCGCCGAGATCGGCACCCACGGCGTCGAGAGCGTCGTGATCAAGCTCGCGAACGCGATCCGGTGCTGCGTCGAGATACAGTGCCAGCTTTTCCAGTTCCCGCATCAGGACGGAACGGTCGGCCGCGGTTGCATCCACCAGCCGCCGGGCAACGCCTGTGGTGGGGCGCATCCCCAATTCACCGGCCAGCATCATGACCATCCGCTCTGCATCGGCGGCGCTGGGCGCGTAACATCCGAATGCCATCGCACGGGGCGAATCGGTCGCCAACTTGACGATGCGGGCGCTGGTCTTGACGCTTGGCGCGATCGCAACGACCGGATTACCGGCACGATCCGCATCGAGCAGCGTCGAAAAGGCCGCCAAACCCTCTTCGCCCACCGCCGTGACGCGCACGTAACGCGCCCCACCGAATAGGGACAGCGAGGCGGCTTCATCCGCCAGACGCGCAGGATCGTTCTTCAAGGTCGCGGGATCAAGGTCGATCCGTTCGGCCTCTGGCCCCATCGCTTTGGCTAGGCGATGGGCGAGATCGGCGGCGGTCGCTTCGTCGGGACCGTGTAGGAGGTAGAGGCGGATATCGGGGCTGGGCTTATCCAGTGCCTGACGGATCTGGTTGGAGCTGGCTTTCACGGGGCGGTTGGTTGAGTGCGCGCGTAGGTGGCGAGGCGGGCGACGATCTGGTCGGCGACGATCTCGGAAAGTCGTTCCAGTGCCGTGTTTTCCGCCGCAATCGTGGCATATTCAGACTGCACCACGTCGATCCCCGCATCTGACCCCGCGCTGGCATCGAGCAGCACCGCGTTGTTGCCGGTGTCGATCAATTGATAGCGCGCGCGCAGCGTACGCCGCTCCCGCGTCACGCTGTCATCAGCACGCACGCCGAGTCCGCGGATCTGGTCATCGAGACGCACATCGAGACGATAGCGCGCGCCGCCGCTGCCATCACCACCGCCGCCGACCAGCCGGTCGCGCAGGGCGTTGCCAACCAGCCAGCCGGCCTTGCCCTCGATCGGGGCGACCTCGACCTGGGTCAGCGCGTTGGCGACCGCGCCGCTGCCGCCGCCGGCATACAGCGGCTTCAGCCCGCAGCCGGCAAGCGTCAGGCTAAGCGCCATCAGGGCAAGGGGGGCTTTCATGCGACGACGTTGACCAGACGGTCAGGCACGACGATGACCTTGCGCGGCGCCTTGCCCTCCAGCAACTGGACGATGCGCTCGGAAGCCAAGGCCGCTTCCTCCAGCCTGTCCTTTGCCATGCCCTTGGGCACGGTCAGGGTATCGCGCAGCTTTCCATTGACCTGGATCGCGATCGTCACCTCGTCCTCCACCAGCAGCGCGGCATCGACGCTGGGCCACGGCGCATCGGCAATCAGGCCGCCGGTGCCGATCGTCGCCCAGGCTTCCTCGGCGAGATGCGGCACCATCGGCGCCACGAGCAGCAACAGGGTGCGGATCGCATCGGTCCGGGTCACGCCTGCCGGTGCCTTTTCCACCGCGTTGACCAGCTCGTACAGCTTGGCCACCGCCTTGTTGAAGGCCAGCGCTTCGATATCCTCGGCCACGCCGGCGATGGTCTGGTGCAGCTTGCGGGCCAGTGCCTTGTCGGGCGCGTCGCTGCCGGTTTCGCCGACATTCTCGAACAGGCGCCACAAACGCTGCACGAAGCGCCACGAGCCCTCGATACCGGCCTCTGACCAAGGGAGATCGCGTTCGGGCGGGCTGTCGGACAGCATGAACCAGCGCACCGCGTCGGCGCCATACTGGTCGACGATGGGCTCCGGATCGACCGTGTTCTTCTTGGACTTGGACATCTTCTCGATGCGTCCGACGGTAATCGGCTTGCCGCTGGCGATCTCGATGCCATTCTCGACCTCGGCGGGCGAGAGCCAGCGATTGTCCCACGACTTGTACGTCTCGTGCGTCACCATGCCCTGCGTGAACAGGCCGGCAAAGGGTTCGGCCACGTCGATCAGGCCGATATGTTTCAGCGCACGCGTCCAGAAGCGGGCATAGAGCAGATGCAGGATCGCATGCTCGACCCCGCCGATATACTGCCCCACGGGCAGCCAGCGCTCGGCGACCGCACGGTCAAAGGGCCTGTCGTCGGGCTGGCTGGCGAAGCGGATGAAGTACCAGGACGAATCGACAAAGGTGTCGAGCGTGTCGGTTTCGCGTACCGCATCCTTGCCGCAGGCGGGACAGGCGACGTGCTTCCACGTCGCGTGCCGGTCGAGCGGATTGCCGGGCACGGCAAAGGACACGTCCTCGGGCAGGGTGACGGGCAACTGGTCCTTGGGGACCGGAACCGCGCCGCAATCCTGGCAATGGATGATCGGGATCGGCGTGCCCCAGTAGCGCTGGCGACTGACACCCCAGTCGCGCAGGCGGAAGACGGTAGAGCCCTGACCCCAGCCTCCGCCCTCGGCCCGGGTGATCACGGCCCGCTTGGCATCCTCGACGGTCATGCCGTCGAGCAGCGCGGAGTTCACGATGGTGCCGGCACCGGTATAGGCGGTATCGCCCTGGAACACCGGATCGACCGCGTCACCGTCGGCCACGACGCGGCGTACGTCGAGCCCGTATTTGCGCGCGAAATCCAGATCGCGCTGGTCATGCGCCGGCACGCCCATCACCGCGCCGGTGCCGTAATCCATCAGCACGAAGTTGGCGATGTAGACCGGCAGTGCCCATGCGGGATCGAAGGGATGCGCCACGGTGTAGCCGGTGTCGAAGCCCAGCTTCTCCTGCGTTTCCAGCTCGGCAGCCGTGGTGCCGCCTTCCTTGCACCGCTGGATGAAAGCGGCGGCGTCGGCATTGCCGGCGGCCAGTGCCTGCGCGACCGGGTGATCCGCGGCGATCGCCACGAAGCTGGCACCGAAAATCGTGTCGGGGCGTGTCGAATAGACCTCGATCGGGTCGGCCAGCGGCGCATTGGGCGCGAAGCGGAAGGTAAGGCCCCGGCTGCGGCCGATCCAGTTTTCCTGCATCAGCTTGACCTTGTCGGGCCAGTGATCGAGCGTGGTGAGCCCTTCCAGCAGTTCGTCGCCGAATTGCGTGATCTTCAGGAACCACTGGTTCAGCTTGCGCTTCTCGACGAGCGCGCCCGAGCGCCAGCCGCGACCGTCGATCACCTGCTCGTTGGCGAGCACGGTCATGTCGACCGGGTCCCAGTTGACCGCCGATTCCTTGCGATAGACGAGGCCCGCCGCCAGCAGGTCGAGGAACAGCGCCTGTTCGTGGCCGTAATAGTTCGGCTCGCAGGTGGCGAGCTCACGCGTCCAGTCGAGCGCGAAGCCGAGCCGCTTCAACTGTGCGCGCATCGTGGCGATGTTGTCGCGGGTCCAGCCGCCGGGATGCACGCCCTTTTCCATGGCGGCGTTTTCGGCGGGCATGCCGAACGCGTCCCAGCCCATCGGGTGAAGGACCTCATGCCCCGTCATTCGCCGATAGCGTGCCAGCACGTCGCCCATCGTGTAGTTGCGGACATGGCCCATATGGATGCGCCCCGACGGGTAGGGGAACATCTCCAGCACATAGGTACGCGGCTTTGGACTATGATCGTCGGCGGCAAAGGTACGTCGGTCTTCCCAGACGCGCTGCCACGCCGCATCCGCCTTGAGCGCGTTGAAACGCGAAGCCATGGTCGCCGCTTAGCCCGAAATGGCGCCGCGGCGCAGGTCGCGTGCCTTGGTCAGGATGATGTCTTCCAGCTTCTGCGTGGTTGCCGCCGCGACGGGCGCGGCCACCCACTGGCCCCCGCGGTTCACCTCGCGCAGCGCCGCGACGCGCAGCGCATCGGCACGCAGATCCTGGTCGAGGATGGTGACGGTGACCTTCATCCGCTCGGTCGGGACCTGCGGATTGACGTACCAGTCGGTGACGATGACGCCGCCATTGGAATCGGTCTGCACCAGCGGCATGAAGCTGAGCGCATCGAGGCTGGCGCGCCACAGATAGCTGTTCACGCCGATCGTGGTGACCTTGGACGCCGCCAGATCGCCCGTGGGCCGATCGCCGCCGCCGGCACAGGCGCCCAGCGACAAGGCGGCAAGAACCGCGAACGCGGTGGCTGAACGGCGAAGCATCGGCAACATCCTGAAATAGGAATAAGGGTTGATACGGCCTCTACAGGGGCGCCGTCACCCCGGCAAGCGGTGGCGGCACCACGCCCTGGCCCGGAGCCAAGGGCCCGCATTGTGTGAGTAATGCAACACTCGGGCAGATTCGGCCGGGAATCGTATAACTCTCCTCTTGAATGGGATCGCTACCGGGGCATTTCGTGTTAGGCGCATCTTCCACAGGGGAGCTGAGGGGTTCGGTCGTGAAGATCGGTCGGGTGATGATCGGGATTGCTGCGGGAGCGCTGGTCGCTGCCGGTGCGCTCGTCGCGCCTGCGTTCGGCGCCACCGAAGTGCGCAACAAGCTGCCACCCAAGCGCGCCGGCTTCTCGTTCCGCGGAGGCGCGGGCTTCACGCCGTCGTCGGCCGACCCGCGACTCGCTGCTGTCTTCGCACGCGGCGGGATCGATGCGGGCGACTTCCGCTTCACGCCGGCCGAGACCCAGCGCGGGAATCGCTCGGTCAGCGTCGCGGTAAAGGCGCAGACCAGCCGATCCGCCGAAACCAAGGTTGCGGCGGTCACGTCGCCGGTCGTCGGGCTGACGCCGATCTCCTATAATCTGGGCGTCGCTGTCGGCTGGAAGCAGTTTGCGGTGTCGGGCGACGTCAATCGCGTCGATCTGGCGGGCCTGCCCGGCAGCCGCGAGGCCGCCGATGTCGCGGTCAGCTATTCGGGCACGCGCTTCACCGGCCGGGTGAAGGCGATGGCCGACCGGCCGATGCAGAATGGCCCGGCTCTGGTCGATGACATGTCCAGCTATGCGCTGGATGTCGGCGGCTCCTATTCGCTGACCCGCAACCTGGATGTGACGGCGGGCGTGCGGTATCGCTCCGATCGGGAGCGCCTGACGCGCGTCGACGAACGCCGCGACAGCCAGGCCGTTTATCTGGGCACTGCCTTCCGCTTCTGATCGGGGCAGGGCCGCCAGGCGTCGATCGCTGCCCATCCGTGAAATCCGCGCAGGCGCCTGAATCGCCGGGCGTCCATACCGCCTAGGGCGATCCGCGGCAGATCGAGGCGTGAGCCGATTCGCGCGGCCCGGCCCGCGCCCAGTGCGCCTTCGCCCGGATGCGAGCGGGTGGGGTGGACGGGCGAGACGAACAGCATGTCCGCGCCCGCGCGCGATGCGATGATCGCCTCGCGGTCGTCATGTGCCGGCCAGGTCGTAAGCCCGGCCGAGCAGGGGGCGGCATGACGTCCTTCACCGATCGCCGGGCCACGGGCGACCACCAGCACCAGCCGTCTTGCCCGGGTCAACCGCCATAGGCGACGCAGCAGCGCGTGGCGGGCGCGGCGCGGAGTGGCATAATGCCGGAACACGACGCCCGATCCCGGCGGCAGCGCGCGGAGCGCCCGCCATAGCGTGTCGCCCAGCCGCTCGTCGGTCATCAGCCAGGTCACGGGGTATCGGTGGGCCATCGCCCGGCTTATAGCGCACGGCATGACCGAGGACAGCGCCGGCGCACTTGCCGCCATCACCGACCGTATCGCCCGATCCGCCCGCATCGCCGACCGCCGGCCGGATGCGGTGACGCTGATCGCGATCTCCAAGACGCAAGGCCCCGAAGCGATCCTGCCGCTGGTGGAGGCAGGGCACCGCGTGTTCGGCGAGAATCGGGTACAGGAGGCGCAGGGCAAATGGCCGGCGCTGCGCGAGGCCTATCCCGACGTCACGCTGCATCTGGTCGGCCAGCTCCAGTCGAACAAGGCGGCGGACGCGGTGGCGTTGTTCAATGCGATCCACAGCGTCGATCGCCCGTCACTGGTGCAGGCGCTGGCCGAGGCGATGGCGCGGCAGGGTCGCCGGCCCGATTGCTTTATCCAGGTGAATATCGGCGAAGAGGCGCAAAAGGGCGGATGTGCGATCGCCGATCTGCCGGCGTTGCTGGCCGGGGCACAGAGCGCGGGATTGCCGGTGAAAGGATTGATGGCGGTGCCGCCGGCGGGACTGGATGCGGCGCCCTATTTCGCCCTGCTGGCGAAACTGGCGCGGGATCACGGGCTGGAGGGCCTGAGCATGGGGATGAGCGAGGATTTCGAAACCGCGGTGACGATCGGGGCGACGCATGTCCGCATCGGCAGCGCGCTGTTCGGAGCGCGGGCATGAACCATGACGCGCTGCTGTTCGATTTCGACGGCGTCCTGATCGAGAGTGAATATGAGGGCAATCGCCATCTCGCCGAATGGCTGAGCGCCAATGGTCATCCGCATACGCCCGAGGAGGCGATGGCGCATTATATGGGGCTGGCCGGACCCGATTTCGTGTCGGCGATCGAGGCGCGGATCGGTCGTGCCTTGCCCGACAGCTTCCGCGAGGCGCGCGAGGTGGAAAATCGGCGCGTGATGGAGGCGGGTGTGGACGCGGTGGCGGGCGCGGTCGCCTTTGTCCGGTCGCTACCGGCGGACCTGCCCAAGGCGATCGTCTCGTCCAGCCATAGCGACTGGATCGACCGGCATCTGCGCCATATCGGGCTGCGCGACCTGTTTGGGGAGCATGTCTATAGCGGGCGCGAGCATGTCGCCCGCGGCAAGCCGGCGCCCGACCTGTATCTCTATGCCGCCGACCGGCTGGGCGTGCCGATCGGGGCGTGTGCGATCTTGGAGGATTCGCCGGTCGGCGCGACCGGCGCAGTGGCAAGCGGGGCGTTCGTCATCGGCCTGTGCGCCGGGCAACATTGCGGCATCGGCCATGACGCGCGCCTGCGGGCGCTGGGCGTGCAGGCGATCGCGCATGATTTTGCTGGGGTGCGGGCGGCGCTGGGGCTGGGCGACTGATCGATCGGGGGGAGTGGGGGATGGACGAGGATGAGTTCGAGGGCGACGCGATCGCCGACCTGCTTGCCCGCCCCGGAGCCGCGGCGATCCTGGCGGCCCTGCCGGGGTGCAGCGCCTATCGCGACGATCCCGATGCCGCCATGGTCATCCGGTCCTGCGATCCTCATGCGTTGCAGATCCATGTCGAGGACCGCGCCGGGCATGTCCGTGCCTATCCGCTGCGCGGCCGCTATGTGGTCAGCACCGATGGCCGGCTGCGCGCGGCGATCGCGGCGAATGTCACCGACGGCGACCGCGCGCGGGACGCGGCGGTGCGGCGGATCGCGACGTTCGGCATGGCGGGGCGGATCGAGGCGGGCGACGTCGCCGATCTGGCGGGCGCGATCGACAGCATCGAACGCGGCGTGCTGCCAAAGCTGGCCGATCGCCGGCGGACGACCGCACTGGCGCGCAAATACGGGTCGCCCCGCATCGTCCTGCGCTTCACCGATCACTGGCGCCGGTTGGCGGGAGGCAGCGTTCCGGCCGATATCCTGATCGAGCATGTCGCGTGCCTGCGCGAACTCGGCGAAATCGAGAACGCCCTGGCCGGCACCGAAATCCTGCAACGGCGCGACCATGACCTGTCCTCCTCGGCGCAAGGGGTGCTGTTCACGCAGCGTGCCGCCTTGTGGCTGGACCTGTACGAACTGCGCCGCGATCCGGCGCATCTCGACCTGGCGCAGCAGGCGGCGGACCGAAGCTGGGCGATCGGCCCGTCGCGCGAATGCCGCGGCGTCCACGGCCGGCTGCGCAAGCTGCGCGAGGACAATCTATAGCTGGTGGCCGGTGCGGTCGCGCTTGGTGGCGAGATACTGCGCATTGTGCGGATTGGGGGGCAGCTTGTGCGGCACGCGCTCGGCGACGGCGATGCCGGCGGCCTCCAGCCCGGCGACCTTGGCGGGGTTGTTGGTCAACAGCCGCACCGCATCCTGCCCCAATAGCGCCAGCATGCGCGCCGCGACGCCGAAGTCCCGCGCATCGATCGCGAAGCCGAGCCGGGTGTTGGCATCGACCGTGTCGAATCCCTGGTCCTGCAGACGATAGGCACGCAGCTTGTTGACCAGGCCGATCCCGCGCCCCTCCTGCCGCAGATAGAGCAGGATGCCCCAGCCCGAGTCGGCGATGGCGTGGATCGCGGCATGAAGCTGGGGCCCGCAATCGCATTTCAGGCTGCCCAGCACGTCGCCGGTCAGGCATTCGCTGTGCAGGCGTACCAGCGGCGGCGCGCCATTCGGCTGGCCGATCAGCAGCGCGACATGCTCGTCCGCGCTTTCGGGCGATCGAAAGGCGACGATCTCTGCGTCCTCCGCCCCCGCGACGGGCAGGCGGGCACGCGTGGCGATGGCGAGGCGGTCGGCATCCTCGTGCGCGTCGATATCGGCTGCGGTGAGCGCAACCTCCGGCGCCGCGGTGCCGCCCAGGAAGAAGGCAGGGAGCAGCCCGGCAATGCGGGCAAGGCGCAGGGCGGCGCTCGCCGGTCGTGCATCGGGCAGGTGCAGCGTGCGATAGGGCCCCTTCAGCGGCGTCGCGAGATCGAGCTGCGGATCGGCCAATGCGGTGGCGGCCGGGAAGTCGATCCACGGCGCGCGTTCGACCAGGACCGGCGAATCGGGATCTGCGGCCTCCACCTGGTTGGCCAGCTTCAGCGTCGCGGCGCGCCCCGACGAGATCAGGATGCCCGCGGCCCCCTCGGTATCGAACGCCGCCAGCCGTCCCGGATCGGCGGTTTCCACCGCGAGCAGCGTGATCCCGTCGATCGCGATCGGCCAGCCACGGCGCAGGGCATCGATCGCGCGGGCGGCGGCACGGGCGTCGCTCACCAATCGAACTCGGTCATGATCGGGATGTGATCGGACGGCTTCAGCCAACTGCGGCACGCCTCGAACACGGTATGTCCGGACGCCTGTGCGGCCACGTCGCGCGTCGCCCACATGTGATCGAGCCGGCGACCACGGTCGGAGACCGCCCAATCCTTCGCGCGGTAGCTCCACCAGGTATAAAGCCGCGTCGGCGCGGGCACGAAGTGGCGGCCGAGATCGACCCAGTCGTTCGATGCCTGAAGCCGCGCCAGCGTCTCCACCTCGATCGGCGTGTGGCTGACGACGTCGAGCAGTTGCTTGTGGCTCCACACGTCCGATTCGAGCGGCGCGATGTTGAAGTCGCCGGTCAGGATCGTCGGGCAGTCCAGCGCCTGCGACCAATCGATCATGCGGCCGAGGAAATCGAGCTTCTGTCCGAACTTCGGATTCACCTCGCGGTCGGGAACGTCACCGCCGGCCGGGATATAGACGTTCTCCAGCCGCACCCCGTTCGGCAGTCGCACGCCGACATGGCGGGCTTCCCTGTTCGCCTGCCAGTCCAGCCGGTCGTCCTCGACGATGGGCACCCGCGACAGGATCGCGACGCCGTGGTGCATGCGCTGGCCGTGGATGACGATGTGGCGGTAGCCGAGCGCACGAAACGCATCGAACGGGAAGTCGCTGTCGATCACCTTCGTTTCCTGAAGGCACAGGATGTCGGGTTCGACCTCGCGCAGGAACTGCTCGACGATGGCGATCCGGAAGCGGACGGAATTGATGTTCCAGGAGACGATCTTCACGCCGATCCATCTAGGCGGGGGCGGGAGAGGGGGCAAGGTTGTGGGGTTCCCGTTCAATCGGCGCGCGCCGCGGGCGAAGCCCGCGTCGTCGGAGGGGCTGCGCCCCCCGGCCGTGCTCGGGGAGCGAGATACGCAGCATGCTCGATCCCCTACGCAGAAAGGCCCCCGCTCCGGGGGCATGGAGCGAGGGCCGACCTAGCGTTCGTCACGCAGGCGGGATGTGGTCAACAATCCGGGCAACAGGGGGGAAATCCCGGACGCTCCACAACCGCAAGACCGGTATTAGGCCGACCTACCTGTCGCCCGGATGAATGAAACTGTTGGTTTCCATTCAGTTTTGCCGTCCACCTCTCCGTGGGTCGTTCCAGCGAAACGTACTGTCGCTGACCGGCGCGCCGAAGCGCTGGTTCGACAGGCGAATCGTGGTGCGATTATTCTGGCCGTCCAGCGCCACCCAGCCTTGCAGCATCAATCCGGCGGGGGCCGCCGAATCGCGCGCGAAGACCAGCGTGATCCGGCCATATTCGGGATGCTTCGGATCGTTCGCCTCGACCGAGACCAGACGCTGATCCGTCGAAGGCACGATCTTGGCGAACCGCGTGATGTCGCGATCGGGATCGAGCAGCACGCCCAGCGGCGAATTGCGGATCGGCCAGCGCTGCACCTGCCGCACCGAATAGTCGATAAAGGTCAATGCGCCGCCCTCCGCCACGATCAGCAGGGGCACGCCCTTTTCATATTGAAAGCGGATCTTGCCCGGCTTCTTCAGCGTCACCGTGCCGGTCAGCACCTTGCCGGCGCGATCGGTCTGGCTGAAATCGGCGGTCATCGTCGTCACCGACTGAAGGTGCCGCTGGACCGCGGCCAGATCGCCGGTCGCCTGCGCCAGAACGGGTGCCGGCACCAGCGCGACGGCCGCCGCGACCGGGGCGAGGATGGAACGCGAAACGAACATGCATGTCTCCTTGGAGCGGGGGCTTGTCCCATCCGCGTTGAACCGGCTGTGAACTCCCGCGCGTTTTCGGTTGCGGCTACAGTGTGATGGCCGCCTTCATGCCCAGCACCGCCACGTCGTCGGCCGCCGCAACGCCGCCGGGGTGATGGATATATTGCAGGTTCGGCCGCATCTCGAGCCAGTCGGCGGGGTGGATGCTGTAATAGATCTCGGCGGCATATTCGGCGCCCTGTACCGCCGGGCGGGCGGGATCGAGCCGCTGGCCGGCCGCCACGCGTCCGTTGACGTTGGTACGCGCAACGCCGATGCCCAGCACGTCGCCGGGCACATGCGGCACCAGCCCCTTGTAGAACAGGCCGAGGGCCACCTGATTGTCGGTCACGCTCGTCCGGCGATCCGCCTGCGTGACATTGGCGAACATCGACAGGCCGTTCATCGCCTTGCCGTCCTTCGACTCGCCGGTAAGCTGCTGCTGCATCGTGAAGTAGACGCCGTAGCGGCTGTCCCGGCGCAGCGGGTCCATGCCGGTGATCGCGATCGGACGGCGGTTCACGTCCAGGAACACGTCGTCGCCATGCTCCGTCGCGATCCAGCCGCCGATCTTGTACGATCCGACATGGCCGTCGTCGCCACCGCGCGACCACCCGCCCTCCACCGGCACCAGCACGCCCGTCGCACCCTTGAAATGCGCAATGAAGAAGTGGTTCTCCAGATTGCGCGGATTGATCTCGTACGCCGCGGTCTGCACGTAGAAGTCGCGGGGCAGGTCCACCCGCACGCGCGCGCCCCATTGGCCGATGGGCCAGTTCTGCCAGTAGCTGCCGTTCAGATTGCCGGGCTGGGCGCCGCAAAAGCTGAGATTCATGAAGTGGCAGGAGAAGACCGCGAAGTCCTCACCCGGATTCGTCCGGCCCAGCTTGATCTCTACCGCAGGGCCGATCTTCTGTTCGTACCAAAGCTGCGTCACGCGCATCGTCTGGCCGCGGCCATAGACTTCCTGCACCTGTTGCAGCGTGCCCAGCCCGGCATCCTGCGTCAGGTCGTAGCCGCGCCGCCACGTGACCGTCGCCTGGAATGCGCCGCCGCCCAGCCCGATCAGCTTTTCGAGATCGAGCAGCGTGCCGACGTCGAACTGGCCCGTTTCCCGAAACAGCTTTCGCGTGCCACCGGCAAAATTATAGCCGCTCTCCGACGCGTAGCGCGCGGTCAGGCCGATGCCGCGCCGGCCGAGCCGCGTCCGGATCTCCTGCCAGTCGCCGATCAGTCCGGGCGGCGGCGCGTTCTGCGTATCGGCGGTCAGCGCGGAGGGCGAGGTATCGCGCTGGCGGTTGCGGGGCGATCGGCCGGCACCCGTGTTCGGCTGGCGCTGCGTGTCCGCGCTGCTCGTCTCGGGCGGTTGCTGCGCGGTTTCGGGGGGCGGTGGGGATGCGCCGACATCGACCTGCTGCGCATGTGCGCTCCCCGTCCACAGCATGCCCGCCAGCACCGCCGCGGCCACACGATCCTTGCGCATTCAGTCCAACCCCGTTTCGAACCCTTGTCCATCCGACAACCGATTGAAGCGTGGAAAGGTCCGGCAGCGTTACGATCGTTCCCGATCAGATCGGATGCCCCTCGGTATCGCGCAGCACCTCGCGCCGGCCGACATGGTCGGGGCGGCTGACGACGCCGTCGGTCTCCATCCGCTCGATCAGGCGCGCCGCCGAGTTGTAGCCGACGCGAAGCTGGCGCTGGAGCCAGGAGGTGGACGCCTTCTGGCTTTCGCAGACGAGCTGGATCGCGGCGCGGTACTGCTGGTCCTCCGCCGAATCCTCGCCGGTGGGCGCACCGTCCAGTGCGAAGCTTTCCGCCGGCTCCTCGGTGACCGACGAGATGTAATCGGGCGATCCTTGCGAGCGCCAGTGATCGGCGACCGCATGCACCTCGTCGTCCGAGACGAAGGGGCCGTGGACGCGGACGATGCCCTTGCCGCCGGGCATGTAGAGCATGTCGCCGCGCCCCAGCAGCTGCTCGGCACCCTGTTCGCCCAGAATGGTGCGCGAATCGATCTTGGAGGTGACGTGAAAGGAGATGCGCGTCGGCAGGTTCGCCTTGATGACGCCGGTGATGACGTCGACCGAGGGGCGCTGCGTCGCCATGATCAGGTGGATGCCCGCCGCGCGCGCCTTTTGCGCGAGGCGCTGGATCAGGAATTCGACCTCCTTGCCCGCGGTCATCATCAGGTCGGCCAGCTCGTCGACGATGACGACGATCTGCGGCAGCACCTGATAATCGAGCTGCTCCTCCTCGTAGAGCGGCTGGCCGTTCTCGCCATAGCCGGTCTGCACCTTGCGGCCGAGCGGCTGGCCCTTGGCACGCGCCGCGCGCACCTTGTCGTTGAAGCTGGCTAGGCTGCGCACGCCGACCGACGACATCTGGCGATAACGATCCTCCATCGTCTCCACCGCCCATTTCAGCGCGCGCACCGCCTTTGCCGGATCGGTGACGACCGGCGACAGCAGATGGGGGATGTCGTCATACATGCTGAGTTCCAGCATCTTCGGATCGATCATGATCATCCGGCACTGGTCCGGGGTCAGCCGGTAGAGCAGCGACAGGATCATGCAGTTCAGGCCGACCGACTTGCCCGATCCGGTGGTGCCTGCGACCAGCAGGTGGGGCATCGGCGCCAGATCGGCGACGACGGGATCGCCCGCGATGTTCTTGCCCAGGATGATTGGCAGTTGCGCCGCCTGATCCTCGAAGCTTTGCGAGCCGACCAGTTCCTGCAGGCTGACCGATTCGCGCTTGGCATTGGGCAGTTCGATGCCGATGACGTTGCGACCCGGGATCACCGCGACGCGCGCAGAGATGGCGGACATGTTGCGCGCGATGTCGTCGGCCAGCGCGATGACGCGGCTGGCCTTGATGCCGGGGGCGGGTTCCAGCTCGTACATCGTCACGACGGGGCCGGGGCGCACCTCGGTGATCGCACCCTGCACCTTGAAGTCGTCCAGCACGTTTTCGAGCAGGCGGGCGTTGCGCTCCAGCGCGGCCTTGTCGACCGGCCCCGCGGAGGAGGGCGGCGCCTCCACCAGCAGGTCGAGATCGGGCAGGACGTAGCTGTCGCGCGGTTCTGCGGGGCCTTGCGCCTTGGCCTTGGCCGGGGCCGGCGCGATCTGGCGATCGGCGATGACGGGGGCGGGACGCGGATCGGCCTCCGCGGGCGCACGCTGCGGCAGGGCGCGGCGCGCCAGCGTCAGCGGCTCCTCGTCATCCTCCTCGTCGCCCATCCAGGCGTCCTCGCCGGCCAGTGCATCGGCCCGCGCACGGCGGCGGCGGAAGCGGAAGCGGCGGTCGCCCAGGTCGATCTCCAGGCTGCGGCCCCAGACGAGGATACCGGCCACGGCGAGCGCCAGCCCGATGCCGCGTGCGATCCACAGCGCCGCGACCGGCTCGCCGATAAAGGCCAGCGCCCAGTCGACCGATCCGGCGACGGCCAGGCCAACGATGCCGCCCCAGCCGGCGGGCAGCGCCATCACCGATGCATCGGACACGAAGGCCAAGGCGCTCGCCATCAGCGCAACGCCCAAAGTTGCGCTGCGCAACATGCGGACCCAGCGCCCCAGCGGCAGGTCGCGCCACAGCCGCAGCCCCAGGATCGGGCCGATTGGCAGCAGCAGCGCCACCGCCGGACCGAACAGGCTCAGCGCGACATCGGCGATCCAGGCACCGGGATGACCGACCAGATTGGCGGGCGACGCCCCCGACGCGGTATTCAGCGCCGGGTCGTTGCCGTGATAGCTGGCCAGCGCCAGGGCAAGGATCGCGGTGGTGACGAAGATCGCGATGGCGGTGACCAGTGCGCCGCTGCGCACCGCGCCCGCCTTCATCGTCTCGCGCCACAATACGGGCTGCGCGCGGCTCGCCATGGTCGAAAACCCCGGATATCCTGAAGAAACGGCGAAAACCATTGCGCGCGGGGGGAGCGGCGTCAAGGGAGCGGCGTTGTAGCGGAGCGCTGCGGAAGGTAGAGCGAGGCATGAACAGCGACGTCATCATCCTGGGCGGCGGTTTGGTGGGTGCGACCCTGGGGGTCGGGCTTGCCGCGCACGGGCTCAACGCGATCATCATCGACCCCGCCGATCCGGCGGTCACGCTGGCGCCCGGCTTCGACGGCCGCGCCTCTGCGGTGGCTAGCGCCAGCGGGCGGATGCTGGATGCGATCGGCATCGGGGCACGGCTCGCCGGCAAGGGCTGCGCGATCCGGCACATCCGGGTCAGCGACGGGCTGGAGCCGGGGGCGCTCGACTTCATTCCCGACGCCGATGACGGTGCGCTTGGCACGATGTTCGAGAACAAGCTGCTGCGCACCGCGATCCATGAGGCCGCGGTGGTGGCGGACGGCGTCGACCTGCGCATGAAGACGCGCGCCACCCATGTCGAGCGCGGCCCCGCCGGCGTGACCGTGACGCTGGATACCGGCGACGTGATCCGCGCGCCGTTGCTGGTCGCGGCGGAGGGGCGCAACTCGCCGACGCGCAAGGCCGCCGGGATCACGGTGGCGCGCTGGAAGTATGATCATGCCGCGATCATCGGTGCCTTCCACCATGAACGTGCCCACGAAAACATCGCGTTCGAAATCTTCTATCCGACCGGTCCCTTCGCGCTGCTGCCGCTGCCCGACGACGAGATCGGCCACCGCTCCGCGATCGTCTGGTCGGTCAAGGGTGCCGATGGCCCGGCGATGCTCAAACTGTCCGACCGCGCCTTTCTGGCGGAGGCGGAAAAGCAGATGGGCGGATTTCTGGGCAAACTCAGCCACGCCTCGCCGCGTGCGAGCTACCCGCTCGGCTTCCACCATGCCGCACGGGTGACGGCGGAGCGGCTGGTGCTGGTCGGCGACGCCGCGCATGGCATCCACCCGATCGCGGGGCAGGGCCTCAACCTGGGCTTCCGCGACGTGGCCGCTTTGGTCGAGGTGCTGGTGGAGGGCAAGCGCACCGGGCTGGACCTGGGCGATGCCGCGCTGCTGGCGCGCTACCAGCAGTGGCGGGGCCTCGACACGATGATGGTCGCGGTGGCGACCGACGTGCTCAACCGCCTGTTCGGCGTTCCGGGCAGGACGGCGAGCGCGGTACGGCGCTTCGGTATCTCCGCGGTAAATCGCATCCCGCCGCTGAAAGGCCGCTTCATGGCGGAAGCGCGCGGCGAAAGCGGAGAACTGCCCAAGCTGTTGCAGGGCGTGCTGGTTTAGATTTCCCGCGCTTCTTCCACCAGCATCACGGGAATGCCGTCGCGGATCGGATAGGCGAGGCCGGCGGCTTCGCTCACCAGTTCCTGCGCGGCTTCGTCGTGGCGCAGGGGCTGACGCGTCACCGGACAGACGAGACGTTCGAGCAGCCAGGGGTCGAGGGTCATTGCCCGTTCCTCATCGGCCGTTCCTCATTGCCCTTCCTCATTGCAGCGTCACCCGGTCTTCGCCGTCGTGGCGGCCGAAGAATTGCATCAGCTGGATGATGAGCTCGGCGCGCGTCTCGATATCGCTTGCCTCCAGCAACGCCTGCTTGGCCGCGGAATCGAAGGGGGCGATCTGGGCGATGCCATTGACCAGGCTCATATCGTCCAGCCGGCTGACCGCTTCCCAGTCGACCGCATAACCCTGAAGATCGGCGAAGCGGCGCGACTCCATTTCCAGCGACGAACGACGGGCGATCGACAATTGCTCGTCATCCTCGACCGCCAGCAACTCGGCCTCGACCTGGCGGAAGGGGGTGGATACCTTCAACTCGCGCACGACGCGGAACAGCGCCACGCCCTCCAGGATGATGTTGTAGCGTCCCTCGTCCAGCGCCTCGACCTCGGCGATCTTGCCGACGCAGCCGAGATTGTAGAGCGCCGGCACCTCGCCCTCGCCCGAAGGCTGGATCATCCCGATGCGCCGGTCGCGCGCCATCGCGTCCGAGACCATGGCACTGTAGCGCGGCTCGAAGATGTGCAGCGGCAGGTGCATGCCGGGAAACAGCAGCGCCCCCGGCAGCGGGAAGATCGAAAGCCTGGTCATCCGAACAGGATCGCCGACAGCCGCCGGCGCTGTTGCGAAACCCAGGGGTCGGTCATCCCCACCACCTCGAACAGTTTCAGGAGCTGCTGGCGCGCGGCGTCCTCGTTCCATGTCCGGTCGGCGGCGACGATGTGGAGCAGATTGTCCGCCGCGCCGTCGCGGTCGCCCGCGGCCATCTGGGCATTGGCGAGTGCGAAGCGCTTTTCATGATCGTCCGGGTTGGCCTGCACCTCGGCGGCCAGCCCGGCATGGTCCGCCACCGGTGGCGCGGAGCGGGCAAGGGCCAGCGTCGCCTGCGCCCGCTGGATGCCGGCATCCTTGGCCAGTTCCTCGGGCAACGCGGCGATCGCGGCTTCCGCCTCGTCGTTGCGGCCGGCCGCGACCAGCGCGCGGATGCGGCCGGACAGCACGGCGGGATGCTCGGGCGCCATCTCGACCAGCTGGTCGAAGATCGCCAGCGCACGCTCGGCATCGCCTTCGCCCAGCACCTCCTCGGCCATGGCGATCAGCGGTTCCAGTTCGGCCTCCGCCTCGCCCGCCTCGGACTGGATCGGCAACTGGCGCAGCAACTGGTCCAGCATGGTGCGCAGCGCGCTTTCGGTGCGCGCGCTGGTCAGGTCGGCGACCAACTGACCCTGGAACATCGCGTACACGGTCGGGATCGAGCGGATCTGGAATTGCGTGGCGATGAACTGGTTCTTGTCGGTATCGACCTTGGCCAGCACCACGCCCTTGTCGGCATAGGCGGCGGCGACCTTTTCCAGAATCGGAGTCAGCGCCTTGCACGGCCCGCACCATTCCGCCCAGAAATCCAGGATCACCAGCTTCGTCATCGACGGTTCGACGACGTCGTGGCGGAACGCGGTGACCGCGTCCTTCTCGGCGGCGGACATTCCCAAGGTGGCCAAGTGCAACTCCTATTCTTCTTGTGCGCCTATGTGGGCGCTTCGTGCGATCAATGGAAGTCCCGCGACTTCGGCAAGAGACGGGCATCGCGGGGATGGGCGGCGCGCGGGTCGGGGCTGCGCGTATAGACCGGGCGCAGCACGCCGTCGGCGCGGGCGATCGGCGGCGTCATCGGCTGGCCGTCGGACAGGCGGGCAAGCTCGTCGCTGCGATCGTCGACCCGCACCGTCATCAGGTGGATCACCCCTTCCTCGCTACGCTGGATCACCCCGTGCAGCACCATCAGCCGCGCCGCCATCACCGCACGCCGGTTCGCCTCGAAATCACGCGCCCACATCAGCGCATTGACGATCCCCGTCTCATCCTCGATCGTGACGAATATCGCATTGCCCTTGCCGGGGCGCTGGCGGACCAGGACCACGCCGGCCACCCGGGCGCGGGTGCCATCGCGCATCGCCTCCGCATCGCGGCAGGACAGCACCCCCTCGGCCGCGAAAAGCGGGCGGAGGAACGCCATCGGATGTCCTTTGAGCGAGAGGCGGGTGGCGCGATAGTCGTTCGCGACCTGCTCGGCGAGGGGCATGGGCGGCAGCTTCGCATCGGGTTCGGGGGCGAGTTCGGGCGCCTCCATCGCGGCGAAGAGGGGAAGCTGCCTGGGTGGCGTGCGGCGCGCCTCCCACAGGCCGGTACGGCGATCGCGGCCCAGCGAGCGATAGGCATCGGCATCCGCGAGCAGGGTCAGGGCGCGTTGCGGCAGGCCGGCGCGCGCGGCGAGATCCTCGATCGCGGCATAGGGGGCATGCGCGACGATCTGTGCCGCCCAGGCTTCGCGGAACCCGTCGATCTGGCGGAAACCCAGGCGGAGCGCGAAGTCTTCGAGTGTGTTGTCCCACGCGCTGGCGTTCACATCGACCGGGTGGACCTTAACCCCATGCTGGATCGCATCGCGAACCAGTTGGGCCGGCGCGTAGAAACCCATCGGCTGCGAGTTGAGGATCGCACAGGCGAACACCGCCGGATGGAAGCATTTGATCCATGACGAGACATAGACCAGCCGCGCGAAGGACAGGGCATGGCTTTCGGGAAAGCCGTAGGAGCCGAACCCTTCGATCTGCTTGTAGCAGCGTTCGGCAAAGTCGCGGGGATAGCCGCGGTTCACCATGCCTTCGACCAGCTTGCGGTGGAAATCGTGCATGCCGCCGACATGACGGAACGTCGCCATCGCCTTGCGAAGCTGGTTCGCCTCGTCCGGGGTGAATTTTGCCGCGACGATAGCCAGCTTCATCGCCTGTTCCTGAAACAACGGCACGCCATAGGTTTCGCCGAGCAGGGCGTGCAGCTCGTTGGCTGGCCCGTGTCGCGGATCGGGGGAGGGGAAGATGACCGCCTCTTTTTTGGCGCGCCGCCGCAGATAGGGGTGCACCATGTCGCCCTCGATCGGGCCGGGGCGGACGATCGCCACCTGTACCACCAGATCGTAGAGCTTTTCCGGTTTCAACCGGGGCAGCATGTTGATCTGCGCACGGCTTTCCACCTGGAACACGCCGATGCTGTCGCCCTTTTGCAGCATCTGGTACACGCGTGGATCTTCATCCATCGCGACATCGTCCAGGTGCGGGCGACCCAGGCCGTGGCGTTCCATCAGGTCGAATGCCTTGCGGATGCAGGTCAGCATGCCGAGTGCCAGAATATCCACCTTCATCAGGCCAAGTACGTCGATGTCGTCCTTGTCCCATTCGATAAAGGTGCGACCCTCCATCGCACCGTTGTGGATCGGCACGGTTTCGTCCAGACGTCCTTGGGTGAGCACAAAACCGCCGACATGTTGCGACAGGTGGCGCGGGAACGTCAGCAGGCGATCGACCACCATGCGCAACCGTGCAATCTCGGGATTGTCGAGGCTGAAGCCGGTTTCGCGAAAACGCTTCTCCTCGAAATGGTCGGCGAAGCTGCCCCAAACGGTGCTGGTCAGCCGCTGCGTCACATCCTCGGTCAAACCCAGCGCCTTGCCGGCTTCGCGCACCGCGCTTTTGGGACGGTAGTGGATAACCGTTGCTGCGATCGCTGCGCGGTGGCGACCGTAGCGCGTATAGATGTGCTGGATCACATCCTCGCGCCGTTCATGTTCGAAATCAATGTCGATATCGGGCGGCTCGTCACGCTCGGCCGAGACGAAGCGCGAGAACAGCAGGTCGTGCCGCATCGGATCGACCGAAGTGACGCCCAACAGGAAGCAGACCGCGGAATTGGCCGCCGATCCGCGTCCCTGGCACAGGATCGGCGGATCGAGCGCACGGGCAAAGCGGACCAGGTCGTAGACCGTCAGGAAGTAATGCGCATATTCGCGTGCATGGATCAGGGCGAACTCGTCGCGTAACAGCGTAACGATGCGATCGGGAACATAGCCGTCATAGCGGTCGATGGCATGTTGCCAGGCGACATGTTCCAGCCAGTCCTGCGCTTTCCAGCCCGGCGGCACCGGCTCGTGCGGATACTCGTAGCGTAGCTGGTCGAGCGAAAATTCCATCCGGTCCAGCAACAACAGGCTTTCCGCCAACGCCTCCTGCTGATCCGCGAAGAGCCGGGCCATTTCGGATGCCGGCTTCAGATAACGCTCGCCATTGGCGGCAAGCAGGCGTCCCGATGTCTGGATCGATCGTCCTTCGCGGATGCAGGTGACGATGTCGTGCAGGGCACGATCCTCGGCCTGCGCATAGCGGACATCGCCGGTGGCGAGCAGCGGCACGCCAAGAGAGGCCGCCAAGCGGGCATGACGCCTCAGGCGGCGTCGATCGGCACCGGCCCTGGGCATGGATACACCCAACCAGACATGGCCGGGTGCCAGCGATGCCAGCATGCTGAGCGTCGCGGCAAGGCTGGGGTCGCCACGATCCGGGGGCAGCATCGCGCCCGGCATCGGCTCCACCGGCCGGGCACTGCTGGTTGGCAGGACGATCAGCAACAGATCGCCTAGGTGGCGGCGCAGATCGTCAAAGCCCAGGATGCATCCGCCTTTGTGTGCACGGCGATTGCCTTGCGACAGCAGCCGCGTCAGGCGGCCCCATCCGGCACGATTGGCCGGATAGATGACGATGTCTTGCGTACCATCAGTGAAGACGAGCCGTGCACCCACGGCCAGTTTGAAGGAAAGCGGCGGCAGGCCGTCATCCTTTACCCGACGCTGTGCCTGGCATAGCGCATCATAGGCGCGCACTACTCCTGCCACGGTGTTGCGATCGGCGATCCCGATCCCGGCATGCTCCAGTGCGACCGCCTGCATCACCATGTCGCTGGGATGGGAAGCCCCGTCCAGGAATGAGAAGTTCGTCGCCGCGACCAGTTCGGCAAAGCGGGGCGGGTCGGGTGTCATGCAAACAGGCCGTGCACGTACCAGCGGGGGCGTTCGGTTTCGCTGTAAAGACCATGGCGGAAGATCCAGAAGCGACGGCCGCGCACATCCTCCACACGGTAATAATCGCGCGTCGGGATCGCCTGCTGCCGGCGCCACCACTCGCCCGCTATCCGCTCCGGTCCCTCGGCCCGCGCCACATCATGCAACCGCCGCCCCCACCGAAAGCGGGCGGGGGGGCCGTCGGGTGTTTCGGCGGCGAGGGTTTGGATGGGTTGGGGGGGGTCGAAGAGGTAGATGGGGCGTAGGGGGGGCTCGCCGGGGTCGGGGGTGAGCCAGCCGGTGTCGGGCGGGGTGGGGGCGGCGGCGGCGAGCAGGAGTTCGGCCTGTTCGGGGATGTGGCTGTTGCGGGGGGCGATGCGGCGTACGCGGCTGCGGCCGAGGCGGGTGCTGAGCCGGTCGACCAGCGCTGCCACCTCGCCGGCCTGCACGGCACCCCCCTCCAGCCGTAACTGACTGGCATCCAGGCGTTCTGCAAGCGCGACGTCGAGCTGGATCAGGTCATAGCCGAAACCGGGATCGAGCGGATCGGCGAGCGCATCGATCCGCTCGCGAAACAGGCGGAGCAGCAGTGCCGGGTCGCGTGTCGGCTGCCCCGTTTCGATGCGCAGCCGTTGCACCTGCCCATCGGCGCGGAACAGCCGCACCTCCCACCGGCGACCGCCCTGGTGGCGTTCCTCCAGATAACGGCCCGCCTCCGCCACAAGGTCGCCGATCACGCTCAGCACATCCTCGGTCCGGGCGATCGGTTCGGCAAAGCGGTGTTCGACCTTGATGGGGGCGACGGTCCGGCGGACGGTGAGCGGGCTCTCCGCCTCGCCCGCCAGCCGGCGGATCGCGGTTGCCGCATCCGCCCCGAAGCGCGCGGCGATGGCGGACAGCGGGCGCGCCATGACGTCACCGACCAGCTTCAGCCCGGCCGCGACCAGCGCCGCGGTCGCATCGTCATCCAGTTCGAGCGCGGCGACGGGCAGGCGGCGGATCGCGCGCGCCTCGTCCGGCGCCGGGCCGCCGGCATGGCGGGCGAGTGCGCGTGCCGCCTCCGGCGTATCGCCGAATGCGTGGCGCACCAGGATGCCGCGACGGGCCATCCGCTCCTCCACATCCAGTGCAAGCCGCCGCTCGCCCTCAAAGGCGTGGGTGCAGCCGGCGATGTCGAGGATCAGCCCATGCGGCGGGTCGAGCGCGATCGACGGCGTGTAGCGCGCGCAACCGTCCGCCAGCCGTTCCAGCCATTCCAGATCGGCATGCGGGTCGTGGGGAAACACCTCCAGCTCGGGCACGCGGGCGCGGGCATCGGCCAGCGTCAGTCCGGGACGCAGACCCAGCGACGTGGCGGTGCGATCCAGCGCGGCGAGGCGCACGGCATTGCCCAGCGTTTCCACAAAGGCGACGGGTGCCTCATCGCGGCCGACGAACAGGTGCGGGCGGCATCCGCGCAGCCGCTCGATCGACACCCAGGGGAAGTGAAGCGCCAGATAGCGGCGCGGGATCGAAGCTTTGCGTGTCACGGTTCCACTCCACGCGCCAGCGGGTGCCGGCAGGCCCCCGACGTCGGCGCAGCAATTCCACATCGAAAGCGGGGGCGCCGGGGGCGTCCGCCTCCAGCCGGGCGGACAGGGCCGGCGTCACCCCCCAGCGCGTCGCCGCGGCGGTGGGGCTGGGTTCGGCATCGACGCGCAGGGCCAGGATGGTGACGCCTGACACTTCGGCTGCCAGCATCAACCGGCGCGTCGCGGTCAGGTCGTATCCGGGCATCCGGCCCCGACCTTCCACGATCAGCGTCGCAAGGCCGGGGCAGCGCGCGGCATCGGCGGCGGCGCGGAGCAAGGCCGCATCGTCCTCCACCACCGCCAGCACCAGCGCGGCAGGGTTCAGCCCCATCTCGATCAGCCCGGGTCCGTGCAGCCGCCCGGCGGCACGCTCCGTATCCTGGTTGCGCAACCACAGCAGCGGCGTGCCGCGCGCCGCCAGGGTCAGCGCAACCGCAAAGCCCGCCGCGCAGGCCCCGTCGGCGTCGTCGACGGCAAAGATTTCATGCAGCTGGCCCTTTGCCAGCCCGTCCGCCAGCCAGGCATCCGGCGCCTCGGCCTCCGCCGCCTCATGGGAAGAGGCGTTGGCTAGTTGCCGCAGATGGGCGATAAGGGCGGCGGAGTCGGTCACGTATGTTCTTGTAATGTTCTATTGATCCATTCGCCAAGCCACAAAAGTTCAACAATGGGGTTGCCACACTCAAAACCCACGGCTAATAGCCCGCCCACCCCACCGGAACATCGCCGGTCGGAACGCCAGAGCGGGCGTAGCTCAGGGGTAGAGCACAACCTTGCCAAGGTTGGGGTCGAGGGTTCGAATCCCTTCGCCCGCTCCAGTTCGCTGCCATGAAGCAGCGAAGCAGCTTTATCGAACAGCAGCGAACACAGACGGCGTCACAGCGTGGCGACGATAGTGTTGCTTTACCATCTCGTAGAGTTCCCTCGGAAATTTCATGAAGACGGGCAGGGTTGCCGCAGTCTTTCGGAGCCGTTTTCTGCGTTTTCGTCGTCATGCCCCGGCTGCACGCCAGCCCAAGGGTTCAACGCGCGTGGATAAGTCGGTGCACAGGGATCATCATATGCGGGGGAGGCTTTGATGAACACTGCGGTTGCACCAACGGCGACACGGATGAAATCCTATCCTGACGCCCTGGCATGCGTCGAACAGACCGAAAAGATCAGCAAGCTGGTACCGCTGGCCATCCTGGGGGTGCTGGTCGGCCTGCCGATGCTGTCGTCGCTGTTGAGCTTCAGGCTGGGTGAGGCGCTCTTCAGCGGGATCATCATGTTCCTGATCGCAGGCGTGGTCATAAAGATCGTCGATGCGGTGATTCTTTCGTCGATGCGCGCGGTGCACTATCGCGGCGTCGCCAACCGGCTCGCCGCCGCGGTGCAGGCGGTGCCGACCGCCGTGTCGCAGTGGCGATCCTGGTGGCAAGGGGCGCCGGGTGCGCTGGCGGTGACGCAGCGCGGCGACCTGGTGGTGATCGACCGGTCGACCAATTACGAGGAATTGTGGCTGCACCCGTCGCAGATCTCGAACGTCAGCGTCGAGCGTGAGGCGACGCAGATCACCAATACGCGCCATGGCGGGCGCTTCACATTGGGGGGGGGGGCATCGAGCAGCGGGCTGTTCGGTGGCTATACCTTTGGCGGGCGATCGCGTTCGACCACGCACACCGTGGAGACTGCGTTTCTGGAAATCCGCTACCAGTTGGAGCGCAACGGCATGACCTACACGACGGTCATCCCGTTCGGCGACGACCGCCGCGGGGCGGATGCACTATGTGCCACGATCAGCCGCCTGGAGCATGACGCGGGCTGATCCACCGGCTCGTCGGCGTCTGCGATAGATCGTTGCTCCCCCGCGTCCCCGTTCCCGCCCTTGCAGGGAACAGGGACGCGGCCGGTTTCAGCGGCCCAGCAGGACGCGGGCCTGGCCCGCGATCTGGGCGAGCATCGCCGCATTGGGCTGGGCAGCGTTGCGGGCGCGGTCGATCACCGCCTTGAACTGGCCGACGCGGCTGGCACGGGCGGCCAGCCACTGTTCCACCGCCGCCTCCGGATCGATGCCGGCATGGCGGCCGAGGAATTCCAGCCGGAGTTGCTGGAAATCGCGGGCCAGACCGGCGATCAGCAGGCGCTCCCACGGATCGCTGGGGGTGATGCGCGCGGCATTGGCCTGTGCCCAGTCCAGACCCAATGCCTGGCCGAGACGGGTGAAGGCGCGGGCCAGCACCACCTCGTCCAGCGACAGGCGGCGACCGAGATCGGCAAGGCCGACGGCACCGTCCAGCTCGAACAGGCGAACGACCTTGCGGACAAGCGCCGTCGGTGCGCCCTTGGCCTCCAGCTCGTTTGCAATGCGGCTGCTCTGCGCCCGCGCCTCCTCCAGCAACAGGCTGGGTGTCTGCGTGTCGAGATGCGCAAGACCCTGCGCCAGCCGGTCGAGTGCCGCGCCAGGGGTGGTGCCCGCCGGCGTGACGCGCAGCAGGTCGGCGATCTGCGAGCGAGTGACGAAGGCGATCTCCTCGAACAGCGCGATTCGCGCCGCCTCCGGCATCGCGGTCGCCTCTACCTCCGCCCAGAGCGTCGGCAGATCGAACAGACGCTCGGCCACCACGAACATCGCCGCGATGTCCGCCATGCCGGCCCCTTCTTCCTCCGCGATTTCGAAGGGGAAGAGGATGCCGAGGCGGTTGACGATGCGGTTGGCGAGCTTGGTGGCGACGATCTCGCCGCGCAGGCGGTGCGCGTCGATGGCGTCGGCGAAGCGCGCGCGCATGGCGGGGGGGAAGGCGGCGTAGAGGTCGGGAGCGAGGTCGGGCTCGGTGCCGAGCTTTGCGGTCTCGATCGCGTCCTGCAGCGTCAGCTTGGCGGTGGCGAGCAGCACGGCAAGCTCGGGGCGCGACAGGCCATGCCCGTCCTGCCCGCGGCGCAGCAGGATGTCGGGCGCGTCCAGCCCCTCCACCACGCGGTCGAGGCGGCCGGATTGTTCGAACATCTCGATCAGGCGGACATAGCTGGGCATCGCGGCGGCGCCGTCCGCCTCCGCGATCGACAGCGCCAGCGTCTGGAGGCGGTTATCCTCCAGCACCAGATGCGCGACATCGTCGGTCATCTCGGCGAGCAGGACGTTGCGATCCGCCTCGGCAAGCCGCCCCTCGATCAGCTCGCGGTTGAGCGCGATCTTGATGTTCACCTCGTTATCCGAGCAATCGACGCCGGCCGAATTGTCGATGAAGTCGGTGTTGATGCGCCCGCCGATGCCGGCAAAGGCGATGCGGGCCGCCTGGGTGACGCCCAGATTGGCGCCCTCGCCGATCGCGGTGACGCGCAGTTGTTCGGCATCGACGCGCAGCCGGTCGTTGGCGGGGTCGCCGACCGCGGCGTTGTTTTCCGACGCGGCCTTCACATAGGTGCCGATGCCGCCGAACCAGAGCAGATCGGCGGGTGCCTTCAGGATCGCGGAGATCAGCGCGGTGGGCTCCATCGCCTCTGCGGTGATCCCGAGCACGGCGCGCGCCTGGGGCGAGAGGGGAATGCGCTTGTCGGTGCGGGCGAAGACGCCGCCGCCTTCCGAGATCAGCGAGGCATCGTAATCGGCCCAGCTGGAGCGGGGCAGGGCGAACATGCGCGCGCGCTCCTCCCAACTGGTCGCAGGGTCGGGCGTCGGATCGATGAAGATGTGGCGATGGTCGAAGGCGGCGACCAGCTTGATCGCCCTGGACAGCAGCATGCCGTTGCCGAACACGTCGCCCGACATGTCGCCGCAGCCGACCACGGTGACGGGATCGACCTGAACGTCCACCCCGCGCTCGGCGAAATGGCGCTGGACCGAGACCCAGCCACCCTTGGCGGTGATGCCCATCGCCTTGTGATCATATCCCTGGCTGCCGCCGGATGCGAAGGCATCGCCCAGCCAGAAGCCGCGTTCGATCGCGATGGCGTTGGCCACGTCGGAGAAGGTGGCGGTACCCTTGTCGGCCGCGACGACGAAATACGGGTCCTCGCCGTCCAGAATGCGCACCGATTCGGGGTGGACCACCGCGCCGTCGACGATGTTGTCGGTGATCGACAGCAGCGAGCGGATGAAGATGCGGTAGCTTTCCCGCCCTTCCGCGAACCAGGCGTCGCGGTCGGTCGCGGGGGAGGGAAGCTGCTTGGGATAGAAGCCGCCCTTGGCGCCGGTCGGCACGATCACCGCGTTCTTCACGCGCTGCGCCTTCATCAGGCCCAGGATCTCGGTGCGGAAGTCGTCCCGCCGGTCGGACCAGCGCAGGCCGCCGCGCGCGACGGGGCCGGCGCGTAGGTGAATGCCCTCGACACGGGGGGAATAGACCCAGATCTCGCGCCACGGCAGCGGCGCGGGCAGGCCGGGGATGGCGTGGCTGTCCAGCTTGAAGGCCAGCGCCTCCGCCGCGGCAGGGGCAAAGGCGTTGGTGCGCAACGTGGCGGCGATCAGGTCGCGGATGCTGCGCAGGATACGGTCGTCGTCGATCGCGGACACGGCATCCAGCCCGCGCTCGATCGCGGCATCGGCCTCGGCCAGATCGCCGCCACCGGCGGGGTCATGCGCGGCGGTGAAGCGATCGACCAGCGCGGCGGCGAGTGCGGGCGCACGGCGCAGCGCATCGACCACGGTGGCCAGGCCATAGGTGAGCCCGGCCTGGCGCAGATAGCGGAACCAGGCGCGGAACAGCACCACCGCACGCGGCGACAGGCCGACATCGACGATCAGGCGGTTGAACGCGTCATTCTCCGCCTTGCCCTCCAGCACCGCGGCGATCGCGCCTTCCAGCATGGCGGCATCGTTCGGGTCGGCACCGGCATCCGACTCGACCACGAAGTCGTGCACAAAGGCGTCGGTCTCGTCCTCCAGCCGGGTGGGCAGTTCGCCGATGACGCGGAAGCCGAAATTCTCCAGCACCGGCACCGCATCGGACAGGGCAAGGGCACCGCCCAGCTTGTAGATCTTGAACTGCCGCTCGGCGCCGGGTGCGGCAGGGAACAGGCGGACCGAGCGGTCGGCCGGGCTTTCCAGCGCGCTGAGGCGCAGAATGTCGGCGGCGGCCTCCGCCGGGCTGCTGACGTTGCGGTAGTTGGCGGAGAAGGTGTCCGCCCAGCGCAAGGCCAGACGTGCGGCGCGGGGCGCGGGCAACTGCTCGGCCAGCGCCGCCTCGACATCGGGCACCCAGCCGCGGACCATGCGGCGCAGCCGGTCGGCCAGCGGCTCGATATCGGGCAGGCGGCCCTCGCCCCGCAGGTCGATGGTGTAGCGGAGCAGCGCGACGACGCCGTCCTCCAGCGCGATCGACCAGTTGAGGACGCGGCCCTGCGCCGCCTCGGCCAGCATCTCGCCGATCGCGACGCGGCGGCCGGTGGTCAGATCGTCACGCGGCAGCCAGACGAAGCCGAACAGATGCCGGCCGAGCGCGGAGCGGACGAGCACCAGCGCGGGGCGCGGGCGATCGGCCAGCGACATCGCGGTCAGCGCCAGTTCCTCCAGCGCATCCGGCTGGAACGCGGCGATCAGGTCGTGCGGCAACACGGTGAGGGCATGCGCCAGCGCCTTGCCGGTATGGCCGCGCGGATCGAACCCGAACTTGGCCTCCAGCGCCGCCATGCGAGTGCGCAGCATCGGCACGTCCTTGGGCGGGGTGGCAAGCGCGGCGGAGGTCCACAAACCGGCATGGATCGACAGGCCGGTGATCGCGCCATTCTCGCGAATCGGCACCACCACCAGGTCCAGCGGCACGGCACGGTGAACGGCGGCGATCGCGTTGGACTTCAGCAGCAGGGGCGCTTCGCCGCCACCCGCGAACCATTGGAGCGCGAGTTGGCGGGAGCTGTCCGCCAGGATCGGCACGCTGCGCTCCAGCGTGGCGATGCCCAGCGCTTCGCCGGGGCGGCCATCGGCGAACCAGCGTTCGTGGCCGAGCAGCGTCAGCTTGCCATCGATGAACCAGCGGAGCAGGGCGGGCCCCTCGCCACCGGTACCCTCCGCTTCCAACCGGTCGGCATCGGCGGTGACGGCGGCCTGCATCGCACGCCAGTCGGTCACCGCCGCGCGGACATCGGCCAGCACCGCATACAGATCGTCGACCAGTCCGCGGCGGTCACGGGCATCGGCCCGCTCCATTTCCAGATAGATCATCGATTCGGGCGTGGCACCGGCCTGGTCGGCGCCGATATCGGTCAACTGGCCTTGCGCGTCGCGGGTGACGGGGACGATCGGATGGATGACACGGTCGATCGCCAGATCCTGCGCGCCAATCGCGGCGGCGACCGAGTCGACCAGAAAGGGCATGTCGTCGTTGATGACGGCCAGGCGCATGTGGCGGTGCGTGTCGTCGCCGGCGATCACCTCCAGCGCGATGGCCGGGCAGCCGGGTTTGCGCGTCGCTGCCGCGGCGGCAATGAAGGCAGCGGCATTCGCCACCTCATCCGGCCCAAAGCCCTGAAGTTCTCCGGGAAGCGCGCCACGCGTCAGGTGGGGGGCGAGGCGGGCAGCGATCGCTGCGGCGAGCGGTTGCGACGGGTTCGATGCCATGGTGGCAAGCCCTACGCGTCCGCTACCCGGCACTCAAGGCTTGCGGCAGTGCGAAAAGATGTTGCGCCGCAGCGTAATAATCAGTCCGCCGCTCGCAATACACGGTCCGCCAGTGCCTCGTCATCCTGTACCGATCCGACGATCTCCAGCATGCCGTCCGCCCCGACCCGTGCAACAAGGATGACGGTGTCGCCAGGCATCGCCACCGCGCCGCCATCAAGCGCGGCGCGGCCGATGACGGGGCGTTCGGTAACGGGGCGCGGGGCGGGGCCAGATGCCTTTGCCCCCCGCATCTCGCGTTCCGCCGCGACGATCGCCTTCACCCCGCCGGCCAGTTCGGTCAGGAAGGCGGGAAGGGCGCCCGCGGGCACCGCATGGCGGCGGGCATGTTGCAGAACCGCGGCAAACTCGGCGAGGCGCGTCTTGTCGTAATCGGCGCCGAAGACCAGCTTCACGATCGGGGTCATCGGCGCGCGCGCCTGTACGGTCAGCCCGGCATCGGCGAGCAGCCCAGCATAACCCTCGGGGTCGATTTCCGTCGACAGGCCGAAATCATGCGCGCGGCCAAGCGCACGGTAGAGGGCGGCGCGGCTGCGCGTGTCGGCGGCGCGGACCGCCGCGGCGCTTTCGCGTGCCAGGGTCAACTGGTTGCCCAGCGGCCCGGTCAGCGGCTCGACCGGCTCGGCCGTCACATCGCCGGGGACGATGGGCTCGATCGCGCCGCTGGGCCCATCCGCCCACACCGTTGCCGCGACGCTGGGCGTGGCGGGGGCGGCGTGCATCGCGGCGGCCAGTGCCGAATCCAGCGTCGCCTGGACGAACGGATCGGCCACTTCCTTCCAGTTGATCACGCCGTAGATGAAGTCGATCGTCGTTCCGTCCGACGAGAAGGGCATCAGGATGCCCCGGTACATGGTGGTGTGGCCGCGCGTGTTGGTAAACTCTGCCTCGAACCCGATCGGCGCCTGATTGGCGATGATCTGCAGATAATGGTCGGTCAGGCGCGACAACAGCGAACGGGCCGGCACCTCCGCCACGCGCCGCGGCGTGACCTCCAGGCCACATTCCTCGCGCAGGGCGCGGCCGATAAAGGCGATGTGGGGATCCTCCACCGCCTGGGTGAAGTCCAGCAGCACCGAATG
This sequence comes from Sphingomonas carotinifaciens, assembly GCF_009789535.1. NCBI lineage: Bacteria > Pseudomonadati > Pseudomonadota > Alphaproteobacteria > Sphingomonadales > Sphingomonadaceae > Sphingomonas > Sphingomonas carotinifaciens. The sequence continues at coordinate 626,547 of NZ_WSUT01000005.1, read as the reverse complement.
GGCGCTGAAATCGGCGATGGCCGCGGGATTGAGATCCTCGATCGAGGGATAGGCGCGGCCGCGGAGCAGCGACACCCATTGATTATAGGCGCGAACGTGCATCCGGCGCTCATCGCCGCCCAGATCGAACATGACGTCGTCTACGGCGCCTTCGCACGCCTCTGCCACGGCAGGATCGTTCAGTTCGGGCCCGGCGGTCATGATGGTACGAATCCCCTTCAGCGTGCAGCGCCCTTGTGCACCCGGCGTGGTAAACGATGCGTGAAGACCAAAGCGGCTTGTCAGCCGCGATCCGGCCTGTTAAGCGCCGCCTCCTCGACCGGATACCAGCCGGTCGCGATTGCATGGGCCGCTTTAGCTCAGCTGGTAGAGCATCGCATTCGTAATGCGGGGGTCACAGGTTCGAGTCCTGTAAGCGGCACCATCCAAAATCATGACATCGCAAAATCAGGTGATCGCTGCCGCGAGGACAGCGCCGTGGTCCGGCGTGTGGCTTATCCGCTGGCTGGGCGTGGTATCGTGGCGGCACGAACCGTGATCCGTGCCGCCAACGGGGTTAGAAGCGGATACGCATCGCGCCGCGGTAGGATTGATTGCGAACATCGTCGCGGCCGATCGTCGTGTCGGCGCCCAGGCTGAACTCGACGGCACCGCTGGCATAGGCGACGCCCGCACCGATCTCGGCCCAGTCATGGTCCTGCCCGGCCACCAGGAAGGACGCGGTTGCGCCCTTGCCACCCGCCAGCGTCGCCGTCACCACGCCCGGCCGATCCTCGAAATCGTGGACGTAATAGGCGGTGGCGAACGGGCGGAAGCCACGCGAGTCGCCGTCGATCTGGAGGCCGGCGCGGCCCTGCAGGCTGGCGAAGCGGTCCTGGCGGAACAGCAGGGCCGGCCCGCTGCCGCGCTCGCCGGTGGGGGTGAAGTCGATGCGGCTGGCGCGCAGGGCGACGCGGGGGCTGAGGTGGAGGCTGTCGCTGCCGAAGGCGTAGCTGCCGCCGACCTCGGTGGAAAGCGCGAGCGCGTTGTCGCGCGTGGCGAGGTCGAAGGTGGTGCCGATCAGCGTGCCGGTCCGCCGCGTGCGTGCCTGGAACACGCCCGCGCTGAACTGCGCATCCAGCATCGGTCCGCCGACCGCGCCCAGCTTGCCGTACAGCGTGCCCTGGATCAGCTCGCCACTGGCCGAACGCGCCATCAGCCGGCGGCTGTCGAGATCGGTGTAGGACAGGCTGAAGCCGAGCGTGCCCTGCTCACCCGCCTCGCCCTCCAGACCGGCGGCGATGTACATGCCGTCGAAGCGTTCACGGGCATCGCCGAAGCTGGTCGCGGGCATGGCGGCGTTCGAGCCGTTGATGTAGCCGCCCGCCAGATAGGCCGACATGGTGTCGGGCAGCGCGCCCTCGCGCACCGTCGTCAACCCGGCATCGCTGACCATCTGCTGCTGGCCGGGCATGGTGATCGCGTTCGCCGCGACCTCGACGGGGCGACCGATCATCGACACGGTGCCGCCGCCGCCCGAGCCGGGTCGCAACGCGGCCAGACGGTCGCGATAGAAGCGCGCCATATGGTCGATCGCGGCGGTGCCCAGCGCCCGCTTCGTGGTTTCGGTGCGCGGGGCCAGACCCTCCAGGCTGGTGCGGATCGTCGTGGCGTTCTGCACGTCGAGCAGGTCGTAGGTGCCGCGCAGATTGGCATAGGCGCCGCGATTGCCGTCGAGGAGGCGCGCATAGGCGGTCTGCACCGGGGTGGCGGAGACGATGTCGGCGTAGCGGCCGGCGGCGATGCGCATGGTGACGGCGTTCGGGCCGTAGGACAGGCTGGGGAAGAGGATCGCGCTGAGTGCCTGCGGGGTGGCGAAGCTGCCCGCGACGCCCCCGGTCACGGTGGCGACGGTGTAGCGTTCGTCATACAGGAGCGGCCGGCCGCCGGCGGCACGCAGCGCCAGCGTGCCACCGTTCAGTTGCAGGCGCCCACCCGTCACGGCCAGCTGGTCCGACTGGCCGGGGGTGCCGACATCGATCAGCAACTGGCTGCCCGCGCCCAGCGTGGCGTTCCCCGCAACGGTCAGCGTGCCGATCCCGCCGGCCGCCGCGCCGGGCGAAACGGTGCCGCCGGTGGCATTGAGCGTCGCGATCCGCCCGGTACCGCCCAGCGTGCCGCCCGCGACAAGGGTGAGCGCCGAGTTGCGCAACTGACCGTTGACGGTCAGCAGACCCTGTTCGACGCGGGTCGGCCCGGTATAGCCGCTGTTGCCGGTCAGGATCAGCTCGCCGCCGCCCTTCTTGACGAGGCCGCCGATATCGTTGGGAAAGGCCTGCAGCACTTCTGCCGAATAGCGGGTGCGCGCGTCGGCAATGTCGTTGCTCCACACGTCCACCGTGCCGGCCACGACCGTGACGTCGCGCACGGCGCGCAGGGCGGTGGGACCGCGCAGGGCCACCTCCATCTGCGGTGCGCCCCAGCCCGATTTCAGGTCCACGCCCGGTGTGTCCAGATCCTTCGAGCTGGACACGAGGATATCGGAAATCAGCGGCGTGTTATATTCGGGAAAGGCCTCCATCAGCACCGCGGCAAAGCCCGACACGTTGGGGGCGGCCATCGACGTGCCGGTATAGGCAGCATAGCCCGGCCCGGTGTAGCGGATAAAACGGCCGAGCATGGTGGCCATCATTGCGTCCGCCTCGACCAGCACGGCGCTGGAGAATTCAGGCGTCAGAATGTTGAGATTACCCGCCAAGATGCCGGCCAGGTTGGCGGTAACGCCATCGGGGGTGTTCAGGCGGCTGCCCGCGACCAACGTGATGGCCACAGCTTCCTGCGCGACACGGCGACGCGCAGCGGTTTCGTCGAACGCGACACCGGCACGCTGCGCAGCGTCCTTGGCGCCGAGATACTCGTTCAGGGCGGCGATGAAGCGGTTGACCGACGCGCTTTGCAGGGCCGCGACGGTGGTGGCTGCGTAGAGCGTCGGATAGGCGGCGCGGGTGAACTGGGCCTGGATGCCCTGCCGGTCGAACTCGTAGGCTGGAACCGAGGATACGATGTTGCTGCCCGGTCCCGACACGCACCAAGTTGCGGTTTGCCCACAGAAGCTGGTCGAAGGCGTGGCGGTCAGGTTCGCCTGATAATTGGCGACCGACAGCCAGTTGCCGCGCAGACGCGGGTCAGAAAACGGGGCAACCGCATCCACGCTGGCATGGACGCCCGATCCGTTACCGGCCGAAAAGACGACCAGCACGTCGTTCTTCAGAACAGGATCGTAGAAGGTGCCGAGATCCTGACGGAATTGTTGAAGCACGGTGGTCAGCGGCGCATCATAGGGCAGTGAATTGCCGCTGCCCCAGCTGTTGTTGATGATACGAACCTGACCGGTACTGGCGAGATTGACGATATTCTCCCGCGGGGTGCTGACCAACGTGCCGTCGATCACCTGATCCTTATACCACAGGAAGTCGCCGGCCGCGAAATTGGCGGTCGCAGAGTAGATGTTGGCGTTGAAGGCGTTGCCGAACATGGGGAGGCCGTCGACCCGGCTGCCGGCCGCAGTGCCGGCGACGTGGGTGCCATGGCCTTCCCACCGGCGGCGCGGATTGATCAGGCCGTCATTACCATAGGCGGCGGGCACCACGGTGCGCAGCCCGGTGATCTTGCCGGCGCCCTGGAACTGGGGGTGGGTGGTCAGCACGCCTGCGTCGTTGATGCCGATCGTTTGCCCACGCCCGCTGAGCCCCAGCACATAGGCATGCTCCATGCCCAGATAGGCCTTGGAATAATCAACGGAAAACTGCGCATCCTTGCGCCAGGACGCGATCGCGGCGGCATAGTCCGCGGTTCTGGTGCCATTCGCCATATAATATCCACCGGCCGGCGGCGGCGGTGGCGACGATGGTGCAGTCTGGGCCAGAACCGGCGAGGACACGAGGCACGTGGTACACAGCACCGCGAAAAGGATTGCGCTTTTGCACGACTTGATCATGGAAACCCCCGGATGGCGGGCGCTCGCAGCCCGCTTTGTCCGGAAGGCTGACACCCGAAAGGGTTAGTTTCAAACGAAAATGGATCGATAACGAGGCGCTAATGCAGATCTTTCCACAACCGTGTCTTTTATAACCACAATGATTTTTCCGGGCAGCGGGTGACGTCCGCATGTTTCGCGATGGCGTGATCGCCTATGCTGCGCCCATGACCAGTGGCACGATTCGCGTCGGCATCGGGGGATGGACCTATGAGCCATGGCGGGACAGCTTCTATCCACCGAAATGGCCGCAGAAGCGCGAATTGGAATATGCCGCGTCGAAGCTGACCGCGATCGAGATCAACGGCACCTATTATTCAAGCTTCAAGCCGGTGAGCTTCGCTGGCTGGGCAAAGGCGGTGCCGGATGGCTTCGTCTTTGCGCTGAAGGCGTCGCGCTATGCCACCAACCGCAAGGTACTGGCCGAGGCGGGCGAGTCGGTGATGCGCTTCATCGGGCAGGGCATCGTCGAGCTCGGCGACCGGCTGGGGCCGGTCCTATGGCAGTTCATGGCGACCAAGCGTTTTGATCCGGACGATTTCGGCGCGTTCCTGGCGCTGTTGCCGAAGCAGCATGACGGGGTGGCGCTGCGTCACGCGGTGCAGGTCCGGCATGAGAGCTTCCAGACGCCCGACTTCGTCGCGATGGCCCGCGCGGCGAACGTCGCGGTGGTCTTCGACGACAGCGAGGGTGCGCCGACCTTTCCCGATGCCACAAGCGACTTTGTCTATGCCCGGCTGGAGAATGCGGTGGAGGACGAATCGGCCGGCTATGCCCCGGCGGCGCTCGACGGGTGGGGGGCTGCCGCGGCGGGGTGGGCCAAAGGTGGCGTGCCGGCGGGGATGACCTGCATCGGCAGTGAAGCAGCACCGATCGTTCCGCGCGACGTGTTCCTGTTCTTCATCAACGGCGCCAAGGTGCGCGCCCCCCACGGCGCGATGGCGCTGATCGACCGGCTTGGTGGGCGTTAGAGTCAAACGCGATCAAGATTGTACTGGCCGAGCCCCTCCCTGGAGAGGGGGGCGCAAAGCTGATATCGAGAGACACGTCGCCGCGTCTGGCACTGTCTCGATACGCTCCTGCGAAGCTACTCGATCTCTACTCGACACGAACGGATCAGGGTGATGTCATCCGGCTGCAGTGTGCGGGGCCGTCCATCGACGTGATTTCCTGAAACGGCTCTGCAAGCCTGTTCGACCTCCACCCGTCACGAACGGGAAAGAGGGAATCATCATCGTCTCAGGCGCGGGTGCCGCTCGCTTCGGTCGTGGTGGTGACGGGGGGGGCGGCCTGCGGTGCGGGGGCGGCAGGCGGTGCGGCGGGGGGCGTCATCAGGGCGGCGTTTTCGAGCGTGTCGAGGGCGCGGCGGGCAGCGGCGTAGCGGTAGGCGGCGCGGTCCCAGGTGGTGGCGCGGGCGGCGCCCGGCATGCGCGCGATCTCGTCCCGCGCGGCATCGACCTGGCCGGCATCGAGCAGGTGGCGGGCGCGGGTCAGGCGATCGACGGGGGCGGTGGACGGGCTGTTGGCCTGGCGCAGCACGACAAGGCCGGCGAGTTCCTGGCGCACCCCTTCCCACCAGCCCTGGCTGTCGTCGACGGACAATTGCGAGGCCAGCGTGTCGAGACCCTGACGCAAGGCCTCCAGCGTTACCGGGCGGCTGGCGACCGCGATGACGGTGCCGACCGCGCGCGGCTCGACCGCGCCGAAACGGGTGCGAAGCTGTTCCTCGAGATACCCGAGCGGCTGGCCGCGATCGAGCGCGCGGCGGGCGGCAAAGGCGACCAGCAGCGCCTCGGCCCGGGTCGCCTGTCGACCGGCGGCGTTCGTATCGGCGTCCAGCGCGGCGGTGCGCGCCTCCAGAGCGGCGAGCTGGCCGGCAAGTGCGGCCTCGCGGGTGGCCAGCGTCGCGGGGTCGGCAAGGGGCGCCGGCTGGGCCGGGGTGGCAGGGGCGGCGGCGGTCTGGACGGGTGCCTGTGTCGCGGTGCGCGCGTCGCTGCGATCGAAGTTCCTCATCGCATAGCCCATCAGGATCAGGCCGGCGACAAAGGCGAGAAGGACGAGCGCGACGAGCACGCCGGTACGGGGGCCGCGCGCGCGCGGTCGATCGATCGGCATGGGGTCGCTCATGCGCGCTTTATCTCCCCGGCCGTCACTCCGGTCAATCGTGGAGCCGCTGCAAGGCGAGCGCGACCAGTGCGGCGTCATCGGGCCGGGGGGCGGCAAGGGCGTATCGCCAGCCCGGCCCCGCGGCGTCCCGAATCGCCGGGCTGAGCGCAAGAAGGCCGATCCGGCCCCGGTCGGCGCCATCGCGGTCCACCAGCGCAGCGAGCCGCCGCGCGGCACGTGCCGAATGGAGCAGGACGTCCATTTCCGCGAAGCCGCGAACGGTGCCGGGGGGAAGGGGAACCGGTTCTGCGGCATAGATGGTGATCGCGACCACGGCCTCGCCCCCGTCGATCCGGTCGCGGCCGGCGAGATGAAGCAGACGCGCAAGGCCCCGGGCGCGGGCGGCGGCGATCGCGGCGGCGGCATCGGCGGCGCCGGTCACCGCGACACAAAGGCCAGCGTCGCGTGCGGCGGCGGCGGTTGCCGGGCCGACCGCGACGACGGGCAGCGCGGCGAGCGTCGCCAGCGCTGGGCCGGCTTGGCGCAGTGCCTGCGCGCTGGTCAGCAACAGCGCGTCGAAATCGCCGGGTGGGGGCGGCGCCCAGGCCACCGGCGCGACGGCGAAAAAGGGGCAGGCCCGCGCGTCGAGACCGACGGCGGCGAGCGCGGTCAAGGTGCGCGTGGCGCCCGGTTCCGGCCGGACGACCACGAGCGGGCGCGTCATGCCCCAAACAGGCGCCGCACCGATGGGGGTGCCCGCTCCAGCAGGTCGGCAGCGAGGGTGGCGCCGAGCGCGTCGTCGATCGCTCCCTCGACCGTGCCGACGACGCTGTCCGCGCCGTCCTCGGTCAACAGTTCGGCGGTGAGGCGCAGCGTTTCGCCGGCAAGCGAGGCCATCGCGCCGACCGGCGAATGGCAATCCGCCGCCAGCCCGGCGAGCAGCGCGCGTTCGGCCAGCACGCAGGCGCTGGTATCGTCGTGGTCGATCGCAGCGACGATGCGGCGGGCATCATGGTCGTCGGCGCGCGTCTCGATCCCGACCGCGCCCTGCGCGGGGGCGGGGAGCATGGTATCGGTGGGGATCGCGGTGCCGACATCGTCGCGGCCGAGCCGGTCGAGCCCGGCGGCGGCGAGCAGCGTGGCGTCGGCCTCGCCCGCGGCCAGCTTGGCGAGGCGCGTCTCGACATTGCCGCGGAACAGCACGATGCGGAGGTCCGGCCGGTGGCGGAGCAGTTGCGCGCGGCGGCGCGGGCTGCTGGTGCCGACGACGGCGCCGGAACGCAGGCTCGCGATGTCGGGCGCGCCGATCAGCCGGTCGCGCACATCGGCGCGGGGCAGCATCGCGGCGATGGTGATCGCGGCGGGGCGGATCGTCTCCACATCCTTCATCGAATGGACGGCGGCGTCGATCTCGTTCGCCAGCAGCGCGCGGTCCAGCTCCTTGGTCCACAGCGCCTTGCCGCCGATCTCGGCCAGTGCGCGGTCCTGCACCCGGTCGCCGGTGGTGCGGATGGGGACGATCGCCACGGCATCCTCCCCCCAGCCATGCGCCGCAAGAAGCGCATCGCGCACCATCCGCGCCTGGGTGAGCGCCAGCGGCGAACCGCGCGTGCCGAGCCTGAACACTGCCATGGCGCACCCCTTGCCGCAGCGAGGGGGGATTCGACAAGCGGGCGCGGGTGGAATCGGGCGCGCGCAAGGGTTAAGGGGACGGGCATGCTGATCCTGGGACTGGAATCCTCCTGCGACGAGACCGCCGCCGCGCTGGTTACCGATGAGGGCCGTGTGCTGGCGCATCGGCTGGCGGGGCAGGAGGCGGCGCATGCGCCCTATGGCGGGGTGGTGCCCGAGATCGCGGCGCGGGCGCATGTCGAGGCGCTAGAGCCGCTGATCCAGGCGGCGTTCGCCGATGCCGGCGTGACGCTGGCCGAGGTGGACGCGGTGGCGGCGACGGCGGGGCCGGGGCTGATCGGCGGGGTGATGGTCGGGCTGGTGACGGGCAAGGCGCTGGCGCATGCGGCGAACAAGCCGCTGATCGCGGTCAACCATCTGGAGGGCCATGCGCTGAGCCCGCGGCTGGCCGACCGCGACCTGGCCTTTCCCTATCTGCTGCTGCTGGTGTCGGGCGGGCATTGCCAGTTGCTGCTGGTCGAGGGCGTCGGGCGCTATCGCCGGCTGGCGACGACGATCGACGATGCGGTGGGCGAGGCGTTCGACAAGACCGCCAAGCTGCTGGGGCTGGGCTATCCCGGCGGGCCGGCGGTGGAGCGGCTGGCGCAGGAAGGCGACCCCGCCGCGGTGCCGCTGCCCCGGCCGCTCAAGGGTGCGGCCGAGCCGCATTTCTCGTTTGCAGGGCTGAAAAGCGCGGTGGCGCGGGCGGTGGGCGGACATGCCCCCGCCGATATCGCCGCATCGTTCCAGTTGGCGGTGGTCGAGTGCCTGATCGACCGGACGCGCCGGGCGCTGGCGGTGGCGCCGCAGGCGACCGCGCTGGTGGTGGCGGGCGGGGTCGCGGCGAACGGCGCGGTACGGGGCGCGCTGGAGGCGCTGGCAGCGGAGCATGACCTGCGCTTCGTCGCGCCGCCGGGATGGCTGTGCACCGACAATGCCGCGATGATTGCCTGGGCCGGGGTGGAGCGCTTCGCCGCCGGGCTGACCGATCCGCTGGACGTCGCCGCGCGCCCGCGCTGGCCGCTGGACCCGGATGCCGAGGCGGTGCGCGGGGCGGGGGTGAAGGCGTGAGCGAGACGATCGGCGTGATCGGCGCGGGCGCCTGGGGCACTGCGCTGGCGCAGGTCGCGGCGAGCGCGGGGCATGAGGTGCGGCTGTGGGCGCGCGACCCGGCGCTGGTGGCGGCGATCAACGCGACCGCGGAGAATGCGCCCTATCTGCCGGGCATTCCGCTGTCGCCGCGCATCCGGGCGACGGGCGACCTGGCCCATGTCGCGCAGGCGCCGGTCAATCTGGTGGTGACGCCGGCGCAGGCGATGCGATCGGTGCTGGCGACGCTGCCCGCGCATGGCCAGGCGCTGGTGCTGTGTTCCAAGGGGATCGAGGCGGGCAGCCACCGGTTGATGAGCGAGGTGGCGGCCGAGGAGCATCCGCGCTCGCCGATCGCGGTGCTGTCGGGGCCTACCTTTGCGCATGAGGTGACACGCGGCCTGCCCACCGCGGTGACGCTGGCCTGTGCCGCGCCCGCCTTGCGCGCGCAACTGGCCGAGTGGCTGGCGACGCCGCAGTTCCGCCCCTATGCCAGCGCCGATGTGGTGGGGGCCGAGATCGGTGGCGCGGTGAAGAACGTGCTGGCGATCGGGTGCGGCGTCGTGGAGGGGGCGGGGCTGGGCCAGAATGCGCGCGCCGCGCTGATCGCGCGAGGCTTTGCCGAGATGACGCGTTTCGGGCTGGCGCGCGGGGCGGATGCGGTGACGCTGGCCGGGCTGTCGGGGCTGGGCGACCTGGTGCTGACCTGTTCGTCGGTCGCGTCGCGCAATTTCTCGCTGGGGCTGGGACTTGGTCGGGGGCAGTCGGCGGCGGCGCTGCTGGCGGACCGGCGCACGGTGGCGGAGGGCGCCTTTACCGCGCCGGTGCTGCGCGAGGCGGCGGCGGGCGTGGGCGTCGACATGCCGGTGACCGATGCGGTGTGCCGCCTGCTGGGCGGCGAGGCGGTGGATACGGTGATCGGCGACCTGCTGGCGCGACCATTGCGGGACGAGGGGGCTTAACCCGGCTGGCCGTCGATGCCGAAATTCAGGCGGCGGGAAACATTGGGGTCGATGACCGCGAGGAGCAGATAGGCGGTGAACTGGCGGGCGCGTTGCAGCCAGCCGGTGCGTGTCTTGTAGAGATCCGGCGTGATCTCCTCCGACCGGGCGATCTCGCCATCGACATAGCCGCGGACATGCGCGGCGAAGGCCGCGTCCTCGATGCGGATCATCAGCTCCAGATTGATGAACAGGCTGCGCATGTCGAAATTGGCGGAGCCGATATGGACGGCATCGTCGATGACGTAGAGCTTGGTATGCAGCTTGGTCGGCTGATATTCGTAGATGTGCACGCCCTTGCGCAGCAAACCGGCATAGGTGAAGCGCGCCGCGGCGATGGTGGCGCCATTGTCCGACTTGGCGGCGGTAACGACGCGGACCTGTGCGGCGCGCCGCCCCGCCTTGTCGAGGCGGCGCAGCATGGTCGGGCTGGGGGTGAAATAAGCGGCGATCAGGTCGATCCGGTGCCCGCGGCGCATGTCGTGCCGCACGGTGCGCGCCCAGGGGGACAGATGGCGGGTAGGGCCGCCGATCAGCCAGCGCAGGGCGCCCTGCCGCTCGCTCCAATGCGCCAGCGCGCGGTTCAGGTGGCGCATCTTGCCGTTCGGCTGGCGAACCCAATCCTGCAGCGCATCGAAATAGCCGGCCAGTCGCGCGGCGGCATCCCCTTCCACCAGCAGCCCGAGGTCGCGCCAGGCCTGTTCGGCAGGCGTGCCGAAATAATCATCCTCGATATTGAAGCCGCCGACGATGATTCGCGCGTTCCCCGCCTCCTCAGCATCGGCCAGGGCCAGCTTCTGGTGGTTGCGCAGCAGATAGCGGCGCCCCAGCCGCGGTTCGAAGCGGCAGACCTGGATGCCGGCCTGTTCCAGCGGCTGGAAGAAATCCGCGTCCGCATCGTCGCTGCCGAAGCCGTCGACGATCAACGATACCGCCACGCCGCGCCGGGCGGCGGCGATCAGCGCGGCGTTGACCCGGCGGCCGGCATCGTCATCGGCATAGATATAGTAGAGAATGCGCAGCGAGCGGCGGGCGCGGTCGATCAGGTCCAGCACCGCATCCAGCCGGCGCGGGCCGGTATCGAGCAGGGTCAGCCGGTTTCCCTCCACGGTAAAGACCGGCTGGGGAGCGGAGTCGGAGGAGGAACCGGCGTCGTCGGACATAACCAAGGCGTAACGATGCGGTGGCCCCCCGCGTTGCATGGCGCGCAATCTTTGACTTTTGCCGGCAACGGGGCTAAGCGCTGCGCTTTCATCCCATCGTTGTTCAAGAAGGACACGGCATGGCGCGCGTCACCGTCGAGGATTGCGTCGACAAGATTCCCAACCGGTTCGATCTGGTCCTGTTCGCCGCGCAGCGTGCGCGGCAGATTTCGGGCGGAGCGGACCTCACCCTCGATCGCGATCGCGACAAGAACCCGGTGGTTGCGCTCCGCGAGATCGCCGAGGAAACGGTGCGGCCCGCGCATCTGGAAGAATCGGTCATCAACGGCCTGCAGCGCGTGCAGATGGACGATGACGACGAGGTCGATGCGGTCGGCAACCTCCAGGCCTCGGCCGAGGCGCTGCGCCTGACCGCGGCCGCGCCGCCGCGCAACCAGAATCTGGGTGCCGATTACGAGGGCTGATCGAGCCCTTGCATGCGGTTACCGAAAAGGGCCGGGGCAGTGGTGCCCGGGCCCTTTTTGTTTGTGGGTGTGATGAAAGGGCGAAGGCGAGTTTCACGTGCTCAAGGCATCGTGCGTGAAACCCCAAGCAATATCCGTTCGGCTTGAGCGAAGTCGAAGGCTAAGTGGCTCGCATGCCCTTCGACTTCGCTCAGGACGAACGGCGGTATGAAAGCAGGATAACGTCACCTTGATCCGTTCGTATTGGAACGGTGCCTTACACCGCGACGCGTCTCTCGATACGTCGTCTCGATACGCGGCTTTGCCGCTACTCGACGACTATTCGAGACGAACGGGAGGAGTTGGATCGATCCGATGGCATCCAACTCACGATCATGAGAAAGGCTGGGCATCACCGAACGCCAAAAAGCCGCGCATCCCAAGCGGGATCGCGGCTTGTCGGTGCCGTCAGGCAGCCATGCGGGCGGACGGGCCGCCCGGCGGGGCTTACTTGATCTTGGCTTCCTTAAACTCGACATGCTTGCGCACGACGGGATCATACTTGTTGAAGCTCAGCTTCTCGGTCTTGGTGCGCGGGTTCTTCTTGGTGACGTAGAAGAAGCCGGTGTCGGCCGAGCTGACGAGCTTGATCTTGACGGTGGTCGGCTTTGCCATGACCTGAATCCTGTAAGCTTGAAAATGCGAAAGCGGCAGCACGCGCCGCCGCTCCTATCAGCCGCGGCGCATGGCGCATGCGGGGCAATGAGTCAAGCTTTGAGGGTCCTTTAAACGCGCCAAGGGGTGTTTCGCCGTGCCGGTCCGCTCCGATTAAACGCCCCTTTACGTGCTTCGTGGCATAAACCACAGCATAACAGGACGAGAGAGGATGTGGGATGCCGGGCGAATCGCGGGACATGATCCGTATCGAGCTGGCGGCGCGAATCGCGGCGCTGGATGTGCGCGCGCCCTATGCCGCGGTGTCCGACATGGCGGCCGAAGTGGACGCCATCCGCCGCATCGCCCACCGCCATGGCATGGCGCCGGCGGTCACCGTCGCGCATTTCCTGGACCATGCGCTGGCACGCGGCGAGCGTGGGCCGTTGCTGCACGGCTGGCTGGCGATGCTGGACGAGGCGGTGGCGAGCGGGCGCGACGATCTGGATGCCGCGCATGCCTTTGCCGCGGCCTGTTCGGTGCGGTTGGCCGCCTGATGCGTCGCTGATGGACGCACTGATGGCGGCGCTGGTCGCCGCGCTGGTGGTGCAGGCGGGGGACCGGCCCGCCTGGCTCGCGGCGATCCTGGCCGACCGATACCGCGCCCCCGCTACGGTGATGCTGGCCGCGCTGGTCGCATTGGCGGCGGCGAGCGGGATCGCGGTGGCGGCGGGACTGGCGATCGCGGCGATGCTGACGCCCGCGGCGCGCGACCTCCTCCTGGCCATGGCGCTGGTGTTGCAGGGCGGCGGCGCGCTGTTTGCGCAAAAGCCGCCGGAGCGGCTGGCGCGGTGGCGGCTGGGCGCCTTTGCGACCAGTCTGCTCGGGCTGTTCATCCTGTGCTTTGGCGACGGGTTGCAATTCGTGGTGGACGCCATCGCGATCCGATCGACGATGCCGTGGCTGGCGGTGGTCGGTGCGACGCTGGGCGGGATCGCGGTGCTGGGCGCCGCGGCGGTGATGGGCGAGCGGGACTGGTGCCGCCTGCCGCGCGATCGCATCCGGCAGGGTGGGGCGGTCCTGTGCCTGATGCTGGGCGTGATATTCGGGCTGTCCGGATTGCGGTTGATCTAGCGGGTCGATCAAACAGCGCGGGTTTTGCGCGTGGACGCGTCGGAGCCATTCGGCCATCGGATCGTTCACGCAACAAATTCCAACCATCATCCGGGAGCTTTCCGATGGCCGATACCAACCCGGCGCTCGAAACGCCGAGCAGCCTGAACCGCAACGACACCGCCAGCGTCGCCGATGCGCTGAACGGCGCACTGGCGGATTGCTATGCACTGTATTTGAAGACGAAGAATTTCCACTGGCACGTCTCGGGCCCGCATTTTCGGGATTACCACCTGTTGCTGGACGATCAGGCCGCGCAGATCCTGGGCGTGACCGACGCGATCGCGGAGCGGGTGCGCAAGACGGGCAATGTCACGCTGCGTTCGATCGGCGACATCGCGCGCCGCCAGACCATCGCCGACAACGACCGCGAGTTCGTGGGGGCCGGCGACATGCTGGCCGAGCTGCGCGACGACAATCTGAAGCTGGTCGACCGGTTCCGCGCGGTCAAGGACGCCGCCGAGGACGCCAAGGACAATGCGACCAGCGGCATCGTCGACGAATGGACCGATCAGGCCGAGGAACGTGCCTGGTTCCTGTTCGAGGCCAGCCGCAAGGGCTGATACTCTTTTTGAAAACTCGCAAGAGGGCAAGGTTTCAGGCGGTACCGGCCCGCTCCCCCACTCGGCCACCCATCAAGCATACGGAAGTGGGTGGCCGGGTGGGGGAGCGGGCCGGTACCGCAAACGCGCGTCGGCGCGTTCTCCATAGCCCGATCTCTGATCGGGAACGCAACGACCTCCTGACCGGTTGTGGAAGCATAACCGTCAGGAGGAACCACCATGCTGAAACTTGCCGTCACTTTTCTGATCCTCGGATTGATCCTGGGTGCGCTCGGTTTCGGCGGGATCGGTGGTGCGTTCGTCGGCATTGCCAAGGTGCTGTTCTTTATCGCCCTGGCCCTCTTCCTGATCTTCCTCGTGCTGGGGCTGGTCGCGGGTAAATCGGTGAAGAACGCGATCGACTGACGAACGGCCCGGCGATGCAGGCCTTTGCCGCGCTTCTCGATTCGCTGATCTATACGCGGTCGCGCAATGCCAAGCTGAGGCTGATCGCCGATTACCTGCGCGCCACGCCCGACCCCGACCGGGGTTGGGCGATGGCGGCGCTGACCGGCGACCTGGACCTGCCGGCGGTGAAGCCCGCACTGATCCGGGCGCTGATCGAGGCGCGGATCGACCCCGTACTTTTCCGGATGAGCCGCGACTATGTCGGCGATACCGCGGAGACGGTGTCGCTGCTGTGGCCAGAGCCCGACCGGCCAGTGGAGAATGCCCCGCTGTCTGTGGCGGATGTGGTCGATCGGTTGATGCATCTGTCACGATCGGATGCGCCGGCGGCGCTTGCCGGGATGCTCGACCGGCTGAATGCCGAGGAACGCTTCGCCCTGCTCAAGATGGCGACGGGGTCGCTCAGGATCGGCGTGTCGGCGCGGCTGGCCAAGACGGCGCTGGCCGACGCGTTCGGACTGGATGTCGATGCGGTGGAGGAGGTGTGGCACGGACTGGTGCCGCCCTATGCTGCGTTGTTCGCCTGGGCCGAGGGTACCGGCGCGCAGCCGACGCCCGCGGACGTGCCGGTGTTCCGGCCGTTCATGCTGGCGCATCCGCTGGAGGATCTGCGCGTCGACCTGAAGGACTATGCCGCGGAGTGGAAGTGGGACGGCATCCGCGTGCAGATCGTCCATGTCGCGGGTGCCACCCGGCTCTACAGCCGGACCGGCGACGATGTGACGGGCAGCTTTCCCGATGTCGCCGCCGCCTTTACCGGGATCGGCGCGGTCGACGGCGAATTGCTGGTCAAGGGCGAGCATCAGGGCGGGACGCTGGAGGATGGCGGGGGCGCGGCCAGCTTCAACGCGCTGCAACAGCGACTCGGGCGCAAGACGGTGTCGGGCAAGATGCTGGAGGAATATCCGGCCTTTGTCCGCCTGTACGACATCCTGTTCGATGGGAACGAGGATCTGCGCCCCCTGCCATGGACCGAGCGACGCCGGAGGCTGGAAGCGTTCGCGGCACCCCTCGACCCCGACCGGTTCGATCTGAGCCAGGTGATCGAGGCGGCGGACTTCACCGCGCTGGAGGCGATGCGCGCCACCGCGCGCGATGCCGCGATCGAGGGCATGATGCTGAAGCGGCGCGACTCGCCCTATGTGACGGGGCGGCGCACCGGGCTGTGGTATAAATGGAAGCGCGATCCGCTGACCGCGGACTGCGTGATGATGTACGCGCAGCGCGGCAGCGGGCGGCGGTCGAGTTACTACAGCGACTATACCTTCGGCTGCTGGACCGAGGAGGGCGAGCTACTGCCGGTCGGCAAGGCCTATTCGGGGATCACCGACGAGGAACTGCGCGAACTGGACCGCTTCGTGCGCGGCCATACCGTGCACCGCTTCGGCCCGGTGCGCGAGGTGGAGAAGACGCTGGTGCTGGAGATCGCGTTCGATTCGATCCACGAATCGAAGCGGCACAAATCGGGGATCGCGATGCGCTTTCCCCGGATCGCGCGCATCCGCCTGGACAAGCCCGCCGCGGAAGCGGACCGGATCGAGGCGCTGCGGCGGATGGTGACCTGATCGGTCAGCCGAACAGCCACAGGCCCATGATGCGCGCGGGGGCAAAGGCGAAGGCACCCGCGCCGATCAGTCCGCCGAGATAAAGGGCGATCATGGTGGTGCGGTGCGTGGCGATCCAGCCCGATCGTGCGGAGGCAACGGCACGCCACAGGCCGATGACGGTTAGGGGCACGAACAGGTGGATCGCGCTGAACTGGCCATGGTTGAGGTGGCGAATGCCGAGTGCGGACAGGGCAGCGACGAGCATCAGCATGACCCAGACCTTGCCGAGCAGGCGGTGGTGGGGGCCGCCTTTGTGGGCGAGTAGCAGGTAGAGGCCGAGGGGCAGGGCGGGCAGCACCGTGGCGAGGTGGAGCGCCACCGCCACCTCGCGAACCGCCGGGGCGGCGGGCGCGAGGCCGAGGGCGGCACGGCCGAGCGCCACGGCCGCCATCGCGCTGAGCCCGCCACCGGCGACCAGCACCATGGCGCGCATCGCGGGCGACAGGTCGCGACGCGTGCGACGGGGCGGGAAGGCGATCGGGAGGGGCAGGCTGGTCATCGGCGCGATCCTTGATGGCGGTGTCGGGGCCATCCTGTCTGCCGACGGTTCGTTCGCCAGCGCGGGTGCGTGGATCGGCCGCCTGCTGCGTGAGCCGTGCGGCTTTGCCATTTCGCGAAGCGTGAACGGGCGGTAGGACTCGCCTCCGTCATGCCGCCGGCCCGCCGTTTCCTCATCGATCTGTCGATCATGCTCGCGATCGGGTTGCTGCTCGCGCTGATGGGACCGTTCGGGACGTTTGCGGGGAGCGTGGCGTTTCGGCTGGTCTACTGGGTGACGCTGATGGTGGCGGGATATGCGCTCTATCATCCGGCGATGATGGCGGCGAGCCGGGTGGCGGCGCGGCTGGCGCTGCCCGAGGCGGCGATGTGGGCGGCGGCGGGTGTGGTGGCGAGCGTGCCGATGACCGCGCTGGTGTGGGTGGTGGGCCGGATCGGCTATACCACGCGCTGGCCGACGCCGGAGCAGGCCCTGGCGCTGTACGTCAATGTGGGGCTGGTGGGTGCGATCGGGACGGTGATGCTGTGGGTCGCGCGGCGGCGGCGGGAGGCGGCGTTGGTGCTGGCGGAGTCGGAACCGGAGCCGGTAGTGGCCGAGCCGGTCGGGCCGGCATTGTTCGAACGGTTGCCGCCGGGGTTCGGGCCGACGCTGCACGCGCTGGAGATGGAGGACCATTATGTCCGCGCGCACGGTGCTTATGGCTCGGCGCTGATCCTGATGCGGATGCGCGATGCGGTGGCGGAAACCGCCCCGCTGGCGGGGGCACAGGTGCATCGCAGCTGGTGGGTCGCGCGGGATGCGGTGGAGCGGGTACGGCGCGAGGGGCGCAACTACCGGCTGGTGCTGCCCGGCGGGGTCGAGGCACCGGTGGCGCGGGGGGCGGTTCCGACGCTGGTGGCGGAGGGGTGGATCTAGTGTCAAACGCGATCAAGATTCTACAGGCCGAGCCTCTCCCCTGAAGCGGAGGGGGAGCACAAAACTTATCGCTTTCGCCTCTAGTTTTATCGGGTTGCGTTGCGCGTCGTCAGCTACCTTGCGTAGCTTGGCGGCCCCTCACCCTTCCCACTGCCTTGCGGCAGCGGGCCCCTTCCAGCATCAGGTCGCCCATGCCCCCGGCATGGGCTGAACAGCGCGGGGCGCTGTTCACCTGATGCTCCCCGGAGGGGAGAGGGAGGTTGGATATCACGCCAGCGTGCGGACCTTGGGTTCGCGGTCCCAGTAGCGCTTCTTGGCGGCGTTGACGAAGCCGTCGAGATCCACCACGCCCTCGTCCGGCTGGACCCCGGCCTTGTCGAGCAGGGGTTGCGCGGCGGCGTTGTGGCCGATCGCCTTCAGATGGCCGAAGGCGTCCATGACGAACTGTACCGCGGCGCCTTCCTTGACCAGTTTCGCGCAGGCCTCTTCGCTCAGGATCACCGCGATCGCATCGACGGTGACCGAAGGCTGGCCGAAGAGTTGCGCGTCGGCCTTGACCTTTGTCCCGTCGGAGAGCGGCACGGCGCCGACCTTGGGCGCGATCAGCATCGGGGTGCCGCCGGCATCCTCGACACCCGCCTTCACCGTCTTCAACGCGGCCGCGTCGGTGCCGTCGGCGATGAGGATGCCGACGGTGCGGCCCTTCAGCGTATGCTTTTCCAGCGGGCCACGGATGATGCGCAGCGCTGGCGATACGTCCATGTCGATCACCGGAGCCGCCGTCGGCGACGCCTCGGGCAGGTCCATGGCGAGGCCGTCGGCGACGCGGGTCGCCAGCGTTTCATCCACGTTGCGCAGGTTCGCCATCATCTGGATGCGGACATGTTCGAGCGAAACCTTGGACAGCTCGAACACGATCGCGGAGGCCAGATGCGCCTGTTCGGCGGGGTCGAGCGAGCGGAAGAACAGCCGAGCCTGGCTGTAATGATCCGCAAAGCTTTCGGGACGGATGCGCAGCTTGGCGCCCTCTTCTTCCGACGGATAGGTCTTGAAGCCCGCCGGGTCCTCGCGCGGGCCGCCGGGTTCGCCCGCCAGATGCAGGCTGTTGGGCTCGTAATTGGCGCGGCCCTTAAACACCTGCATCTGCATATGGCCATCGCGCTGCAGATTGGCGAAGGGGTGATCGCCGGGGACGTTCTTGGGCTGGTTGACCGGGATCTGGGTGAAGTTGACCCCGCCGAGGCGCGACAATTGCGTGTCCAGGTAGGAGAAGAGCCGGCCCTGGAGGAGGGGATCGTTGGTGAAGTCGATGCCCGGCACGACGTTGCTGGGGCAGAAGGCGACCTGCTCGGTTTCGGCAAAGAAATTGTCGGGATAGCGGTCGAGCACCATGCGGCCGACGATCTTTACCGGCAGCACTTCCTCCGGGATGATCTTGGTCGAATCGAGCACGTCATAGGGTTGGGCGTTGGCGAATTCCTCGTCGAACAGCTGCACGCCCAGTTCCCATTCGGGGAAGTCGCCGCGGCCGATCCGCTCGAACAGGTCGCGACGCTGAAAATCGGGATCGGCGCCGGCGATCTTCACCGTCTCGTCCCAGATGGTCGATTGCAGCCCGGCCTTGGGCTTCCAGTGGAACTTCACAAAGGTCGACTGACCCGCCTTGTTGACGAAGCGGAAGGTGTGGATGCCGAACCCCTCCATCGTCGCGAAGCTTTTCGGCAGGGTACGGTCCGACATCGCCCACATGATCATGTGGGTCGATTCGGGCATGAGCGAGATGAAGTCCCAGAAGGTGTCGTGCGCGGTCGCCGCCTGCGGATAGCCGCGATCGGCCTCCATCTTGGCAGCGTGGATCAGGTCGGGGAACTTGATCGCGTCCTGGATGAAGAAGACCGGGATGTTGTTGCCGACCAGATCCCAATTGCCCTGCTTGGTATAGAATTTCACCGCAAAGCCGCGCACGTCGCGCGGGGTGTCCACCGATCCGGCGCCGCCCGCCACCGTGGAGAAGCGGGTAAAGACGGGCACGCGCTCGCCGGGGCGCTGGAAGATGTCGGCGGTGGTGATGTTGGACAGCGATTCGGTCAGTTCGAAATAGCCGTGCGCGCCGGTGCCGCGGGCGTGAACGATCCGCTCCGGAATACGCTCGTGGTCGAAATGGTTGATCTTCTCGCGGTAGACATGGTCTTCGAGCAGCACGGGGCCGCGCAGGCCGGCCTTGAGCTGGTTCTGGTTGTCGGCGATCGCGACGCCCTGATTGGTGGTGAGGACCGGATGGTCGGCGTCGCTGCGCTGATGCGTCTCGCCGCCGTTGCCGGCGTTCAGGGCGTCATGATCCATGATATTGCTCCAGGTAAGGCTTTGCCTCGCTCAACGAGCGGGATGCCGAATGGAGCCTGTTGCGAATCGATTGCGGTTGGGGGGGCGGGGTGACGATTGACGTTGCGCTGTTTGGCGGCCCCTCACCCTCCCATCGCTGGCGCGATGGGCCCCTCCCTCTCCCCGTATGGGGAGAGGGCTGGTCCGTGATCAGCCGTCGCTGACGCGTTCGATGTCGGCGCCGACGGCGGAGAGCTTTTCCTCCAGCCGCTCATAGCCGCGGTCGAGGTGATAGACGCGCGCGACCGAGGTTTCGCCCTCGGCGGCCAGGCCGGCGATGATGAGGCTCATCGAGGCGCGCAGGTCGGTCGCCATGACGGGGGCGCCGACCAGCGGCTCGCCGCCCTTCACCATGGCGGTGCGGCCATGCACCTGCACGCTGGCCCCCATGCGCGCCAGTTCGGGAACATGCATGTAGCGGTTCTCGAAGATCGTCTCGGTCAGGACGCTGGTGCCCTCCGCCTTCAGGAGCATCGCCATGAACTGCGCCTGCATATCGGTGGCAAAGCCCGGAAAGGGCGCGGTGGAGAGCGTGAGCGGCCTGAGCGGGCCGTCCGCCGCGATGCGGATCGCGCCGGGCTTCTCCTCCACGGTCACGCCGGCTTGGCGCAGGGCGGCGAGCGTCGCCTCCATGTCGGGGGCGTGGGCGCCGACCAGTTCGATGTCGCCGCCGGTGATCGCCGCGGCGCAGGCATAGGAGCCCGCCTCGATCCGATCGGGCATCACCGCATAGGTGGCGCCGTGCAGGCGATCGACGCCCTCGATCGTCAGCGTCTCGGTACCGATGCCGTCGATCCGGGCGCCCATCGCGACAAGCAGGTTGCACAGGTCGACGATCTCGGGCTCGCGCGCGGCGTTGCCGATCACGCTGGTGCCCTGGGCGGTGGCGGCGGCCATCAGCACATTCTCGGTCGCGCCGACCGAGACCACGGGGAAGGTGTAGCGGCCACCCGACAGCCGGCCGCCGGGCGCGGACGCCTCGACATAGCCGGCGGTCAGCTCGATCTGGGCGCCGATCGCCTCCAGCGCCTTCAGGTGAAGATCGATCGGGCGGTTGCCGATCGCGCAGCCACCGGGCAGCGACACGCGCGCGACACCGGCCCGCGCCAGAATGGGGCCGAGGACGAGGATGGAGGCGCGCATCTTGCGCACGATGTCA
Organism: Sphingomonas carotinifaciens; assembly: GCF_009789535.1. Taxonomy (NCBI): domain Bacteria; kingdom Pseudomonadati; phylum Pseudomonadota; class Alphaproteobacteria; order Sphingomonadales; family Sphingomonadaceae; genus Sphingomonas; species Sphingomonas carotinifaciens. The sequence continues at coordinate 605,660 of NZ_WSUT01000005.1, read as the reverse complement.
TAGGGCGCCTCGGTCGAGGTCAGGCGGCCGGCGCGGATCGTCATCACCCGGCCGAATTCGTCGGGGCGCGTGCCCTCGATCGCGGTCGAGGCACCCAACTGGTTCAGAAGGTGGCCGAAGCCATCGACATCGGCGAGGCGCGGCAGGTTGCGCAGGGTGAGCGGTTCGTCCGTCAGCAGTGCGCAGGGGAGGAGGGTGAGTGCGGCGTTCTTGGCACCGGAAATCGGGAGGCGCCCGGCGAGTCGCTGTCCGCCGCGAATGAGAATGCGATCCATCCCCCGTCCCTAGCGCAAGCAATGACGAAGCGCCAAGGCTCCTGTCCTGCCTTGATCGATGTCAATGCAGGCAAATCCCTTCCTTGGCTAAGGCTCGGAGCCGATTGGGGGAATAGGAATAGTGCCACGCAGCGGCCTCGCCGATCGCTTCCACCGAATGGTCGAATTGACCCCGGGCGAACGCAACACTTTGATTCAAGTCGAAGAGCGGACGCGCACCGTGTCGCGGGGCGCGGTGTTGCTGCGCGAACATGACCGGATGGACGAACTGTTCGTCGTGCGTGAAGGCATGATGATGGCCTATGTCCTCCTGGACGACGGCAGCCGGCAGATTGTGCGTTTCCTGTTCCCAGGCGATATTTTTGCACTGTCGGCGCTGGTTTATCGCGGATCGCCGGACACGGTGGTGGCGCTGTCGACGGCGGTGCTGTCGGTGATCGACCGGCCGACGATCGCGCGGCTGTCGGAGGAGCATCCGCGCCTGTTATGCCTGCTCCTGGTGTTGAACCAGATCGAGCGGGTGGCGGCGACGGACCGGATGGCGGGGCTGGGGCGGACCTCGGCGCGCGCGCGGGTCGCGACGCTGCTGCTCGACCTGCGCAACCGGATGCGGCGTGCCGACATGGATATCGATGCGATCTTCCCCTTGCGCCTGACGCAGGAGGAGATCGGCGATGCCACCGGGCTGACCGCGGTGCACGTCAACCGGATGCTGCGGCAGTTGGAGGAAGACGGCATGATCGCGCGCGAATCGGGGCGCGTGGTGATCCGCGACGAAGCGGCGTTGGCGCGCGAGACCAATTATGTCGATCGCTACAACAAGCTCGACCTGGGATGGCTGCCGCCGGGGCGGTGAGCGGCCGATCCTGACCCCGCCGGGAGGGCGGGGGTATCAGGTCAGGCCTTTTCCAGCGTGCATTGCAGCGGATGCTGGTTGGCGCGGGCGAAATCGATCACCTGGCCGACCTTGGTCTCGGCCACCTCGTAGGAAAAGACGCCGCACACGCCCACGCCGCGCTGATGGACGTGGAGCATGACGCGGGTCGCTTCCTCCATGTTCATGCGGAAGAAGCGCTGGAGACACAGCACGACGAACTCCATCGGCGTATAGTCGTCGTTGAGCATCAGGACGCGGTAGGGCGTCGGCTGTTTGGTGCGGGTGCGCGTGCGCGTGGCGACACCGAGCCCGGAGCCGCCCCCGGCGCCACCATTGCCGTCGTCGTCGGTGCCGTCGCCATCTCGGCGATCAGCCATGGTTGTTGTAAGCCGCTGCATGACAGGATTGAAAATATGGCATGCGCGGGGGCAGGCACAAGGGGCTGAACCGGCGCGGAGGACGATTCCCGGCCCGCCGGCCGCAAAGAAAAGGGCGGCCGTCCGGTTGGACGACCGCCCCTTTGCCCGGGAGCCGGCCCCGGGCGATCCGCGTCAGGCGCTGATCTTCATCTTCTCGGCGGCGACCGCGAAGCGGTTGCTGAGCGGCTGGGCGATCTCGCCGGCCAGCTTCAGCATCGTCTCGGTCGACTTCGACGTCTCGGCGACCAGCGTGTCGAAGCTGGTGCGGGCATAGTCCGACTGGAGCTTCATGAACTCGGTCGGCGACTTGGCGCTGGCGAGCGTCTTCCACGCCTGGGTCGTGCTCTCGAAGCTGCGCTTGGCATAGTCGGCCGCGCCCTGGCCGAGATGTTCGAACCCGCGCGCGGCGATGCGCGACGATTCGACCAGCGCTTCCAGATTGTCCTTGTTGAAGGCGGCGGCGTCCTCAAGCATCCGGGCGCTCTTGTCCATGGCCGCCTGGGTGCGGGTGGAGGCCTCGCCGAACATGGCCTGGGTCTTGCTCGTGGCGTTTTCGATCGTCGCTTCCATCACAACTTCCTTGGCTTCGATGTCCGCCGGAACCGCGGCGGTCGGGGGAGTCGGTTGGTCCGGCTCGCTGGTAATCGGATCGGACGGGGTGTCGGTCTCCATGGTTGCGGAAACGACAGGGATCGGGGGCGTCGGGGCGGGAGCCGCCGCGGCAGGCGCGGGCGTCTCGACCGGTTCGACGGGGAGTGGCGTGGCGACCGCCGCCGGGGCGACCGTGTCCGCGACCAGGGCCTTTACCGCCGCTGCGGGGGAGGGCGCCGCCGCGTCCTGAATCGCGGGCAGGCCGGGCAACGGCGTCGCGGCCCTGGATTTCACGTCACGCCGCGGCTTGCGGCTCGTGCCGGACTGCTTGGCAGCCGCGGGCGTATTCGTCTTGTCGATAGACATAACACTCCCCTAATTTCGCTGCGATGCACAATAAGCGGTGATTTGACCTGAATCAAGGCTTATTGTGCACTGCAACATAGATTAGCGGGTGCCCACGTAGCTGCCGGGGGCAGCCTCCAGTGCGGGCAGTTTGCCGTTGCCGGGGATCCTGGCACCGTTCGCCGGCGTGGTCGCGTCATCCTGATGGCGTAGCCATGTCGCCCAATCCGGCCACCAGCTCCCCTTGGTCTCGGTCGCGGATGCGACAAAGGCGTCGAGCGACTCGGCGGGCGTGTCGTTGGTCCAATACTGGTATTTGCCCGCCGCCGGCGGATTGACCACGCCGGCGATGTGCCCGGAGCCGGCAAGGACGAAGCGGAGCGGCCCCTGGAAAAGCTCGGTCAGCTTCCACACGCTCTCCGGCGGGGCGATATGATCCTCGCGACCGGCCTGCACATAGGCGGGGGTGGCGACGCGGCGCAGATCGAGGGGGACGCCCGCGATCGACAGCGCGCCGGGCTGCACCAGCAGATTGTCGCGGTACAGGTCGGTCAGGTAGCTGAGGTGCCATTTGGCGGGCAGGTTGGTGACGTCGCCGTTCCAGTGGAGCAGGTCGAACGGCACATAATCCTTGCCCAGCAGATAGTTGTTGGTGACGTAGTTCCAGATCAGGTCGCGCCCGCGCAACAGGTTGAAGGTCGCAGCCAGATAGCGCCCGTCGAGAAACCCCTCTGGCGACAGCGTGCCGATCAGCGCCAGTTGCTCGTCATCGACGAAGTGCAGGAGGTCGCCCGCCTTCGAGAAATCGACTTGGGCGGTGAAGAAGGTGGCGCTGGCGACCTTGTCCGCCTCGCCCCGCGCGGCGAGCCATGCCAGCGTCGCGGCCAGCGTGGTGCCCGCGACGCAATAGCCGACGCTGTGTACCGCGGGCACGTCCAGCAGATCGCGAATTGTGTCGATCGCCTCCACCTGCGCGGCGACGTAATCGTCCCATGCGATATCCGCCATGGTGGCATCGGCGGACTTCCACGACACCATGAACACGGTGAAGCCCTGGTCTAGCGCCCAGCGGATCAGGCTTTTTTCCGGCGACAGGTCGAGAATGTAGAAGCGGTTGATCCAGGGCGGAAAGATCACGATCGGCGTGGTCGCGACCGTTTCGGTCGTCGGCTGATACTGGATGAGTTCGTAGAGCGGGGTGCGCAACACCACCTGGCCCGGCGTGGCGGCGATGTCGCGGCCGATCTGGAACGCGTCGGCCTGGGTATGGGTCAATTGCCCACGGCCGATATCGGCAAGCATGTTCTGCAAGCCTTTCAGCAGATTCTCGCCCTTGGTCTCGATCGTCTTCTCGATCACCTCCGGATTGGTGGCGGGAAAGTTGGTCGGGCTCATCGCGTCGACAAAGGCGCGGGTGGCGAAGCGGAGCTGTTCCTTCTGGCGCGGCTCGACCCCCTCCAGCGCGTCGACACCGCGTAACATGTGATCGCCCACCAGCGCATAGCTTTGCCGGATCAGGTCAAACATCGGCGACTGCCATCCCGGCGCCTTGAACCGCTTGTCGGGCTTGGCCGCAGGGGCGGGCGCCGCGGCGGAAGGATCAAGGAAGCGGCGCCACAAGTCCATGCTTTCCGACCAGAAATCACGCGCCCGCTCGATGGTGGCGGGATCGTTGAAGCCGGGGACGACCGGCATCGCCGGCACGCCCTCCGCCGGCGGCCTCATCGCCGCGATCCCCTGCTCCATCATCATCTGCTGCGCACGCCCCATCACCCAAGTCCAGTGCTGCAACTCCTCCAGCGTCGGGATGGCGGGCGTGGCGCCTCCACCGGGGGGCCGGGGGTCGTGCGCGTCGTCGGTCTGGGCCATGGCATCCTCTGGTTGCTGGCGTGCGTGATACCGCAATGATGTTGCGCCGTCATGTCCGGTCGCGTCGGGAGAGGAAAGCGGCTATGGGGGGTGAGTTCCCAACAAAGAGGATACCATGTCCGAAGAGTTCTACCGCATCCGCCGGCTGCCGCCCTATGTCATCGCCGAAGTCAACGCGATGCGGGCCGCGGCGCGCGCGCGCGGCGAGGACATCATCGATCTGGGCATGGGCAATCCCGACCTGCCGCCGCCGCAGCATGTGCTGGACAAGCTGATCGAGGTGACGAGCAAGCCCGACGCGCATGGCTATTCGCAGTCCAAGGGCATTCCCGGACTGCGCCGCGCGCAGGCCAATTATTATGGCCGGCGTTTCGGCGTCGACCTCGATCCCGAGACGGAAGTCGTGGTGACGATGGGGTCGAAGGAGGGGCTTGCGAGTCTCGCCACGGCGATCACCGCGCCGGGCGACGTGATCCTGGCGCCCAATCCGTCCTATCCGATCCATACCTTCGGCTTCATCATCGCGGGTGCGACGATCCGTGCGGTGCCCACGACGCCGGACGAGGCCTATTTCGAGAGCCTGAAACGAGCGATGGAGTTCACCATCCCGCGGCCATCGGTGCTGGTGGTCAACTACCCGTCCAACCCGACCGCGGAGACGGTGGACCTGGCGTTCTACGAGCGGCTGGTGGCGTTCGCGAAGGACCAGGGGCTGTGGATCCTGAGCGACCTGGCCTATTCCGAGCTCTATTATGACGGCAATCCGACGCCGTCGATCCTGCAGGTGAAGGGCGGGAAGGACGTGGCGGTGGAGTTCACCTCGCTGTCCAAGACGTACAGCATGGCCGGGTGGCGCATCGGCTTCGCAGTGGGCAACCGCAAGCTGATCGCGGCGATGACGCGGGTGAAATCCTATCTGGATTACGGCGCGTTCACGCCGATCCAGGCCGCCGCCTGCGCCGCGCTGAACGGCCCGCAGGACATCGTCGAGAAGAACCGGCAGCTTTATCACAAGCGCCGCGACGTGCTGGTGGAAAGCTTCGCCCGGTCGGGCTGGGATATTCCGTCGCCGCGCGCGTCGATGTTCGCCTGGGCGCCGTTGCCGCCGGCGCTTGCCCATCTCGGCAGCCTGGAATTTTCCAAGCAGTTGCTGACCGAGGCCAAGGTCGCGGTCGCGCCGGGCGTGGGATATGGCGAGAATGGCGAGGGCTATGTGCGGATCGCCATGGTCGAGAACGAGCAGCGCCTGAGGCAGGCGGCGCGCAACGTGAAGCGCTATCTGCA